>JAJYYG010000172.1 GCA_021801235.1 Actinomycetes bacterium
CGCCATCCCCACGATGGGCTGGTTGAGGTGGAGGCTGCCGGCGGAGCCGTGGAACTGGGCGTCCCCGTAGGAGAACACCCCGCCGTCGGACGCCACCAGCCAGTAGCCGCCGCCGTCGGGGGTCGACGCCATCCCCACGATGGGCTGGTTGAGGTGGAGGCTGCCGGCGGAGCCGTGGAACTGGGCGTCCCCGTAGGAGAACACCCCGCCGTCGGACGCCACCAGGTGGTAGCCGCCGGCGTCGGCCACGAACGGGAAGGTCACGCCGGCCACCGCCGGGACCGCCTGGTAGGTGGCCAGCAGGTTCGGGGTCGGGCCGTCACCGGGGTAGGTGAAGGCGCCCGCCCCGGACCCCGAGGCGAGCTGGAAGGACAGCAGGGCGGAGACCGGGTTGGCGGAACCGCGCACGAAGGTCGGCGACGAGGGCGACTGCCCGAGGGAGATCAGGGCCTGGACGACCAGCGCGGTCGAGTCGGGGTCGGTGGTGCCCGGTGCGCTGGTGGTGTTGGGCTCGTACCCCCAGCCGCCGTCGGGATCCTGGGCTCCCTCGAGGAAGCCCAGGGCGCTCGTTGCGGCGGTGGTGCCCAGGGCGTGCTGGGCCTCCAGCCCGATCACCGCGTAGGAGGTGGAGTTGGTGTCCGGACCGGCGTAGTTGGCCGGGTTTCCGTCGCAGGGGTTGGCGGTGGTGAGGTAGCTGGTCCACCCCCCGTCCGGGCACTGCTGGTGGGTCAGCCACGCTTCCGCCGCGGCCACCTGGGGCCCGGAGGTGACGCCTGCCGCGGCCAGGGCGGCGAGCGCCAGCCCCTGACGGACGGCGCCGTCATAGGTAGGGCTCTGGCTGCCGAACAGCCCGGTGTCGGGGCCCGAGGTCTGCTCGGTGGCGAGCAGACGCGTGACCAGGTCGGTGCCGCCGAACGACGAAGGGTCGGCGCCCAGCGCATGGGCGTCGAGGACCAGCAGGGCGAGCTCGCCGGGCCCGTCGCTCCCGCCCGCCGTCACGTACGCGTCGACCTGGGTCTCGAGATAGGCGAGCGCGGTCTGGGCGCGGGGGAGGTCGGTGCCGGCCGCGGCCAGGGCGAGGACGGTGTTGGCGGTGGCCGACAGGTCGGCCTGGCCGGGGGTGGTGGTCGAAGGGATGTACCCGGCCGGGGTGAGCTGGCCGGCAAGCCAGGCGGCGCCCGCCCGGGCGGACGCGGTCTGGGGCAGGGCGGGCAGGGCGGGCAGGGCGGACGGGGTGGCGGTCCGGGGTGCGGGAGGCGTGGCGGCTCCGGCGACCGCCGACGGTGCCGCGCCGACGGCGAAGAGGAGGCAGGCCGGCAGGGCGACCGCCGCCAACAGACGGGGGGTGGACATGGGAGTGGTTCCTCGCTTCCGGGCAACGACCCGGGCGCCCCACTGGCCCACCGAGGGCACCGGAACGACCGAGCCCTTGCCGCAATTCTCGACGGGTATGGGCTCAAACCAGCAGTGCGGCGGTATCCCGACTCGTGGCGACCTGAGCGATCGCCACCTACGGTTGCGGACCAGCGCCGGACTTCGACCGGCTTCCCCGCTGCGCTGCTTTTGTAACTGGTCGAAGGGTAGCAGAGGGAGACGGGCCCGGCCCGGTGCGGTGCGGTGCGCCCGCAGGTGGGGTGGGGCCGGCCGGGTGCGGTGCGGTGCGCCCGCAGGTGGGGTGGGGCCGGCCGGGTGCGGTGCGGGCGCACTGCCGGTCGCACCCGCATGGCAGTGTGGGCCGGTGACCGCGAGGCCGATGAGGATCGTCCACACCAGCGACTGGCACATCGGTCGCCGGTTCGAGCGCGAGTCGATGGAGGCCGAGCAGCGGGCTTTTCTGGTGTGGCTCGCCGGACTGGTGGAGGAGCGTCGGGTCGACCTGGTGATCGTGGCCGGCGACGTCTACGACCGCTCGCTGCCGTCCGAGGACGCGGTGGCCGTGCTGGACGACGGGCTCGACGCCCTCCGGTCGGCCGGCGCGGTCGTCGCCATGATCTCGGGCAACCACGACAGCCCCCGGCGGCTCGGCTTCGGCGCCCGCCGGCAGGCGTCCGCCGGCGTCCACGTGTTCGCCGACGACCAGCACCCTCCCGAGCCGCTGGTGTTGGCCGCCGGCGACCAGCGGGTCGCTCTGGTGGCGGTCCCCTTCCTCGACCCGCAGCTCACGCCGCCGCCGGCCGCCGACGAGGACGGGAGCCCGAGGCGTCGCACCCACGAGCACGTCCTCGCCGACGCGCTCGGCTCGGCGCGGTCCCGGCTCGGCGCGCTCGGGACGATGCCGGCCGTGGCGGTGGCGCACGCCTTCGTCAGCGGCGCGCAGCCCTCCGACTCGGAGCGCCAGCTGGCCGTGGGCGGGGCGGACGCCGTCGATGCCGCGGTGTTCGCCGGGTTCGACTACGTCGCCCTCGGGCACCTCCACCGCCCCCAGGCCGTCGCCGGCCACGACCACGTCGCCTACTCGGGCTCGCCGCTCCCGTACTCGTTCAGCGAGGACCACCCGAAGTCGGTCCGGGTGGTCGAGCTGACGGCCGGAGGGGTGGCGGCCGTCGAGGAGGTGCGGGTCCCGGTGGGACGGCCCGTCCACACCCTCACCGGCGCCCTCGACGACCTGTTGACCGGGGCCGTTCACGAGCGCTACCGCGACCATTGGCTGGCCGTGCGGCTCACCGACGAGCACGCCCAGCTCCAGCCGATGGACCGGCTCCGTGCCCGCTTTCCCCACCTGGTCAGTGTGCGCTACGACGACCGGGGCGGGCAGGGCCCCGTCCGCGGTCCGAGTGACGGCGGCGCCCCACTGGAGGAGCGGCCACCCGAGGACCTGGTGCTCGACTTCCTGGCCGAGCTCCGCGGCCGACCCGCCACCGGCGACGAACGGAGCCTCGTCCTGGCTGCGGTGTCCGGGGCGGGTGCGGGGGCGGTGTCCGTGTCGGGGTCGGTGGCCGTGTCGGAGTCGGGTTCGGGTGCGGGGGCGGTGTCCATGTCGGCGGCGGGTTCGGGTACGGCGGCGGGGGCGGTATCGGCGGCGGTGGCCGACCCGGAGTCAGGGGCCAGCGCGCCTGAGGCAGGTACGGCGGCGGGGGACGGATCGTGAGACCCCGCACGCTGACTCTCCAGGCGTTCGGCTCCTACGCCGGCGAGCTGGTCGTCGACTTCGGCCGCCTCGGTCGCCACGGGGTGTTCGCCATCACCGGACCGACCGGGGCGGGCAAGTCCACCATCTTCGACGCCATCGTCTACGCCCTCTACGACGACCTGCCCGGCTTCCGGGTCGACGGCAACGTCCGCAGCCAGTACGCGGCGCCCGACGTGCCCACCCGGGTGGAGCTCCAGTTCGAGGTCCGCGGGGAGCGGTGGTGCATCGAGCGGACCCCGGCCCAGCCCGTCCCCCGCCGCAGGGGTCCGGGCGGGCCGACGGAGAAGGCGGGCACCGTGCTGCTGCGGCGGGCCGACAGCGACCGGGGCGGCATCAACCGGAAGCAGGCGGTGGCCGCCGCGGTGCTCGACCTGGTCGGGCTGACCAAGGAGCAGTTCGAGCAGGTCGTCCTCATCCCCCAGGGCCAGTTCGAAGAAGTGCTGAAGGCCGACACCCGGGCGCGTGCCGGCCTTCTCCGGCGGCTCTTCCCCATCGACGTGTTCGCAGCGACGACCGAGCGGCTCCAGGCGCTCGCCGCGGAGCGCAGGGCCTCCTTCGACGGTGCCGCGGCCGACCAGGAGGCTTGCCTCCGGCGGATCGGCCATGCGGTGGCGACCGTCGCCGACGCGCTGCCCGGGGACGTTCCCCACACGCTGGCGGACTTCGACGGGGCCGGCAGCGTGCCGGGTCCGGGTGCCGGGTCCGGGTTCGGGCCCGGATCGGCGGCGGGTCCGGGGTCCGGGTCGGGGCCCGGGGCCCGGTTGGCGCCGGAGTCTCTCCCTTCAGTGGTGACCGAGGTCGGACGGCTCGGCGGCGTGCTGTCCGAGCGGGTCGGCCGGGCCAAGGCCGAGCTCGACGCGGCGGCGGGCGCGCTGGCCGAGGCGAGGGACCAGGCGCAGCGCTGGCGCGAGTGGAAGGAGGCGCAGGCACTGGTGGCGGGGTTCGCCGCCGAAGAGGCGGAGGACGCGGCCCTGGCCGCGTCGCTCGACCGGGCGAAGGAGGTGGCCACGCTGGCGCCGACCCTCGCCCAGTGGCAGCGGAGCACGGCGACGCTGGCCGAAGCGGAGCCGGCACTCGAGGCGGAACGCGTCCGCCTGCGTCCCCTGCTCGCCCCGGAGGATGGCGACGCGTTGGAGAACGCCACCGAAGCCGCACGGCTCGGGGAGCGTCTCGCCTCGGAAGCCGGACGGCTGGCCGGGGCGGCGACCGGCTACGAAGCGCTCGAGCAGCGACGCAGGACGCTCGAGGACGACCGGAAAGCGTTGAAGGTTCGAGCCGCGGACCACGAAACCGCGGTCGCCGGGCTGGCACAGCGGGAGGCGGCCCTGGCCGCGCTCGGCCGGACGGTGGAGGAGCTGGCCCGGGTGGCCGGGGGGATCGAACCGGCCCGTCGCCGGCTCGACGTCGCGGACGCCGCTCTCGAGCGGGCTCGTGCCGTGGCGGAGAAGACCGCCGACGTCGCCCGCCTCACCGGCGAGGTGGCGACCGCGGTGCGGGCGGAGGCGGAGGCACAGGCGACGTTCGAGGAGACCTTCCGGGCCTGGCGGTCGGGCCAGGCGGGGGTGCTCGCCGCCGGCCTGGTGGAGGGCGAGGCCTGTCCCACCTGCGGGTCGACCCACCACCCGTCGCCGGCGCCGATGGTCGAAGGGACCCCGGACGACACGACCCTGGCGGCGACCGGCGACCGGCGCGACGAAACGGCACGGGTGCGCTCCGCCCTCGCCGGCCGGCTCGAGGAGATGCAGGCCGCCCTCGCCGCCCTCGGTGATCCCGGCGATCTGGTGGCGCTGGAAGCCGAACGGACCGGTGCGGCCGAGGCGGTGGCCAAGGCCGAGGCGGCGGCGGTCGACCACGGGACGGCAAGCGCCAGGTTCCGCTCCGAGACGGACGAGGTGGACGGAGCCCGCCGGCGCCTCGACCGTGAGGCCGCCTCCCTGGAGGAGCAGGGTGCCTCCCTCGACGGCCGGCAACGCGAGTGGGAGGTGGACCGGGACGCCTTCGCCGGCGCGTACGGCGCCTACGCACCGCTCGCCGAGCGGGCGGCGTCGGCGGCCGATCTTGCCGCGGCGGTCCGGGAGCTGGCGGACCAGGTGGGGGAGGTCGCCCTCGCCCGTCACGCGCGCGATCAGGCGCTCGACCTGCTGGGGCCGAAGCTGGCGGAACTGGGCCTCGACGACCCCGCCGCGCTGGCCGCCTTGGCCCGGACCGTAGAGGACATCGCTGTCGCCGAGCAGGGCCTTTCCGACCGACACGACCGACGCCTCGTGGCCCGCCGGGTGGTCGCCGACTATGAGGCGGCCGGTGGCCCGGCGGCGGAGCCCGACACGACCGCAGTGGAGGAGCGCCACCGGACGGCGGACGCCCGTCACCTCGACCTCGTCAGACGCCAAGGCCAGTTCGAGGCGGCGGCGAAGGAGGTCCGCCGCGCTCCGGATCTCCTGTCGGCGCAGGCGGGGGCGATCGAGGTCGCCCGCCGGTCCTACGAGGAGGTGTCCTCCCTCGCCGACCTCTGCGCCGGGCGCGGCAACGGCCCGGTGACCACCCGCCTGTCGCTCGAGAACTGGGTGCTGGCCGACTACCTCCGCCGGGTGCTCGTCCAGGCCAACGCGAGGCTGTCGACGATGACCGCCGGCCGGTACCAGCTGGCGCTGGCGGACACCGCCACCGACGGCCGCAAGGCGTTCGGGCTCGACCTCTCGGTCTTCGACGTCAACACCGGCCAGTTCCGGGCGGCGACGACCCTGTCCGGCGGGGAGACCTTCATGGCCGCGCTGGCGCTGGCACTCGGGCTGGCGGACGTCGTCTCGGGGGGCTCGAACCGCGAGATGGGTGCCCTCTTCGTCGACGAGGGGTTCGGGTCGCTCGACCCGGAGTCGCTCGACGCCGTCGTCGAGGTGCTGCGCTCGCTGGAGGACGGGGGCCGCATCGTGGGGGTGATCAGCCACGTCGCCGAGATGCAGGAGGCCCTGCCGAGTGGCATCACCGTCGAGTCGGGCAACCACGGGTCGGTCGCGGTCGTCCACTACCCGGACGACTGAGCCGGACCGCCGTCTCCGACCGGTGCGGCGTCCCGATCGGCTGGGCCGCCGGGTCTGGGCCGCCCACTCGAGCCCAACGACTGGCGACCGAGCCGACCCGCCGAACTGAGCGGCCGTAGGGCGGTGCTCATCCGGATGGCCCGTAGATCACCAGCGGTCCTCGTGTCCTGGGGCAGTGCCCGTCCACCGGGGCAAGGACCCAGTGGTCAAGCGAGCCCTCTGACCTCGACTCGATGACCACGGTCGACGAGGCTCAGCCCTGAAGAGCGGTCGCGAACTGCCAGGGAAGCGGCTTCCGCAGGGTGGGTCGTGTCAGCCCGAGCGCGGCGGGGAGCAGGCGGAGTCACCCTGCTCGGTCCGGGCGGCGGCAGGAGGATGACCGGCCCATCTTCCCCGTGCCCGGCGAGAGATGCCGGGGACCCCGCCCGGAGATCCTGGTGGGCTCAACCGACGCGGCCACCGATGAGTCCGGCGATCGCTCCGAAGCCGATCTTGCACAAGGAGCTCGTGGTGCTGATCGTGCTGTTGATGTTTCCGTCCGGGTGACTGAACCCGATGGAGAGCCACACGGTGACTCCGAGCATGACCACCGTCAGCCCGAGGACCGACAGAAAGACCATCTTGAAGTACGGTGCAACGACCTTCCCGTCATCGTCGCCAGCCGCCACCGGACGTGTACCGGAGACCTACGAAACGTCCGCGGGCGTAGCAGGTACATCGTCGGAGTCCGCCCCGTCCCGCTCGATCTGGATCTCCCCGCCGTGTACCCGGATCACCGACGTGGTCAGTGGATGGGTGAACGTCTCCTTGACGATGGCAGCTGCCATCTTGATCTTCTCGACCACGTCCGGTCCACCTCCCTCTCGGAGCCCGCCTCATACGCCCCTCCTCTCCTCACGCTACCCCCCCTCTCCCCTCCCCCGTGTGGTGGGATGCGACGGGTGGCGCCGCCACCTGGCCGGATGCGAACCGGCCCACTACCGAACGAGCAGAACCGCCTCTCCGGTGCGGTCCTCAGGACGGCTCGGGTGGGAGGAGCGCGTTCGGATTGAGGATGCCGTCGGGGTCGAGCGCCCGCTTGATCGCCCGGAACGCGGCGATCTCGCTGTCCGACCGGGCGAGGTGGAGCCACCGCCGCTTGGCGGCGCCGATGCCGTGCTCGGCGCTGATGCTGCCGCCGTAGCCCGCCACCAGGCGCAGCACCGTCTCGTCCACCCGCTCGTCCCCGGGGGCGGGGCCGGTCACGTTCACGTGGACGTTGCCGTCTCCTGCGTGACCGAAGAGCCAGGTCCGCGCCGTCGGGTCGACCGCATGCACCTCGACCGGCACCCGGTCGACGAACTCGGCCAGCGCGCCGAGCGGGAGCGTCACGTCCAGCTTGTGGGGCGGGCCGAGCGTGTTGATGGCCTCGGTGTGCGCCTCCCGGTACCGCCACAGCTCGGCGCGCCGCGAGGACTCGGTGGCGACGACGGAGCCGGCCAGGCGCCCGACCGCCCCGACAGCCTCGGCGACGGCCTCCGTCGGGTCGACCCGGTCGGCCGCCTCCACCAGGAGGTAGGCGGGGTGGGCCTCGGGGAACGGGGGTGACATCCCGGTCACCGTGCAGACCAGCTCGAGCCCCGGGGCGAGGAAGAGCTCGACCGCCTCGAGGGAGGGGAGCGACCGCCGGAGGACCGCGGACCCTCCGAGGGCGTCCGCCACCGAGGCGAACGCCAGGACGGCGACCGTCCGCCAGGGCAGGTCGGGCACCAGGCGCAGCCGGGCCGCGGTCACCACGGCCAGGGTCCCCTCGCTCCCGCACACCAGGCCCGGCAGGTGGTAGCCGGTGTTGTCCTTCACCAGGCCGCCGAGGTGGGAGACGACCGCTCCCGTTCCGAGCACCGCCTCCATGCCGAGGAGCTGCGCCCGGGTGTCCCCGTGGTGCAGGACGTGCGTGCCCCCGGCGTTGGTGGCCACCGTGCCTCCCACGGTCGCCGAGCCGCGGCTGGCGAGGTCCACCGCGTACCGCCAGCCGGCGGCCCCGGCAGCCTGCTGCACCGTGCCGAGCGCGACGCCGGCCCCGGCGGTGAGCTGTCCGGCGACCGTGTCGACCTCGTCGACCGACGTCAGGCGTCCGAGGCTGAGGACGACCTCGCCGTGCAGCGGCACGCCCCCTCCCACCAGCCCGGTGTTGCCGCCCTGGGGGACCAGGGCGACCCCGAGCTCCCGGCAGGCGCGGACCACGCCCGCCACCTCTCCGGTGGAACCCGGCCGCACCACCGCGGGGGTCTGGCCGCGGAACCGGTTCGTCCAGTCACGGGCGAAGGGGGCGATCACCTCGGGGTCGGTGACGACGTGGTTGCCGACGACCTCGCGCAGCCGGGCGACCACGGTGCGGTGGGAGGGCACGGCTCCACTCTGCCCGAACGGCGACCGCCGTGTCGGGCCCAACGGCGACCGCCGATCCCCGGGGCCCAGCGGTCCGGTTACCCGGCGGCGCGGCGGATCCGCGAGGCGGGCTGGTAGTTGGGGCCCGCCGTCTCGTCGACCCGCGCCAGCAGCAGGGCACAGGGCGGCTCGAGTCGTTCGGCGAACTCGAGCGCCAGGGGCTCGCCGGCGAGCTCCCACGGCAGCGTGGTCAGCCGGTCGGTGTCGTCCTCGATCCGCTGGCGGAGCGCGATCCCCGCCGGCGTCACCGCCCGTCCTTCGGCCAGGCCCCGGTCGCGCAGCGCGGCCCACCCGGCCTCGATGTCCTCCGGGGCGGTTCCCCGTGACTGAGCGAGCCAGTCCCCCTCGTAGCCGAGCCAGGCGTTGTGGAGGATGGATGCCTCCGCGTGGGTGAGCCCCTCGGCCACCACCAGGGCCCAGTGGGTGTCCCCGCGCCACTCCCGCAGGCAGTTGACCGCGTGCCACCCGGACAGGAGCGGGTCGTCCGGCCGCTCCACGGCCAGGTGCGCCCCGAAGAACACCCGCCCCACCAGCGGTAGCCGGTCGACGACCTCCCACAGGGCCGGTCCGAGCTCGACCAGCGGCGCCACGATGTCCGGGGCGTGGTGGGCCAGCCCCTCGGCCACCGCCTCGTCCCGGGCCCGCCACAGCCGGAGGAAGCCGTCGGGGGTGTCGAGGAGGTCGAACACGGCCCGGATGCCGAGCGGGCTGATCGAGCCGAAGGCGGCCACGACCGCGTCCGGGCCGGCGCCCGCCAGCGGGGCGCAGCGGGCGGCCAGGTAGCCGAGCGGTCCGGCGAGCTCGGCGGGGAGCCCGGCCGCCGTGTAGCGGGCGATCGCCCCCGGGTCCCAGAAGATCCACCCGACCGTCGTCTGCACCGATCGGGCGTTGCGCCGGGTGATCGACACCCAGTCCGGTCCCCCTGCCTCCGGCCCACCGGCGGTGTGCATGGATCGTGCGGTCACGGCATCCTCCCTCGCTGCCATCCGGTCCCCCGGCGTCCCGGTCTCCCGGTCAGGCCCGGTCGATGACCTCGTCGCCGTAGGCGGCGAGCGAGGCGGCGGGGTCCTTCCAGAACAGGAAGGCGGGCACCACCACGCGTTCCACGCCGAGCGCGGCCAGCGCGGCGACCTCGTCGAGAGCGCCCGGGCCGAAGGCGCCGTTCCCCCCGGCGGTGAGCTCGATGGCGTCGGGGTCCCGCCCCTCCTGGGCGGCGGTCCGCTTGGCCAGGTCGAACAGCGCGGCGAGCTGCTCGTGGTTGCCGGAGGCGGGGAAGAACCCGTCGCCCAGTCGCCCGGCGCGACGGGCCGCTACCTCGGTATGGCCCCCGACGTGGACGGGGATCGCCCCGCCCACCGGCTGCGGCCGGGCGATGCAGTCGGTGAAGGTGGTGAACTCCCCGGCGTAGGAGGCGCGGTCCTCGCCCCACAGCGCCCGCATGGCACCGATGGCGTCGTCCGTCCGCCTCCCCCGCTCGGAGAACGGGATGCCGATGGCGTCGAACTCCTCTTCCAGCCAGCCGACCCCGGCACCGAACAGCATGCGACCGCCCGAGAGGTGGTCGAGGGTGGCCAGCTCCTTGGCCAGCACCACCGGGTTGCGCTGGGGCACGATCAGCACCCCGGTGCCCAGCCCGATGGTGGTGGTGGCCGAGGCCAGGTAGGCCAGCCAGACCAGGGGGTCGGGGATCGGGGCGTCGTCCGAGCCGGGCATCCGGCCCGACCGGTCGTAGGGGTAGGTCGACTCGTAGCCGGCCGGCACCACCACGTGCTCCACCGTCCACAGCGACTCGAACCCGGCCGACTCCGCCGCCCGGGCGAACTCGACGGCGGTGTCGGGATCCGCACACGGCCCCGTATTGGCGAACACGATCCCGAACTTCACGCTGGTCCTCCCGTCCCGGCCCGCCGGGCCCCGGCGCGGTGCGACCGGGAGGCCGGGGCGGGCGCGCCTCTTCGCAGAGACTCTGGCACAGGTGGCCGGCCGGCGCGGCCGGCACCGGCCCGGGAACACCGCCGGGACCCGGGAAACAGTTGACACTCGGAGTGTCACCTGATTGAGTCTCCGGTGTCCGAGGGGCGGTGTCCGAGGGGCGGTGTCCGAGGGGCGGTGTCCGAGGGGCGGTGTCCGACGAGTATCGCCCGACGTGGGGGAGGTCCCGACATGCACGATCGCCGGCCACCAGCCGAGGGAGCACCGTGACCGCCGAGCCCGGGTTCGCCGGCCGCATCGGCCGGACCTACCAGGAGTCCGTCCCGGCGTGGCCGGACCCGCCGGCGGGCACCGGGGGTCCCGACGTGGTCACCATCGTCCTCGACGACACCGGCTTCGCCCACTTCGGCTGCTACGGCTCCACCCTCGCCACCCCGGCCATCGACCGCCTCGCCGCCGGGGGGCTGCGCTACACCGGCTTCCACACCACCGCGCTGTGCTCCCCTTCGCGCGCCTGCCTGATGACCGGACGGAACCACCACAGCGTCGGCATGCGGGCCATCTCCAACTGGAACACCGGCTACCCCCACATGCGGGGCGGCATCACCCCCCGCGCCGCCACGGTCGCCGAGCTGCTGCGCGCCCACGGCTATGCCACCTTCGCCGCCGGCAAGTGGCACCTCGCCCCGATGACCGAGACGTCGGCCGCCGGCCCGCACACCAACTGGCCCCTGCAGAAGGGGTTCGACCGGTACTACGGCTTCCTCCAGGGAGAGACCGACCAGTTCCACCCCGAGCTGACCGAGGACAACCACCACATCGACCCGCCCCGGCGCGCCGAGGACGGCTACCACGTGAGCGAGGACCTCGTCGACCAGTCGACCCGGTGGATCCGCGACCTGGTCTCGGTGCGGCCCGACCGGCCCTTCTTCCTCTACCTCGCCTTCGGCGCCACCCACGCCCCGCACCAGTCCCCGCAGGCCTACCGCGACAAGTGGCGGGGAGCCTTCGACGAGGGCTACGACGTCGTGCGCCGCCGGTGGTACGAGCGCCAGCTCGACCTCGGCATCGTCCCGCCGGGCACCACGCTCGCCCCCCGCAACCCGGGAGTGCCGCCCTGGGACGAGCTGACCCCGGCCCAGAAGGCGTTCTCGTGCCGGCTGCAGGAGGCCTTCGCCGCCATGCTCGAGCACACCGACGCCCAGATCGGCCGGCTGGTCGACTTCCTCGGCTCGATCGGTCGCCTCGACAACACGCTGCTCACCGTGGTGTCCGACAACGGGGCCAGCCGCGAGGGTGGGCCGTACGGGGTGATGGACGAGTTCAGCTTCTTCAACCTGCAGGCGGAGGACGTCGACGACCTGGTGGCGAACCGTCTCGACGAGGTCGGCGGCCCCCACTCCCACTCCAACTACCCGTGGGGGTGGGCCCAGGCGGGAAACTCCCCGCTGCGCTGGTACAAGCAGAACACCTACGGCGGCGGCGTGCGCGACCCGCTGGTCGTCCACTGGCCGGCGGTCGTGCCGGACCCCGGGGCCGTCCGCACGCCGTTCTGCCACGCCGTCGACCTGGCCGCCACCGTGCTCGACGTGACCGGCGCCCCGCTGCCCGAGGACTTCGGGGGCCATCCCCAGATCCCGCTGCACGGCCGCTCGATCAGGTCCACCTTCACCGACCCGGACGCGCCCGCTCCCCGGTCGGTCCAGTACTTCGAGCAGATGGGCCACCGGGGCATCTACGCGGACGGCTGGAAGGCCACCACCTACCACCAGCCCGGCCACCCCTACGACCTCGACGAGTGGGAGTTGTTCCACCTCGACGCCGACTTCTCCGAGTGTCACGACCTGTCGGGGGAGGAGCCCGAGCGGCTCCGCCAGCTGGTCGACCTCTGGTGGGCGGAGGCGGGGGCGATGGGGGTGCTCCCCCTGGACGACCGGACCATCGAGCTGTTCGGCATGTCGTCCCCCGCCGCCGGCCCGCACCTCCGCGACACCTACGAGTACCTGCCGCCGATCTCCCACGTCCCGAGCGACGCCTCACCGCTGCTCGGGGGCCGTTCGTGGACGATCACCGTCGAGGCCGACGTGGGTTCC
>JAJYYG010000171.1 GCA_021801235.1 Actinomycetes bacterium
TCGACTCCCGTGCAACCCGTCCTCACCGTCGCCGAGATGCAGGCCGTCGACGCCGCCGCCCAGGCGACGGTCCCGCTGGAAGTGCTGGTGGCCCGGGCCGGCACCGCGGTGGCGACCGCCGCGCTGGCGATGCTGGGCGGCGCCTACGGGCGCCGGGTGGTGGTGGTGGCCGGCAAGGGGAACAACGGGGCCGACGGACGGGTGGCGGCCGGACGCCTGTCGGGACGGGGGGCGCGGATCGAGGTGGTCGCACCCGGCGACCGGACTCGCCTCCCAGCCGTCGACCTGGTCATCGACGCCGCGTTCGGGACCGGGTTCCGCGGTGGGTACGACGCGCCGTCCTGCCCGCCGGGGACGCCCGTCCTGGCGGTGGACATCCCGTCCGGTGTACTGGGCGACACGGGGGAGGCACCGGGAAGTCCCCTGCCGGCCGACCGCACGGTGACCTTCGTCGCCGCCAAGCCGGGCCTGGTGCAGGGTGCCGGCCGATCCCTGGCGGGGAGGGTGGTCGTCGCCGACATCGGGCTCCCCGCCGGGCCCGCCCGCATCCACGTGCTCGAGGACTCCGACATCGCGGATCTGGTCCCCGAACGGAACGAGGCGGGCAACAAGTGGGACGCCGCCGTGCTGGTGGTGGCCGGCTCCCCCGGAATGACCGGCGCTGCCGGGATGTGCGCCCGTGCCGCGCTCCGGACCGGATCCGGGATGGTCCGGCTCGGTGTGCCGGGAGGGGATCTGGCCGGATCGCCGGCTCCGGAGGCGGTCGGCCTCCCCCTGGCGGCCAACGGTTGGTCCGGGGACGCCCTGACGGCTGCCGACCGGTGCGGGGCCGTGGTGGTGGGGCCGGGCCTCGGGCGCGACCCGGCGACCGCGGCCGACGTGCGCCGGCTCGTCGCCCTGTCGCCGGTACCGGTCGTGGTCGACGCCGACGGGTTGTTCGCGCTCGGGTCGTTCGCCGCCGGACGCCCCCTCGAGACCAGGTCTCCCGTCGTGCTCACCCCGCACGACGGCGAGTACGGGAGGCTGCTGTCGCCGCCCGGTCCGGACCGGATCGATGCGGCCCGCCGCCTGGCCGCCGCCTCCGGCACGATCGCGCTGGTGAAGGGGCCCACCACCACGGTGGCGGAACCGTCCGGACGGGTGCTGGTCGCCATGGCCGGCTCGCCCCGTCTGGCCACGGCGGGCACCGGGGACGTCCTCTCCGGCATGATCGGCGCCCTGATCGCCCGCGGGGTGGACCCGCACAGGGCCACGGCGGCCGCTGCCCATCTCCACGGCCGCGCCGCCGGCCTGGGTCCGGCCGAGGGCCTCGTCGCGGGGGACCTTCCCGGGCTGGTCTCGTCGGTGTTCTCCGCGCTGCGGGATGGGCACCGGCGTGGTTGAGCGGTTCCGGCCGGCGTGGGCCGAGGTCGACCTCGACGCGGTCCGCCACAACGCTGCGGTGCTGGCCGCCACCGCCGGCCGTTCGTCGCTGTGCGCGGTGGTCAAGGCCGACGGGTACGGGCACGGGGCCGTGCCCGTGGCGCGGGCCGCCATCGCCGGCGGCGCCTCGTGGCTGGCGGTGGCCCTGGTGGAAGAGGCGATCGTCCTACGGGAGGCGGGCATCCACGTTCCGATCCTCCTGCTGTCCGAGCCGCTCCCCTCGGCGATGGCCGAGGCGGTCCGTCACCGCCTGGTCCCGACCCTCTACACCCACCGGGGCGTGGAGGCGCTGAGTCGGGCGGCGGACAGGGCCGGTGGAGGCGGCCCGCCGATCGAGGTGCACCTGAAGGTGGACACCGGCATGCACCGGGTCGGTGCGGACCCCGCCGATCTGGTGGGGTTGGCGGACCAGGTCACCGGCGATCCGGCGCTCCGGCTCGGTGCGCTGTGGACCCACCTCGCGGTCGCCGACGGGGACGATCCCGGCGACCACGAGTTCACCGCCCTCCAGCTCGCCCGGTTCGACCGGGCGGTGGCTGGTCTGCGCGCCGCCGGCATCCAGCCCCCCATGGTCCATGTGGCCAACTCGGCGGCCACCGTGCTCGTCCCGAATTCCCGGCGGGACATGGTGCGCTGCGGCATCGCCCTCTACGGCGTAGCGCCGTCCCCCGCCATCGCCACTGCGCTCGCCGGAACGGATGGGGGGGACCGGGGTGGGGGCGGGGGAGAGGACCTGGTCACCCGGGGGCTCTCCCCCGTGCTCTCGTTGCGGGCCCAGGTGGCGTTCGTCCGCGAGCTCGACGCCGGCGCCCGCCCCTCCTACGGCCGGAGGCGCCCCCTGCCCGAGCGTTCCGTGGTCGCCACCGTGCCTATCGGCTACGCCGACGGCGTTCCCCGCCGCCTGCTCGACGGTGGGGTGGAGGTGCTGATCGGGGGGGTCCGCCGCCCCCTGGCTGGCGTGGTGACCATGGATCAGATCGTCGTCGACTGCGGCCCGGATGACGGGCGGGAACCGGCGGTCCGCGTGGGCGACGAAGTGGTGCTGATCGGACGCCAGGGCGACCACGAGATCACCGTCTCCGAGTGGGCCCGACGGCTCGGGACCATCGCCTACGAGGTGCTGTGCGGCATCGGGCCCCGGGTGCCGCGGCTGACCGTGGGAGGGGACGCCGGGCGCCCGGACCGGACAGACGGCGCGCCCGGCACGGTGCGCTGATCCCGGGAACCGGGTCGGGGTCGGGGTCGGGGTCGGGTGACCCGGTCGCAGCCCGCTCAGCGGGCGAGGTCGTCCAGCCCGGCCATGCCGGCGACGAGGAACCGGACGGACGCGTCCACCGCCTGGTGCGGGGGGACCTGGCCGGACAGGACGAGCTCGGTGGCGGCCAGGAGGAACCCGATGACACCCTGGGTCGAGGTGACGAGGGCGGCACCGGGCGCCCCCGAACGGGCCAGGGGCTCGATCAGCTGACCGGAGAGCTCCACGTTCGTCTGCACGGACCGGCCGACGACCGCGGGGTCGCCCGACCCCCAGGGGTCGCGGAAGAGCAGTCGGAACGCCTCCGGCCGTTCGACGAAGTGGCCGAGGAAGGCCTCGACGAAACGGGTGAGGCGGGCCTCGGCGGTCACCGGGGCGGACACCGCCTGACCGGTGGCGGCGAGGAGATCATGGGCCAGCCCACCCATGACGGCCACCATCAACTCGGGGCGCCCGTCCGGGTAGTAGTGGTAGAGGAGCGTCTTCGACACCTCGGCGCGTTCCGCGATCTCGGCCAGCCCGCTCGCCGAGTAGCCCCGCTCGGCGAACACGCCGAAGGCGACCTCCTCGATCGACGCCATGCGCTGGTCGGGGCGCATCCGGATCCTCGGCTGAGGTGCTGGTGTCGCCACCCCGGGTACCTCCTCGCTCTCGCGCTCGCTCTCGCCCCCACCGGGCCCGTCTCTGTCCCACCGGGCCCGCCCCCGCCGGGCCAAGTGGTGCAGCGGCCCCCGAATCGGTCCGACGGGACCGTCCCCGGCCGCCGGGGCCGGCCGCCTCGTCCGTCCCGGCGGAACGTCGATCCCGATGCTAAACCGGCGTCGCCTCCTGCCGGTGCACCTCCGGTTCCCGCGCCCGGCGGGTCCGGGCGGAGCGCCGGACCGCGACCGGTACCCTGTCGATCCTGTGTCTACAATGTTGCGAATGCGTTACGGACCGACACAGCTGTGGGCGTTCTACCGGAGCCCGCTGGGCGTGAAGCTCTACCGGTACGTGATGGGGTCGGTCATCACCACCGTGGTGTCCTTCAGCGTCCTCACCCTCGTGTTCGGCGTCCTCCACCTCTGGGGGGCGGTGGCGTGCACCGTGTTCGCCAACGTCGTGGCGACGGTCCCCGGCTACTGGCTGAACCGCAACTGGACATGGGGGAAGACGGGACGGTCCGACGTGTGGCGCGAGGTGGCGCCCTTTTGGATCCTCTCCGTGGTGGGCATCGCCATCGCCATGGGCACGGCGACCCTGGCCGCCGACTACAGCCGTGCGCACGACCTCCACTCGTTGGCGTCGACCGCGGTGGTCGACGGGGCGAACCTCGTCGCCTTCGGCCTCCTCTTCGTCGGCAAGTACCTGGTGTTCAACCGGATGTTCGAGGCGGTCGCCCGCCGCTCCGGCGAGGAAGATCCGGTCGTCATCCCTTCCCGGGTGTCGGCGACAGTCGCCGGGGCTCCCGTAGCCGCGCCTGCCGTCACCACATCGTTCCCCGGACCCTGGAGCGCGACGCCGGCTCCCGGGCACGTCCCGGGTGCACCGGTCCACGCCCACCTGCGAGGCGGCCGGGCCGCACGTCACACGACCCCGGCCACCGTGGCGACCCGGAGCGGGTTCGGCGAGATGGCCGGTTCCGCGGTCGGCGACACCTGACCCCCGAGCCGGTCGGGGTCCGGCGCGGGCACCGGGAGCCGGGTGCCGTCACGTCTCCGGTACGTCCTCGTCTCCGGCTCCCCGCACCACCCCGATCGGCCGTCTGGTGTCGGAGTCGGACACCCCGGGCCTGCCTGCGGGCAGAAGTCCCCGCCCACCGGGATGCTCCTGTCCGGAGACGGATGCCTCCCCGTCCTCGTCGCCGCCGGTGATCACCCGGAGGCGGCCCCCGGTCCCGGGGGCCGCCGGGGGTTCCGGGGGGTCCCCACCGAGCACCACATGGATGGCGGTGCCGCCGTCCGGCGGATTGTGGAACGTGACCTCCCCCTGTGCCAGCCCGGCGAAGAGACGGATCGTCCCGAAGATGTCGTCGTCCTCCGTGGTGGGCGCCTCCGAGTGGACCCCGTCGTCGATGATGTCCACGACCAGGTGGTCCCCTTCGATCCCGAGGGTGACCTCCACCCTCGACACGGTGGCGTAGCGCCGGGTGTTCCCGATCGCCTCCAGGACGATGTGGTGGACGATCGTCTTGGTCGTCCAGTCGAGATCGAGGTCCGGGTCGCTCCGGACGGTCAACGCCGGCGGTCGCCGGCCGGAGGTGGTGTCGAACAGGTCGGCCACCGAAGCGGTCAGGGCGGACGCCAGTCCCTGGTCGGTCAGGACGGGCGGACGGACGGCGGTCATCAGGCGCCGGAACGACTCGACCCGGTCAGCGACGTCTCTGCGGACGTCGTCCAGGGCGGTGGTGAGGATGCCGGCGGACTCCGGGGGGAGCGAGGAGAACGCCGCCTGCATGAGGGCCCCCAGCGTCCCGAGCGAACCCGCCGCCAGCTGGTGGAGCTGTGACGCCATGCGGTGGCGGTCGTCGTCGACCGCGTGGACAAGGTTGGACAGCAGCCGCCTGCGCTCGGCGTCCTCTGCCTCCAAGGCGCGGTAGAGGTCGCGGGTCTCCCGTGCCATGACGAGCTGGCGTGCTGTCACCACCAGGACGAGTCCGCCGAGGAAGCACACCGCGTAGGGGACCACCCAGGGCGTGCGCCCGTGGAGGAGGAGCGTCTCGGCGACGAGCACCGGGACGGACGCGAAGACCAGCACCGGGATGACGCTCCGCCGCCGGACCTGTTCCTCGGGCGCCAGCCGCTCGAGCCCCCTCCCGGTCTTGCGGCGTGCGAACAGCGGGATCATCAACAGGAGCCCCATGCTGACCGCCTGGACCGCGAGCAGCGGGGGCGACGGGAGCCGGAACCGGTCGACTCCCTGGGCGACCTGCAGCCACGCGTCGGCTGCCCCGGCGAGGCAGGCGGCTATCCCGACCCACTGCACCAGCCGGGTGCGGTTCGGGATCCTGACGTAGAGCATGGCGGATCCGGCGGCCGCGGCGGGCATGGCGGCGGCGGTGGCGGCGGCCGGCACCACCAGCCACAGCGCACCCGACCGGGCCATGGACGGCACCACCAGGACGAGGACCGGGGCGATCCCGGCGGCCAGGGCGATCGCCGCGTCGATCACGTCGATCGCCAGGTTCCGCCGACCCGACTTCTTGGCGACGAGGTAGCCGACCGCACCGCACCACAGGACCGCGACCAGGCCGATGAGCACGCCGAACGCCACCTTGAACACGGGGAGCCCGGTGAGCACGGCCAGGACCACCGCCACGCCGACCAGGTAGGCCGCGGACAGTCCGGCCGCCCACAGGCGCCAGAACGTCCGGTCGGCGGGGGCGGTCCTGCGGGCCGCCAGCACCGAGAGCACCAGGGCCGGCGTGGTGTACAGGCCGGCCACCACCGCCCACGCCACGCCGTAGGCGCGCTCGCCGTGTACCAGGGAGGCGAGGCCGGTGACCGCCAGCCCCGAGGCCATCCAGAAGACGACCAGCCCTCGGCGGAGCCGATCGGGGAACACGAACCCGGAGCGCGACGGCTCGCTCGCCGTCCGACCCTGCTCCACTCCGACGCCGGTGCTGGTCGACCCCGCTGGTCCCATGCTTCCCCCCTCGGCCGGTGCCACCCCTCGGCCCGTGCGGTCACCTCGGCCCGTGCGGTCACCTCGCCCGGTCGCCGTGCGACCTACCGGCCGCGTCGCCGGGAGCGGTGCGTGCGTCCGGCGCACGCACGTCGCTCCGGATCCGCACGGAGACCGCCTTCGTCCGCGGTCCCACGTCCCCGGCGGGCGGTCGGGCCACGGTACCAGGCAGCGGTCTTCACGTGCCGGTGCCGGTGCCGGTGTCGGCGGTCACCGGTCCACTGTCGGCAGTCGTGCAGTCGGCGCGGCCGGCGCGGCCGGCGCGGCCGGCCCGGCCGGCCCGGTCCCGCCATCCGGGGGATACCATGCTCCGGTGGCCGAGACGACCGAGCTCGCCGATCTGGCCCGCGAGGCGGCAGGATGCACGCGGTGCGCGCTGGCCGCCGGGCGGACCCAGGTGGTCTTCGGCACCGGCGACCCGGAGGCCGATCTCCTCCTGGTGGGCGAGGCCCCCGGTCGCGACGAGGACCTGTGTGGCGAGCCGTTCGTGGGCCGCTCCGGCAAGCTCCTCGACCGCCTGTTGGCCGAGGAGCTCGGCGTGGACCGGCGCCGTTGCTACATCGCCAACGTGGTCAAGTGCCGACCTCCCGGCAACCGGGACCCCCGGCCCGCGGAGGTCGCCGCCTGCCGCCCGTACCTCGCCGCCCAGATCGACCTGATCCGACCGGCGGTGGTGGTCACCCTGGGCAACTTCGCCAGCCGGCTGCTCCTCCAGACGGATCAGGGGATCACCAGGCTCCGGGGGACGTCCTACCCGTTCGGAGACGCCCGGCTGGTGCCCACCTTCCACCCGGCGGCGGCCCTCCGGTCGGGCGGCGAGGTCGTCGCCCAGATGCGCGCCGACCTGGTGCGGGCGAAGCACCTGCTCGGCTGGTCCTCGGAACCCGAGGCGGGAGCGGTCGGTCCGGTGGAGGGCGGCGGATGAGCACCCCGGCTGCGTCGACCGATCCCGGCAACCGCCGGGCGGCTGCTGTCCGTGCGTCCGAGCGGACAGTGGTGGCCCGGACGCGGGACGCGGCCGGGACCCGGGCGCTGGCGGCGGCCCTCGCCCCCCTGTGCCGCCCCGGTGACGTGCTGCTCCTCGCCGGTGACCTCGGCGCCGGCAAGACGACCTTCGCCCAGGGGTTCGGTCGCGCGCTCGGGATCACCGAGCCGGTCACCAGTCCGACCTTCACCCTGGTCCGCCAGTATCCGCTCGGTGTGGACGCGGGTACCGGCGGTGACGGGACCGCCGGAGGGGGTGCCGGCGGTCAAGGTGGCAGCGGTGACACGGACCGGTCCGGCGGCGGGGCAGGCGGTGGACCGGGTGGTGGCCTGCGGATGCTGTTGCACGCGGACGTCTACCGGCTCGACGCCCTGGCGGAGGTGGTCGACCTCGGCCTCGGTGAACTGGTCGAGGACGGGGGAGTGGCCCTGGTGGAGTGGGGGGACGTGGCGGCCCCGGTGCTCGGAGACGGGGCGCTGCTGGTCCGGCTGGAGACGCCACCCCTGCTGGCGGGAGCGGCCACGGGCACCGGACCGGCCGGCGACACAGGGGGAAAGGCTTTCTCGTCTGATCAGCCCGGCGATCCGGCCGAGACGGAGCGGTTGGTCACGGTCGCGGCGGAAGGGCCGCGGTGGGCCGACCGCTGGGAGACGCTCGAGTCGGTCCTGCGCCCGTGGGTGCCGTCGTGAACCTTCTGGCGATCGAGTCGGCCACCGACCTGGTGGGAGCGGCGGTGGTCACCTCCGACGGGCGGATCTTCGAGCGGTCCCATGCGGGAGGTCGCCAGCACGCCGAGCTCCTGGCTCCCTCCGTCGACGCTGTGTGCCACGAGGCCGCCCTGGCGGTCGCCGATCTCGACGCGGTGGCGGTCGACATCGGCCCGGGCCTGTTCACCGGGTTACGGGTGGGGGTGGCGACGGCCAAGGCCCTGGCGCAGGGTCTCGGGGTGGGGCTGGTCGGCGTCACCAGCCTCGACGTGCTTGCGGCCGATGCGATGGCTCGAGTGGCAGCTGGCGAGGCGACCGGGCGGGTCGGGGACCTGACCGTGGTGGCGGTGGTCGACGCCCGGCGGGGGGAGGTCTTCGTCGCCCGCTACCGCTCCGGCTCCGGTGGGCGACCGGCGGCGGGGGTCGGCGCGGCGGGCGCGGGCGGTCGACCGGGCAGCCCGGTCGAGGACCCGGCGCACTCGCTCGTCGGCGGTCCGGAGCTCCTGGTCCCCGAGGTGCTGGCGGCCTCCCTCGCTGCAGGTCCGATTGCAGGCGGACGCACGGTGGTGGTGGGCGGGGGGGCGCTGCGCTACTGCGACCTGCTGCGGGCCGCGCCCGGAGTGGACCTGTCCCTGTCGGAGGAGGTGCGGGCACCCTCTCCGGCGGTGCTCGCCCGCCTCGCCCTGGCCCGGCTCGGAGCCGGGGAGCCGCTGGTCGCCCCGGTCGACCTCGTGCCCGAGTACCGGCGTGACGCCGACGCGAAGATCAACTGGGAGCAGCGGGTGCCGGTCGTCCCGGGGTCCCCGGCCGTGCCGCCCACTCCTCGATGAGCGCGAGCTCCGGCGGCGCCCGGGACGGATCCGCCCGGGTGGCCCGGTCCGGTGCGGGACGGGACCGGGTGGAGGTGGTGGTGGCGCCCATGCGCCCCCGCGACCTCCGCGGCGTGCTCCGGATCGAGGAAGCCGTGTTCGCCGCCCCCTGGAGCCACCGCCTGTTCGTCGAGGAGTTGGCCCAGCGCACCTCGCGCGCGTACCGCGTGGCGTGGGTCGACACCGACATCGTCGGGTTCGCCGGCCTCATGGCGGTCGACGACGAAGCCCACGTGAACAACGTCGCCGTCGACCCCGACTGGCAGGGACGCGGCCTGGGGGCGGTGCTCGTCCTCGACCTGGTCCGGGTGGCCCTGGAGCGGGGCCTGCGCCACCTCACCCTCGAGGTGCGGGTGGGCAACGAACCCGCACTGGCCCTCTACCGCAGGTTCGGCCTGTCTCCGGTCGGGGTGCGGCCCAACTACTACCCCGAGACCGGTGACGACGCGCTCGTCATGTGGGCGCGCGACATCGACTCGGACGTCTACGGGCGGCGGCTGGCTGCCATCGAGGCCGCCATCCCTGGAGACCTGGGCGTCACCACCAGGGCGTGAGCGGCAGCGGGGGCCCGGCGGGCTCCTCGCCGGCTCGGCCGGTCGGACCTCGCCGGGCGGTCGGGGGTGGCCAGGTGGCGCTGGCCTGACGGGGCAGGGGGATCCCCGCCGGTATCCTCGGAGGGTGGCCACCTCTCCCGTCTCCAGCCCGGCCCACCGGATCCTCGGGATCGAGACGTCGTGCGACGAGACGGCGGCGGCGGTGGTCGACGGGGGCTCGGTCATCGTCTCCTCGGTGGTCTCCAGCCAGATCGACCTCCACGCCCGTTACGGGGGCGTGGTTCCCGAGCTGGCCGGCCGGGCTCATGTCGAGCTGCTCACCCCGGTACTGGCCGAAGCTCTGGAGGCTGCGGGAAGCGACGCGTCGGGGAAGGGGATCGACGCCATCGCGGTCACCTGCGGTCCCGGGCTCATCGGTTCGCTGCTGGTGGGGGTGGCGGAAGCGAAGGCGCTCTCGCTGGCCTGGGACGTGCCCTTCGTCGGGGTGAACCACCTCGAGGCCCACCTGTTCGCCTCGTTGCTCGAGCAGCCCGACCTGGGGTGGCCGCTGATGGTGCTGCTGGTGTCGGGTGGGCACACGCTGTTGGTGGAGGTGTCGGCTCCCGGGGCTTACCGGTTGCTCGGTGGCACCGTCGACGACGCGGCCGGGGAGGCGTTCGACAAGGTGGCCCGTTTCCTCGGCCTCGGCTATCCCGGGGGTCCCGCCATCGACGCCATCGCCGGCCGGGGGGACCCCGAGGCGTACGCCTTCCCCCGGGCGTTCCTCGATGCCGGGTACGACTTCTCCTTCAGCGGTCTGAAGACGGCGGTGGTCAACACGGTTCGGCGGCATCCTGGCGCCGACACCGCCGACGTCGCCGCCTCCTTCCGTCAAGCGGTGGTGGACGTGCTGGTGACCAAGGCCCGGCGGGCGGCGGCCGATGTCGGGGCCCGGGCTCTGTGCCTGGCCGGCGGGGTGGCCGCCAACTCGCTCCTGCGGTCCCGGGTGGAGGAGGCCTGTGCCGAGGACGGCATCGGGGCGTTCCTTCCGAGCCGGGCACTGTGCACCGACAACGCGGCCATGGTGGCCGCGGCCGGCTGGTGGCGGTTGGCCCACGGCGGTCCGAGTGATCTGTCGCTCGGGGCGGACCCCGCGCTCCGCCTGGCGCCGACCGCCTGACTGCGAGGCGACCTACAGGCCGACACCCCCCGGCCACCAATGGGGGATCCTCGAAGGCCCCGCTCGAGGATCACGACCGGTTCGTGCCGAAAGAGCGTGCATGGGCTGCGACGATGCGCTAGGTTGCCGGAGATGCCGCCCCAGGGCTGCATACATTGAAAACTCCACTGGAGATACACCACTGGAGAAATAGTGAGTGGGGGGGTTGCCGGCGACGGTGTGGCGGTCCCTCCCGAGAGGCGTAAGGGGTTTGTCAATGTCAGCTGCACGTGGTGGATTCGTCGGTCGTACGTCCAAGCTGTTGCTGGCGGTGCTGGTCGCCGTGTTGGGCGTGGTACCCCTCACCGTCCTGACCGCGGCAACGCCGGCAGGGGCGACTACCACGGTCACCACCGTGACCGGCACCAACCAGCTCAACGCGGAGGCGTGTCCGTCGTCCTCCACCACCTGTTACGCGGTGGGCTCATACGCAAGCGGTGGTACTGGCGTGGTCGTGCCGATCACCAGTGGTTCGCCGGGCACGGTGGCAGACATCACTGGTACCACTGATCTCAATGCGATTACCTGTCCGTCGACCACCGACTGCTATGCGGTCGGCACCAACAACGTCACGGCCGGTCCCACCGCTGTCTTCGTGACCATTGTTCCGGGGTCGACGTCACCGCCAACGGTGGCCACTCTCTCCGGTCTCGAGTTCGCGCAGGGGATTGCCTGTACTTCGGCATCCTTTTGCGCCGTGGTCGGTAGCACCGGTACGGGGGTGGGTAACATTGTTCCGGTCACCATCTCCACCACGGGCACCGTCGCGTTCGCTGCCCCATTGAGTCCGGGCGTCTCTGACCTTGACGCCATCGAGTGCTCATCCACCTCGCAGTGCGTTGCCGTCGGTCAGTCGACGAGTGGCTCGGCGGGTGTGGCCGTGTCCTACGACCCGAACTTGGACTCCGCTGGGAGCCCGAGCGCACTCACCGGCTCCTCCATTCTGACCGGCATCTCGTGCACGACCTCCACGTGCGTGGTGTCCGGACAAAACAGTTCGTCTGAAGGCGTCGTCGGCCCGGTCGGAACGACCGGCACGTTCAGCTCTAGCGCCACGGCAACTGCCGTGGCGAACACCTCCATACTGAACGGCATCGACTGTTCGGGCACGTCCTGCGTCGCGGTGGGATACAACTCCTCCAGTGACGGAGTCTTCGTCCCGGTGTCTGCGACCGCGACAGTCGGCACGTCGGAGGCAACCACGAGTACCGCCCCCCTGGACGGCGTGACTTGTTCCTCGATCACCACCACGACCGCCACCTGCTCGGGGGTCGGGACCAACAACACCAACGGCGTCGTCATCGCCTGGACCCAGAACCCGCCGCTGGCCATCTCCACCAGCTCCTTGGCTACCGCCAGCTACGACACCCCCTATAGCCAGTCGCTGACGGCGACCGGCGGTACCACGCCCTACAAATGGTCGTGGGCCGCGGCGTCAGGTTCGACGCTCCCCTCGGGTCTGAACATCTCCAGCAGCTCCACCAGTCCGTATGACGGGACCATCTCGGGGACCCCGAACGCCGTCGGCACGTACTCGGTGGTCGTCACCGTCACCGACTTCACCAGCCCGACACCTCAGACCGCGAGCACCACCCTGTCACTGACGGTCAACGCCACCGTGCCCGGGGCGCCGACCAATCTCGCCGCCAACGGCGGAGCTGGGTACATCGACCTGACCTGGACTGCGCCGACCGACGCCGGCGGGGGTGGCCCGCTCACCTACGACGTACTGCGGAGCACGAGCGCCACCAGTGGGTTCGCCCCGGTTGCCTCCGACATTACGACGACCAGCTACAACGACACCACCGCTGCGGTGGGGACGGGCTACTACTACGAGGTCGTTGCCGTCAAC
>JAJYYG010000148.1 GCA_021801235.1 Actinomycetes bacterium
GCTTTTGACACCCCGCTCAGCCCGCCGGATCTCTCCGACGGACCGGGGTCTGCTACTGGGCTCTCCGGCGATTACCCAGACGGGACTTGCACCCGCAGGCTTGGTCCAGTTTTCAGGACGCAACATTGTCGGACCCTAACCGCCCGGTGCGACACACGCCGGCCGGCTACACTCTTGACCGGGCGGTCAACTATCCGGTCGCCTCCCGCCGTTCCGGCGGGTCCACATCCAGAACCGAGCCGTGGTCGGGCCCGGCCGGCAGGTCACGCCGCCGGACCGGTCCGCCCGGGACCGGGGGGATCCCCGGGGAAGGAGACACACCATGTCCACCGCCGTCATCGTCGACGCGGTCCGCACCGCCGGGGGCAAGCGCAACGGCAAGTTCCGCAACTGGCATTCGGCCGACCTGGCGTCGGAGCCGATGCGGGCGCTCGTCGAGCGGAACGACCTCGATCCCGCGCTGGTCGACGACGTGATCATGGGCTGCGTCATGCAGGTCGGCGAGCAGGCCCTCAACGTCGGCCGCAACGCCGTGCTCGCCGCCGGTTGGCCCGAGTCGGTGCCAGCCACCACCATCGACCGCCAGTGCGGCTCCTCCCAGCAGGCACTGCACTTCGCCGCCCAGGGCGTCATGGCCGGTGCCTACGACGTCGTCGTCGCTGCCGGCGTCGAGGTCATGACCCGCACCCCCATGGGCTCGTCCGTGGTCCGCGACCTGGGCTTCCCCTTCGGGCCGCGGGTGATGAGCCGCTACGCCGAACGGGGCGGCCTGGTCAGCCAGGGCGAGGGCGCCGAGCTCATCGCCGAGCAGTGGGGGATCAGCCGCGACCAGCTCGACGAGTTCGCCGTGCGCTCCCACAAGCTGGCCGCCCAGGCGACGGCGGAGGGCCGCTTCGAGCGGGAGCTCATCCCGGTTGCCGTCCGCGACGACGACGGCAACGACACCGACGAGCTGGTGACCGCCGACGAGGGCATCCGTCCCGACTCGACGGTCGAGGTCCTCGGTAACCTGAAGCCGGCGTTCCGCCCCGAGAACGGCAAGGTCACCGCAGGCAACTCGTCGCAGATCACGGATGGCGCATCGGCCGTCCTCGTCATGAGCGAGGAGAAGGCCGCCGAGCTCGGCCTCACCCCCCGCGCCCGCTTCGTCGGCTTCGGGCTGGCCGGCAGCGATCCCATCACCATGCTCACCGGTCCGATCCCGGCCACCCGCCAGGTGCTGGAACGGGCCAAGCTGACCCTCGACGACATGGACCTGATCGAGATCAACGAGGCATTCGCCTCGGTGCCCCTCGCCTGGGCCGCCGAGCTGGGGGCCGACATGGAGAAGGTCAACGTCAACGGTGGTGCCATCGCCCTCGGTCACCCGCTGGGGGCCTCGGGGGCGAAGCTCATGGCCACGCTCCTGAACGAGCTCGAGCGCACCGGGGGCCGCTACGGCCTCCTCACCATGTGCGAGGGCGGCGGGCTGGCCAACGCCACCATCATCGAGCGGCTCGGCTGATCCGCTCCGGGGGCCGGGCAGAGCCCCCGGGGACGCGGCGCAGACCGGACGGAGCCGGCCCTTCGGGGCCGGCTCCGCCGCGTCCGATGCGGGGTGGCGCCTCGGGCGGGGCGCTGCGAGACGGGATGACGCAGCCCGGCGGGACGCCCACGGCGGGGTGGCGCCTCGGCGGGGCGCTGCGAGACGGGATGACGCAGCCCGGCGGGACGCCCACGGCGGGGTGGCGCCGACCCGCCGGCGGAAGCGGGTCAGCGGAAGCGGGTGGCCACCATCAGGCCACCGAAGATGGAGGCGATGGCGGCGAGGAGCCACCAGTTGCTCACACCCCCGGGCAGCGCGTCGGTGTAGTTGAGGATGACGATCAGCACTCCCAGCACGAACAGCCCGACGATGAGCGCGCCCATCCACCGGGGGCTCTCCCGATAGCTCTTCGGCACCGGAGGCGTGTACCGGCCGCTCTCCTCCGGTGGTGTGTACCGCCCGACGCCACCGCCCTTGGCCGTCGCCCGGCCGAGCGAGCTCCCCTTGCGCTGGGCCCTGCCCGGCTTCGCCTTCCCCTTGGCCTTGGTTGCCATGGTCGAACCTTAGCCACCGCGGCCGGCGCGGCCGGGCCGCCACGCTCCGGAGGGCCGGTACGCTGGGACGCCCATGGGTCCCCGCGTCCTGGTCATCGACAACTACGACTCCTTCGTCTACAACCTCGTCCAGGAGCTGGGCGAGCTCGGCGCCCGGCCGGAGGTCCACCGCAACGACGCCATCGACGTGGCGGGGATCAGGGCGGCGCGGCCCGACCTGGTGCTCGTCTCGCCCGGACCGGGGCGGCCCGCCGATGCCGGGGTGTCGGCGGCGGTCGTCCGCGAGCTGGCCGGCGAGGTCCCCATTCTCGGGGTGTGCCTGGGCCACCAGTGCATCGGCGAGGTGTTCGGCGGCGACATCGTCCCCGCCCCCACGCTGATGCACGGGAAGACCTCGGCCATCCACCACGACGGCAGCGGCCTGTTCGCCGGGCTGCCGGAGCCGTTCACCGCCACCCGGTACCACTCGCTCGTCGTCGACCCGAGCACGGTGCCCGACGTGCTCCGGGTGACAGCCACGACGGCCGACGGCGTCGTCATGGGAGTGGCCCACCGGACGCTGCCGGTCTGGGGGGTGCAGTTCCACCCCGAGTCGATCCTCTCCCCCGACGGGCCCACCCTCCTGTCCAACTTCCTCGCCACGGCGGTCCCGGTAGCGGGCTAGGCAGGCCGGCGCCGGCAGCCGCCCCGCCGCCCCGCCGTCAGGGCGACTGGTGTCCCCGACCCGGGCCGGTGAACGGCAGGACGGCCCCCGCCGGCGGTGTCGGTGTCGTCGGTGTCGTCGGTGTCGTCGGTGTCGTCGTGCTCGTCGTGGTCGTCGTCGTCGGCGGCGGCGTGGTCGTGGTGGTCGTGGTGGGCGGTGATGAGCCCGACGAGACGACGATGTCGACCGCGCTGCCCGGCTGGACCTGGGTGCCGGCCGGGGGGTTGGACGAGATGACGACGCCGGCCGCGTACTGGGTGGAAGCCTGCGGGGTCACCGCGCCCAGACTGAGACCCTGCTGGCCGAGGAGGTTGGCCGCCTGCGTCTGGTTCTGGCCCGCCAGGGACGGGACGGTCACGCTGGACGGCCCGCTGGAGACGGTGAGGTTCACCGTACCCCCCTGGTCGATGGTGGCTCCCGAGACGGGGTCCGAGCTCAGCACCGTGCCGGCCGGCGCCGAATTGGCCACGTTCGTCACCTTCCATTGGAGGCCGGCCGCTTGGAGGATCTGCTGGGCGTTGGAGAGGTTCGTCGACGTGATGCCCGACGGGACGGTGGTCTGGGCCGCGGTGGCCACTCGGAGGGTCACCGTGTCGCCCTTCTTCACCAGTGAGCTCGCCTTCGGATCCTGGCCGAGCACCGTGCCGGGCGTCTGGCTCGAGGTGACCCTGGTCGTCACGACGTCGAGGCCCTCCGACCTGAGCGTGGCCGTCGCCTGCGCCGCCGGCTGCCCCACCACGTTGGCCAGGGCGAAGGACGGCGATCCTCCCAGGTACCCGAGCGAGCGGGCGAGCAGCAGGCCGAGTGCCACCAGCGCCACCAGGAGCACGACCAGGATCACGACGTAGGTCCGGGTCCGGTTGCGCGACGGTGGCGGCGGCGGGAGGGGTTCGGCACCGTCGACGGCCGACATCATCTGGGTGGTGCCCACGGCCGCGTTCGCCTGGGTGACGTCCGACATGGCCAGCACCGAGCGGCCCTCGTTGAAGCGGAGCAGATCGGCCCGCAGGTCCTCTGCCGTCTGGTAGCGGAAGGCGGGGTCCTTGGCCATCGCCTTCAGGATCACCGCCTCGAACGTGGGTGGCACCGCCGGGTTGATCTCGCGGGGAGCGGGGGGGTGGTCCCGCACGTGCTTCGACGCCACCGCCACCGGCGTGTCGCCGAGGAACGGGGGGCGTCCCGTCACCATCTCGTAGAGGACCACCCCGAGCGAGTAGATGTCGCTCCGGGAGTCGACCCCCATCCCCTCGGCCTGTTCGGGCGAGAAGTAGGTGGCCGTTCCCATGACGGCGCCCGTCTGGGTGAGGCTCTCCTCGGTGTTGACGGCCCGGGCGATGCCGAAGTCGGTCACCTTCACCTGGCCCTCGTCGGTGATGAGCACGTTGCCCGGCTTGACGTCGCGGTGGACGACCCCGTGCCGGTGGGCGTAACCGAGAGCGGCGGCCACGTGGGCGCCGATGTCGGCGGCCCGCTCGGCCGACAGGGGGCCGGCCGTCTTCAAGATGGCCGAGAGCGGGCGGCCGTCGACGAACTCCATGACGATGAAGTAGGTGCCCCCGTCCTCGCCCCAGTCGAAGACGGGGACGATGTTCGGGTGGGACAGGTTGGCGGCGGCCTGGGCCTCGCGCCGGAAACGCTCCACGAACGAGCGGTCGACCGAGAGCTCGGGGAACAGCACCTTCAGTGCGACGGGTCGATCGAGGAGGCGATCGTGGGCGCGGTAGACCTCGGCCATCCCGCCGCGGGCGATGAGATGGTTCAGCTCGTAGCGCTGCGAGAAGACGCGGGGCTCGGTGGGTGACACCATGGCGGGTCAGAGCCTAGGTCGGGAGCGGTCGGGGGCTGGGGAACGCATCGGGGGCCTTTCGTGGTCGACGCCGTCGGCGTCGTGGCGGGTGGACAGGGGGTGGCGGGCGGGCGGCGCCGGGGTGCGGTCCCCCGTCACGGCGGGCGTGCCGGTGCCCGGGCGGCCGGTGCCCGGTTGCACGGCGATTGGACGCACGGCCGTCATCCGGCCTGCCCGAGGGCGGCACCGATGATGGACCTGACGAGGGGGCCGGCGACGCCGGCGCCCACCGTGCCCGGTGCCTGGAAGGGGACGGCCACGGCCACGGCCACCTGGGGGTGGCTGGCCGGGGCGAAGGCCACCATCCAGTCGTTGTTCTCGTTGTGGCCCGTCTGGGCGGTGCCGGTCTTGGCGGCCACGTTCCAGGCGGCCGGGAAGCCGACCGCCGACGCGGTGCCGAAGGCGACCACCCCCTGCATGAACGTCGACAGCTGGGCGGCGTCCTGTGCCGACATCACCCGGGAGAACGGGGTGGGCACGTACGAGGTCACCAGGTTGCCCTGGCTGTCGCGGATCTGGGCCATGACGTGGGGGGTCATGATGACCCCGCCGTCGGCCACCGCCGAGGCGGCCATGGCCATCTGGAGCACGCTGGCCGACACGTTCTCCTGGCCGATGGCCGAGTAGGCGAGGCCCGGCAGGTTGCCGGCGAAGGACGAGGCGGGGGGAATCGTCGACACGCCGGCGCCGGGCAGGTCGATGGGGCTCGGACGGTTGAAGCCGTAGAGGGTGGCCTCGTCGACCAGGGCCTTCGCCCCGAGGTCCATGCCCAGCTGGCCGAAGGCGGCGTCACACGACTGGGCCACCAGCATCGCCAGGTCACCGCCGCAGGGGTAGTAGTCGTAGTTGTGCAGCGTCCGGCCGCCCGAGTTGGGCAGGGGGATCTGCACCAGACTGGTGGGGAACACCTTGGCCGCCAGGTCGGGGCGCCCCTTCAGGATGGCGGACGTGGTGATGACCTTGAAGTCCGACCCGGGGGCGAGCGTCGTCTGGAAGGCGTTGGAGACGAGCGGTGTGGTGGTGTACCCGCCGGCGTTGTCCGCCAGCCACGCCTTCTGCTCGGTGGGGATGTCGATCGAGGAGAGCGGGTTGGGATCGAAGGTGGGTGTGGCGTACATCGCCTCGACCGCCCCGGTGGACGGGTCGAGGACCACGGCGCCGGCCGGCGAGCCGACCGCGTTGATCGCCGCCGCCACCTGCTCCTGGAGCGAGGCCCGGACGGTGAGGGTGACGTCGTCGACCACCTGGTGGTTGGTCAAGAGGTCGTGGAGGTTGCGGATGGGGGTGGTGTGGACGGTGAGGTACTTGTTGTACTCGCCCTCCACCCCCGTGTAGGTGCCGTAGAGGATGGAGGAGTACCCGGTGATCTGGGCGAACAGGGTGGCGGTGTTCGGCGGGTACACCCGCTGGTACGCGTAGGGGGTCTTCCCGGTGGCGACCGACGAGGCCAGCAGGACGCCGTCCGCCGAGAAGATGTCCCCGCGCGGCTGGCCGAACTGGTCGGTGATGGTGCGGGGGTTGCCGGGACTGGTGGCCAGCGCATGGGCCCGGAGGAACTGGACGTTGTTCAGCTGCAGGAACAGCCCGAAGGAGAGGAGGAGCACGAACACTCCGGCCAGTCGGATGCGACGTTCCATCAGCCACCTGCCTTCGTCGTGGTCGTGGTGATCGGGGCCGGCGGGAGGCCCCCGGTTGGCGGCGCCGCCGGCGCCGTGCGGAGTGCCTGCTCGACTTCGAGGTTGTGCACGTAGGTACGCGCTGCGTCGATCGAGGACTCCTCCACGCCCGAGCGGAGCGAGGGGAGGAACTCGGCGGGCACGTCGGCGGTCGTGACGCCGGTGCGCTCGGCCTCTGCCGGCTGGTACCAGAGGAAGCCGCCGATGCGGCCCTCGTAGATGACCAGCTCGTTGCCGTTGAGGCCGACGAAGAAGGAGCTGGTGTCGAACCACCGGACGGCCTGGTACGCCCCGGCCAGCACCGCACAGAGGAGCAGGGTGAAGACGAACGTCCGCACCGTGACGAGGCGCCTGCTCCGGGTACGGCGGCGCTCCCGGCGGCGCTCCCGGCGGCGCTCCCGGCGCGACGGCAGCCGAGCCTCGGGGACGGCCAGGGGCTCCACGGCGCGAGCGGGGGACGCGCCCCGGGACGAGATCACGAAATCCTCGGCGATCGGGCCGGCGGCGGGCTCGGCCGCGGTGCGCTCCTCGTCACCCAGGACCACGTCGACCACCACGACGGTGATGTTGTCGGCACCGCCGTGGGTCCGTGCCGCCCGCACCAGCAGATCGGCTGCCTGCTGGGGGTCGGGGACGCTGGCCAGCACCTCGGCGATCTGCCCGTTCCCCAGCTCGTTGGTGAGCCCGTCGCTGCAGAGGAGGTAGCGGTCGCCGCGGCTGGGGTGGATCCGCCACAGGTCGACCTCGACCCCGTCGGCGACGCCCAGGGCCCGCGTCAGGATGTGGCGCCTCGGGTGCACCGCCGCCTCGGCCGGGGTGATCTCGCCGGCCCGCACCATCTCCTCGGCCACACTGTGGTCGGCCGTGATCTGGACCAGTTCCCCGTCGTGGAAGCGATAGGTCCGGGAGTCGCCCACGTTGACGAGGGCCAGGATGTCGCGACCCTGCTCGTTCACCAGCGCGACGGCCGTAAGGGTCGTGCCCATGCCCCGCAGCTCGGGTCGCTCCTCGCTCGCCTTCCACACCGCCCGGTTGGCGGTGTTCACGGCATCGGCCAGGCCCATGCCCGACGGGTGCCGCATGAACGCCGACTCCAGCGCACGGACGGCGATGTCCGCGGCGATCTCGCCGCCGGCGTGGCCGCCCATGCCGTCGGCGACGGCGAACAGGCTGGCCGAGACCAGCAGCGAGTCCTGGTTCGAGGTTCGGACCAGCCCGGTGTCGGTTGCGGACCCCGAACGAAGGACGGTCATGTCACTTGCCGACCTCGAAGACGGTGCCCCCCACCTGGACCAGGTCGCCCTTGTCGAGCCGCGTGCGCTCGGTGATGCGGCTGGTGTTCACCCAGGTCCCGTTGGTGGAGCCCAGGTCCTCGACCCACAGGTCCCCGTCGAGCCGGAAGACGCGCGCGTGCAGGTTCGAGGCGTAGGAGTCGTAGCCGATCGACACCCCGCACCCCGGGGCCCGGCCGATGGTGACCTCGTCCCCCAGGTCGTAGGCCCGCCCGACCTGGTCGTCCGGCCGGACCACGTGGAGGCGCAATTGCTTGCCCCGGCGCGCGCCACGTCCCGTGACGGGGATGTCGTCGCTGTCGCGGGAGCGGCGGCGGGGCGGCTTGACCTCCACCCACACGGCCCGCACCACCCACATGAAGAACAGCCACAACAGGAGGATCACCCCGTACTCCAGGACATGGAGCACGGGCGTGTTGTTGACCGGATTGGGGAGGGTTACGAGGTCGAGGCGCATAGGGGGTGTGTGGTGGCGGTCACGATGCTTCGAAGCGAAGGGACGTGGTCCCGATGGTGATCTCGTCACCGTCGTGGAGGATCCGCTCCCGGATGTTCGCCCCGTTGACCCGCGTGCCGTTGGTCGAGTTCAGGTCCACGAGGAGGACGTCGTTGCCGACGCGCCGCAGCTCGGCGTGGCGGCGGCTGGCGTTCAGGTCGGAGATCACGACGGTCGACTCGGGCAGGCGCCCGATCGTGGTCGGCTCCGCCCCCAGCACGATCCGGGTGCCGTCGGCCAGGACCAGCGACGCCGCTCCCAGCCCGGCGGGACCCTCGTGGATGTCCGAGGTGACGGTGAACCGGCCCCGCCGGATGCGCGGATCCTCGACGGTGGAGACGGTCACCGGACCGACGAAGACGTAGTCCTCCACCCGGGCGTGCTCACGCGCTGCTTCCTCCAGCTCCCGGACCAGCGCGTCGAGGAAGCTCTCGAAGCGCTCGAAGTCACGGGGGGAGAGCCGGATGACGAAGGCATTGGGCGCGATGAGGCCGTTGACGCCGAGGCGCCGCTGGAGGTCCATCTCGCGCGTGAGGCGGCGGCCGATCTCGACGGGATGCAGCTCCCCCCGGAAGGCCTTACCGAACGCGCCGTCGACCAGGCGCTCGAGGCGCCCTTCGAAACTCTGCAGTCCCATTCCGGCGTCAGCCTACCGGGACGGTGCCCCGTTCGGGGGGTAGGGAGGGCATCGCACCCCCCATGAGCAGGAATGACGTTCCGGTCGGCCTCCGCCCCCGGGCGTCCGTCCCCGGTCGGGGCGCCAGGACAGGACGAGCCAACAGGGACCGGAAGCGGCACCGGATCAGGTAGTGTCGCGGGGTCGCTCGGGCGAGTGGCGGAATTGGCAGACGCGCAGGATTCAGGTTCCTGTGTCCGAAAGGACGTGGGGGTTCAAGTCCCCCCTCGCCCACCGGGGGCTGTTTGTGAAACCAGCCCCCTTCTGTTCGCGGAACCCGGCGTCGGCCGGGCCCCGGGGTGGTCCGGGGAGTGCGGGCGGGATCGTCCGGGCTCCGGCGGGAGGATCGACCCGATCCGGGGCCGGCGGGCATGGCCACGGGCGCGCCGGGGCGCGCCGAACCAGCCGGTAGGAGGAATCGCCGTCGGTCAGGCGGCGGGCGGGTCGCCCGAGTGGAGCTGATCGGGCGTCACGGTGTACTTCGCCAGAGTGTCACGCCGCCGTGGGCGGCGGGTCCGGGGAGCGGGGCCACCCTCCCGGTCGCCACGGTCCCGCCGGGTGGTCTCGAACGCTGCGATCTTCCGGAGGTTGGAGGCGACGACCGCGAGAGCGACGTTGATCGAGTGGGCGGCGAAGCCCCGGATGCGGAACCTCGTCCGTTGGCCGAGTCCCGAGTAGGCGGCGTCCTTCAGGTAGCCGTTGAAGCCTTCGATCGTGTTCCGGAGCGTCGAGTAGGTGCGCTGCCACACGTCGGTGCCGAACGGGAGCGGCTGCCGGTACTTGGCCCCGGCGGTCGGCGGGAAGGTGACGGACGCCTTGTTGGTGCACACCTTGGGGTGGGGGCCCGGACCGATCGTGACCTTGGTGCGCCCCGCCGGCGACCCGACCACCTGCTTCAACGGGCAGATCGCCGTGGCGTTGGGTCCGCACGCCGGGCACATCATGGGGACATACCCGTCGGCATCGGGCGTGGCCTTGCGGCGGAACGCGTAGGACCGGCGCTGGGCGATCCGCTGCTTCCACGTTGCCTCGTCGATGGTCTTGTTCCGGTAGTCCACCGTCGCCTCGACCAGTGGCTGCGGCATTCGAGGGCAGTACCAGGAGCCCTCGACGAGGATCGCCCCCTCGTAGCCGTCCTTGATCCCGAGCTCGTCCACCTTGTAGTCGAAGACCGGCTCGGAGCCGAGGGCACGAAGGGGCAACTGGAAGCCTTCCGCCTTACAGCCCGGCAGGTAGGCACGGTCGGCTGCGAGGTACGTGGCCGGGTAGCCACGCCCGTGGATCGAACGCAGTACCGACATCGCATTCCCGGCGATATCGAACCCCGGCTTGTCGAGGCGCATCCCGAGGACGAGCTTCGGGAACCGCTCGGCGGTGGTGGCCCCGGGGTCGTTGTCGCCCATCACGGCGAGGTGGGCCTCGTAGCCGTAGCCGTTCTTGTCCGGTTTCTTGCCTGGGCCATCCCCGGGGTGGCGATGGTCCCCGTCGCGCACGTAGAAGGCGGCATCGGGCTCACTGGAGGCGTACAGGGCATCATTGCCCCGCCCGACGCCGAACGTCTCGACGAGCGTGGCGTCGATGCAGAGGTTGCCGAGGTAGGCGGCGAGCACGTCGGGGGCGAGTTGGCGCACCGATGCCTCGACCAACCGGTTGGACACCCAGTCCAGCCGAGCACGCCTGGCCGCGGTCGTCTCGGGGTCGCGACTCCGGCAGACGTCGTCGAGCTCCTTCGTGGTCAACCGGCGGTTGCGCGGTGCCGGGAAGGGCTCGAGTACGTCGAGCAGCGAACGGACCGCCCGCCAGATGCGGTTGTAGGCGACACGGTGCCCCTCCGGGCGGGACGTGATGCCGATGGCTGCCAGCGCGTTATCCGACAGGCGGGTCGTCACCAGATCGGCCATGCGCTCGACCTGGACCGGGGCGCACTCCTCGGCGAGCAGCAGGAAGAACGCCAACACCGCCCGGTCGCCCACCGTCGCCGGACGACCTCCCGGTCCTCTGCCCACCCGGTCCATGAGGATGTCCCACTTGGCGTGGAATTTGGGTGACGGTCCCGAGCGGCTGGTCTACGCAGCCGCCTCCTGGTTGGCACTGTAGTTGGGGGGTGCGTCATCGACTCGGGCGTGCTCGTCGAGTGCTGTCCGGAGGGCGGACAGGTGCAGGTGGCCGTTGACCCGACGGAACTGCTTCTTCGCTTCGAGGAGGCCTGCTGCACACCACCGGAGCGCCATCGTGCCCGACTCCCATCGCTTCACGTTCCGCGAGTGGTCGCGGCAGATCTCGATCATCGACTCCACCGCGTTGGTCGAGCGCAGGGTGCGCGCGAGTGTCGGTGGGACGCCGAGACGGGCGATGGTGAAGGTGTCGGCCAGTCCCTCGCGCAGGCTCCCTGCGGCACCGGGGTGGGCGTGGTCCAACTCTCTCGCGAGGGCTTCGAGGTCGCCCTGGCCGGCCAGGGGATCAGGGTTGCGATAGGCGGCTCGCATACGGGCCTCCACGACCCGGGCGACCTTGTCCGGCAGGAGGCGCTTGACGTTGCGGATCTTGTGGAGCTGGCACCGGGCGATGACCGGGTGGTCGAAGACGGCCGTGACCGCGCTGGCGAGCGCCTTGGCGCCGTCGAGGACGCACAGGATGGGCCGGGTGACACAGAGCCCCCGGTCCCGGAGGTCGGTGAGCAAGCCGGTCACGAGCGTCGAGTTCTCGGTGTCGCCCTCGACCACCCCCAAGGGGTGCTTCACCCCGTCGATGTCGATGCCGACCGCCACCACACAGCAGTGACCTGCGAAGTTGACACCGTCGACCATGAGGGCGACGAGATCGAGCCCGGTGAGGTCCTCGGCCATCAGCTCGGCCAGAGCGGTCTCGGTGGCGACCACGAAGCGCCGGGAGATCGCCGAGCGGGACGTGCCCCTGCTCTTGGCGACAACGGCGGCCCCCACCGGCTCCAGCCCGGCCCCATAACGGCGGGTGGAGACCTTGGCCAGCATCTTCTCCATGGCCATGCGCCCGAGCAGTTCGGTCGAGCTGAAGGCGTCGTAGGTGGCAATGCGCACCTCGCCCGCACCGTCCGAGGTGCGGACCCGGGGACGCCTGATCGTCACCCGGCGACCGCCAAGGGTGACCTGTCCGTCATCGCTCCCGTGGCGCACCGCGCTCCGGTTGGGATCGTGGTGGCCCTTGGGCCCACAGAGCGTCTCCACCTCGTGCTCCATCATCGTGTGGACGACCTTGAGGCCGGCTCCGACGACGAAGGCGAGCAACCCCTCCTCGAGCTCGGCGGCAAGCTCGCCGACGGCGACGCTGACCGTGTCGGGAAGCAGCAGCGCTGCCTCCTCGGCGGCACGAACGGCGTCCTTCTTCGCCTTCTTCGGAGTGGTGCGGCTGGTGGTCCCAGCACGCCGGGTCGAGGTCTGGTAGTTCTTCATACTGGCGGTCCCTTTCCTGATCGGATGTCTTGATCGGACGCCCGAGACCTACCACTCGGCAGGCATCAGGCGGGGGACCGCCACCTCAAGTTCCACCTTCTGCGGGACATCCTCGTCCGGCCAGCGGGGGGAT
>JAJYYG010000009.1 GCA_021801235.1 Actinomycetes bacterium
TGGCGACCCACATCCTTGCCTTCGAAGGCGAGTCGGAGGTGCGGTGGTGGGAAGGGAACTTCAGCGACTACGAGGCGGACCGACGCCGGCGCATCGGGGCCGCCGCCGACCAGCCCCACCGGGTCCATTACAAGCCGCTCCTCCGACGCTGAGGCGCGGCGGGCCGATTCCGTTCCCGCGGTCCGGCCGGCCGGCCCGGGACCCGGTCGGCGTGGGCCGCAGCACCGACGCTAGGGTGGGCCGTGGTGAGCAACATGGACGAGTCGTTCGACCTCGAGCTGGCCGCAGCGTCGCTGCGCGCCGACCTGGCCGACGTGCACGTGCTCCTCAAGGTGCTGGTGGACCAGCTGAGCGACGCGGTGGGCGGTCGCCTCAAGGTCCAGCGGGGTGGCGGCCGGTTCCGAAAGTCCGACGAGATCAAGGCCGTGCAGATCACGATGGGCGACGACCAGTTCGACGCGGTGATGGACGGCCCCACCCTCCGCTGCACGGTGGGCCACGCCTCCGGCGGGATCCGGATCCGCAGCGAGCAGCTCGACGTCGAACCGTGGATCGCCCGGCTGCTCGGCGCGCTCAAGGACGAGGCAGCCCACAGTCAATCGGCGCGCCAGGCGCTGGAGAACATCATCATCGGAGGAGCAACGTGACCGACGCCCCGCAGGATCCTTCCGCCGCCCCCGAGGAGCTGCCCAAGGACCTCCCCGAGGCGACCAGTCGCCGGCTGGCCGAGCTGGAGCACGGCCTGTTCACCTCCGACCTGTCGGTCAACGAGTTCCTCCTCATCAAGGAGGTCGGTTTCCACCCGCTCGGTCTGGTGATGGGATCGTCCATCTACCACACGGGGATCCAGACCCGGAAGTGGGGGCAGAGCCAGGAGCTGACCAAGCTCACCGAGGCGATGTACAACGCCCGGGAGCTGGCCATGACGCGCATGGAGGAGGAGGCCGACCAGCTGGGGGCCGACGGCGTCGTCGGGGTGCGGCTCGACGTCAACTACTACGAGTGGGGCAAGGACGCCGCCGAGTTCATCGCGGTGGGCACGGCGGTCAAGGCCGAGAGCGGTGTCTCGCATCGCAACGCGCTGGGCAAGCCGTTCACCTCGGATCTCTCCGGCCAGGACTTCTGGACGCTGATGCAGACGGGGTATATCCCCCAGGGCCTCGTCATGGGAACCTGCGTGTACCACATCGCCCACCGCGGCCTTGGGCAGACCTTGGGCTCGGCCGGGCAGAACGTGGAGCTCCCCAACTTCACCCAGGCCCTCTACGAGGCCCGCGAGATGGCGATGACCCGCATGCAGGACGAAGCCGACCGGCTCGAGGCGTCCGGGATCGTCGGGGTACGGCTGGAGGAGAAGTCGCACCAGTGGGGGAGCCACACCATCGAGTTCCTCTCCCTCGGGACGGCGGTGACCAAGACCTCGGACGAGGTCACCCTCCCGGTACCGACCACGATCATCTCGCTCGACAACTGATGCCGGACGCACCCGCCGACCTGCCCGAGGCGGCCTCCCGCCGGTTCGAGAGCCGGGCGTTCACCTCGGGCCTCACCGTCCCCGACTTCGCTGCCTGCCTGCAGTCCGGCCTCCGGCCGGTGGGGTTCGTCCAGGGGTTCTGCGTGATGCAGTGGAGCTGGTATGGCATGGGATCGCCCTACAACCGGGGCCTCTCCCCCTACGGCGGGGGTGGCGGTGGTTACAGCGAGACCTATCAGTGCCCGCACGGCTACGTCTCCGCCGAGCACCGCTCGTGGGGGCAGAACTACGAGCAGTCGTGGGTCGAGCAGGCGTGGTCCCAGGGGTTCGGGCTGGCCTACGGGCGCATGCTCGAGGAGGCGACCGCCGTCGGCGCCCACGGCGTGATCGGGGTGATCGACACGTCGGACCGCCTCAGCGACCTCGGCGTCGTGGAGTTCCACGTCCGGGGTACGGCGGTGACCGTGGACGGCGTCCCCGCCCCCCGGGGCGGACAGCCGTGGACGACCTATCTGGCCGGTCAGCGCCTGACCAAGCTGGTCGAGGCCGGGTACGCCCCGGTGTCGGTGGCGGCCGCGGTCGCCTCGGTGCGGGTGTGGGCCTACTGCATCACGGAGTACCTGCTGGGCGGCGGAGGCTCGGCGTGGGGGGGGCAGCAGTCGAGCGCAGAGGTGACCCAGGTTGCGGCGGCACGCACCGCCGCCCGGCAGCTGGCGAGGGAGCACGTGCGGGCGCAGCTCGGGGGAGACTCCCTCCACGGCGCCGAGATGGTGGTCTCGGAACGGGAGGTCGGGGAGGGGGACCAGGAGATCCAGTGCCTCCTCCGCGGCAACCGGGTCCGTCGCTTCAAGGAGTTCGACCCGGTGGCGGTGCCCCATCCCACGGTGCGGCTGTCATGACGCCGGACCGGCCGACCGGCGGTTCCCTCCCGATCGACAGCCCCGGCGAGATGCGCCGCGCGGTCGAGGCGCTGGCCGGGCCGCCCGGGCAGGGGACCAAGCCGATGACCTCCGACCTGTCGATCGACGAGGAGCTGCTGCTCCACTCGATCGGCTGGGAGCCGGTGGAGCTCGTGACCGGTGCCTCCATCTTCTCCGTCCCGATGGGGGTCTGGAACTGGGGACAGGGCGAGATCACCTCCGCCTCCACCGCCTTCGCCGGGGCGTTCGCCGGGGCCATCGCGCGGATCCACCGGGAGACCACGCGGGCGGGCGGGCACGGCGTGGTGGGGGTGCACGTGGAGACCTCGGTCCAGCGTCACCACATCGACGTCACGTTGCTCGGGACCGCGGTGCGACCGGTGGGCTCGCACAAGGGCGCCACCACGCCGTTCGTCTCGGATCTCGGGGCCCGGGACTTCACCGTCCTGCACGTCTCCGGCTGGGAGCCGACCGGCCTGGCGGTGGGCGCCGGGTTCGTCTACGCCCCCCGTCGTTCCATGGGGACCGCCATGCAGCAGAAGTCCCAGAACGTCGAGCTGACCAACTTCACCGAGGCGATGTACTCGGCGCGGGAGTCGGCGATGGAGCGGATGCAGGCGTCGGCGCTGGCGCTTCGGGGATCGGGCGTGGTGGACGTCACGGTCAACGAGGGACCGATCGAGTTCGCCCGGCACGCCATCGGGTTCACCGCCTGGGGGACGGCCGTCCGGCTGGCGGGCGACCAGCACCGGACGATCGAGCCGTCGACGGTCGTTCCGCTGGACGACGCACAGGTGGCGTTCGACGCCTCGACCCTCGGCTGAACGGCACCAGCCGTTGCCCTCGTCGCTGAGGGGCGGTCCCGTTCAGCGGGGAGCGGTGTGGGACGTCCATCCGCGCCCGTCCCAGTAGCGCTGGAACCGTGGGTCCGCGTAGTCGGGGTACCAGCCGGGCGGGTGCACCGCGGGAGGTTGCGGCGGAGCGCCCGCGGGAGGCGCCGCCCCGACGCTCGCAGCGGGTCCGGCCCCGGGCAGCGGGTCCACCGCCCGGGGAGGAGCCTGGCGGGCCAGGTCCCCCAGCGCCGCACCCAGGGAAGGCAGGTCGCTGAAGTGGGCGGGCCCACCCGGTTGCACGGGGGTGGCCCGTGTCGCTCCCCTGGGGAACGTCTGCCCGGCCGTCCCACCGCCGGAGAGCCCGGCGCCCCCCGCGAAGTCGTCCGTGCCGGGGAACGCGTTCACCGTCCCGTACTCGCCGAGGGGATCGACCGGGGTTCGCGACCGCGTGCGCATCCGGGAGGGGAAGATCGCCCACGAGAGGACCAGGAGCCCGCAGCTCCCGAGGGCGACGTAGGCGCCGTAGCCGACGGTCACGCTGGGCTGGCTGACATTGCCGGTGAAGGTGTGCACCTGGGTGATCCCGATCACGGTCAGACCGGCACCCACCACACCGACCAGGAACGCCACCAGCTTGATCCGGCTGAACGCGAACAGGACGGCCTGGAGGGCGCAGAAGACGGCGAGGACGACGAACGCCGTGGCCAGGCCCTTGCGCCATCCGTGGAACATCACCTGGAAGAGCGTGCCGTGGACGGTGGACGCCGGACCGTTCCCGCTCGCCGGGACGGCGATCACCGCCCACGGAAGGTAGGCGGAAGCCCCGAGGAGCGCGGCGCTGAAGAAGATGCCGATCCGCGGGAGGGAGAACTGCCGGCGGGGGCGCCGCGCCCGCACCACCCCCGTCGTCGGCCGCACCGGAGGACCCGGCACCGCGGGAGCGTTGCTCCGCTGGAGCTGGGCGGCGGCCTCCCGCCACCCGTCCCCGTCCTTCTGGTAGCGGAACACGGCCCGGGGGAAGGGGTCGAGGCTGTCCATGATGGCCCAGCAGTCGGGCATCTCCACGACGGAGAACCGTGGTCCGGCGATCAGGACGGGGAACCCGTGCACCGTCTCCACCCAACACCCCCCTTGGTCCGTCGCCCGCCATCCGGCTGAGCGCCCGGCACCCCGATGGTACCGGCAGCGCACGACGGGGTGCGGACGGCAGGGACCCGGTACCGGGTCCGCGGCGCGACGGTCGTCACACCGTCAACGCCGCCTGCATCCTCTCCGCCGCCTCGATGTACTCCTCCACCATCGAGAACACCACGTCCTTCGCCCGGCGGACCGAGGTGGCCCGGCCGATCACCTGGCCGCACGGGTTGAAGTTGACGTCGCGCGCCTGCTCCGGGTATCGGTGCCCGCGCGAGACCGCCTCGATGGCCACCATCATCTGCATCGGCATGGGCAACGGCTCGGGCGTGTCCGCGGCGTCCCAGGCTTCGGTCCAGTCGTTGCGCAGCATGCGGCACGGCTTCCCGGTGAACGACCGGGAGCGGACCGTGTCCCGGCTGGAGGCGGCGAGATAGGTCTCCATCTGCTTCGGCGGGATGTCCGCCTCCTCGACGGTCAGCCACAGGGTGCCCGACCAGACGCCCTGGGCTCCGAGTGCCAGGGCTGCCGCCATCTGCCGGCCACTGCCGACCCCACCCGCGGCCAGGACGGGGATGGGGGAGACGGCGTCGATCACCTCGGGCCACAGCACGATGCTGCCCACGTCCCCGGTGTGCCCACCTCCCTCCGAGCCCTGGCAGATGATGAAGTCGAGGCCGGCGTCCTTGTGGTGGAGCGCGTGCCGGACCGATCCGGCCAGCGCACCGATCAGCAGACCTGCCCCCTGGACCTTCTCGACCACGTCCGGCGGCGGGGTGCCCAGGGCGTTGGCGATCAGCCTGACCTTGGGGTGCTGCAGAGCCACCTCGACCAGGCCGGCCGCGTGGGCCGCCGTCCAGCCCATCATGCCGCTGGAGCGCTGCTCCCCCTCGGGGATGTCCGGCACCCCGTGGTCGGCGAGCAGCGAGCGGGCGAACTCCTTGTGGGTCGCCGGGACGAGCGCTTGGATCTGGGCTTCGAGCTTGTCGGGGTCCATCTCGTCCATGCCCTCGTACTTGGCGGGGATGACGATGTCGACCCCGTAGGGTCGGTCTCCCACGTGGGCGTCGATCCAGTCGAGCTCGACGTCGAGCTGTTCGGGGGTGAAGGCGATCGCCCCGAGCACCCCGATCCCCCCGGCGTTGGAGACCGCGGCGACCACGTCGCGACAGTGGGTGAAGGCGAAGATCGGGAACTCGATCCCCAGTCGGCGGCTCATCTCGGTTTCCATGGTCAGGCTCCTGTCTGTTGGGTGGTGTGGCGGTGTCCGGCGGTGTCCGGCGGTGTGGCGGTGTCCGGGGTCAGCCCCAGCAGGGCGGCCAGGCCCCGCACGGCGAGCGAGCGGTCCACGCCGCCGGGTTCGATGCGGTCCTGCATCGCGAGGCCGACCAGCAGGGCTTTGACCAGGATCGCCAACCCGAAGGGCTCCGTGACCGGATCGCAGCCTGCGACCGCTACCCACCGCTCGAGCTGGCGTGCGCTGCGCTTGCGGGCCTCGGTCTCGCGCGCCTGCAGGACGCGGGCGGCCTCCGGATCGCGGGCGGCGCGCAGCCACAGTTCGAGCTCGAGGAGGACGCGGTTGCGACCGGACCCGTCGGGGGCCCGACCGACGTTGTCCCAGACCGCCGCCAACTGGTCGGCGGGAGAGCCTCCCGCGGCCACCTCGGCGGACAGGGCGGTGAGGAGGGTGTGGGTCCACTCGTCGAGCACGGCGAGCAGGAGCCCGTGCTTGCTGCCGAAGTGGGCGTAGACGGCACCGGAGGTCCGGCCGGCCGCGTCCGCCACCGCGTCGACGGAGACGCCGTCGATCCCCCTGGTGGCGAACAGTTCGGCCGCCGCCGCGAGCAGCCGCTGCCGGGTCTCCGCCTTGCGTTCGCTCTGGGTCAGGGTCATCGGCGCCTCGAGCCTGGGGGACACGGTCCGGGTGGAATATAGGAGATCCTATATAACAAGCGCACCGGATGGCGCCCGCCCCTGCGGACGCGCCGACGGGTCCTGCGCCTACAGTTGAGCCAGAAGCCCGCGGTCGCCGCGGGGAGGCGCCGGAGGGGAGACCATGGCAACCGAACCGAACATCGTCCGTGACCACATCTACATCGGGGGCCAGTGGGTCCCTTCGAGCGGGACGGGTGCGATCGAAGTGATCGAGTCGGCCACCGGGCTGCCCATGGGATCGATCCCCGGAGGGAGCGTCGACGACGTGGACCGCGCCGTCGACGCGGCGCGCCAAGCTTTTCCGGCGTGGGCCGCGCTGCCCTCCGCCGAGAGGACCGCGCTGCTCACCGCCGTGCAGCAGGGGTTGGCGGCGCGTATGGACGAGCTGGCCGCCCTGATCGCTCGGGAGGTCGGCATGCCGCTCACCCTCTCGAAGCTGGTGCAGGTCGGCCTGCCCCTGATGACGTTCGGCTCCATGGCCACGGTGGCGGAGGAGTTCGCCTGGGAGCAGACGGTGGGTAACTCCCTGGTGGTGCGCGAGCCGGTCGGGGTGGTCGGCGCCATCACGCCGTGGAACTACCCGCTGCACCAGATCGCGGCGAAGGTCGCCCCCGCCCTGGCTGCGGGCTGCACCGTGGTCCTCAAGCCGAGCGAGGTGGCGCCGCTCAACGCGTTCGTGCTGGCCGAGGTGATGGATGCCGCAGGGATCCCCGCCGGGGTGTTCAACCTGGTGACCGGGGTGGGTCCCGTCGTGGGCGAGGCGATCGCCGCCCACCGCGACGTGGACATGGTCTCCTTCACCGGGTCGACCAGGGCGGGCAAGCGGGTCTCGGAGGTCGCGTCCGCCACGGTCAAGCGGGTGGCGTTGGAGCTGGGCGGCAAGTCGGCCAACGTCATCCTGGACGACGCCGACCTCTCGGTGGCGGTCCCCGACGGGGTGGGGAAGTGCTACCTGAACTCCGGTCAGACCTGTAGCGCCCTGACGCGGATGCTGGTCCCCCGGGATCGTCTCGCCGAGGTGGAGGACCTGGCGGTACAGGCCGCCGAGTCGTTCACGCCCGGCGACCCGTTCGATCCGGCCACCCGTCTCGGCCCGCTGGTGTCGGGCGCCCAGCGCGACCGGGTGCGCTCGTTCATCGAGAAGGGCGTGGGCGAGGGGGCGACCCTCCTGACCGGCGGGGTGGAAGCCCCGGAAGGGCTCGCCGAAGGGTTCTATGTGCGGCCGACGGTGTTCTCCAACGTGACCAGCCAGATGACCATCGCCCAGGAGGAGATCTTCGGGCCGGTGCTCTCGATCATTCCCTACGACACGGAGGAGGAGGCGATCGCCATCGCCAACGACTCGGAGTACGGGCTGGCCGGGGGCGTCTGGTCGGGGGATCCCGACCGGGCCACGTCCGTGGCACGTGCGCTGCGGACGGGCCAGGTGGAGGTCAACGGAGGGGCGTTCAACCCGCTGGCCCCGTTCGGCGGCTACAAGCAGTCGGGCAACGGCCGTGAGTACGGGACGTTCGGGTTGGAGGAGTTCCTCGAGGTCAAAGCCATCCAGCGCTGACCACCGGCCGCGCCGCTTGCGCGAGGGGGACCCCGGGCCCAGCGCCCGCTCCGCAAGCCGACTGGCGCAAGCGGGTGTGGGCGGATGTCATTGCCCGCTCACGCCCGATCGGGGGTGGCGTCGTCCCGGGACGGGGTCGGGGCGCGGTGCTCGAGGAGGTGGTGGGAGACGTCCCCGACCAGGTCGACCTGGTAGAGGCGTTCGGTGAACCGCCACCGGCCGTCCCGGCACTCGAACCGGTCGTGGTAGCGACCGGCGAGGATCGGCTGCAGGGGGAGCCCCGGTGCGGCCTGCAGGACGAGCCACGACGACCGCGAGGTGGCCCTCCCCAGGGCTTCGTCGATGTCGACGATCAGATTGGTGGTGAGGTGCTTGGTCAGCGGCGTCCCGTCGGCATACCGCCGGGTGGTGGACTCGTAGAGCGCCCGGAGCCGGTCGCGCCCCCGCAGCACCTGGGGAGCCCTGTCCGGGTCGCCGCCGCGGGGCACCTCACCGACCCCTGCGTCGGCGAGCAGGTCGGCCAGTCCGTCGAAGTCGCCACGATCGATCAACTCGGAGTAGGCGCCGATCAGATTGCCGATCTGGCGGTCGGCGTCGGTCAACGCCACCGCCCGGTCGACCCCGGGAGGACCGTCATCCCGCCCACGGTAGCCCACGGACCGCGGAACCCGCCGCCCCCGGTGCACCGCGCGGCTCGGCGTCGTTCAGCTCAGGATGTCAGCTCAGGATGTTGACCGCCCTCGACACCACCAGGGCCACGATGAGGAGCGAGGCGAGGGACTGCACCATCATCAGCAGCTTCGCCCAGGCGGTGAGCGGCATCGTGTCGGTGGGGCTGAAGGCGGTGGCGTTGGTGAACGACGTGTAGAGATAGTCGAAGAAGCCGGGGGTCCACCCCGGAGCCATGCCGGGCACCCCCTGCTGGGGGAACATGAAGTCCGGGCGGCGATGGTCCGGGCGGAGCCGGGCGGCCGGTCCCCCGCGATCGAGCTCCCAGTACCACAGTCCGAAGACGATCACGTTGGTGAGCCAGATCGGGACCGAGGCGTAGACCAGGGGACGCCCGGCGGCCTTGGATCCGTTGAGCAGGGCGGAGACGAGCTCGATCAACGACACCACGTTGGCCAGGTTGACCATGCTGATCAGGGCGATCGAGACGATGCGGAGGCGGTCGGACGCCACGATCCGCCGGGGGCTGGCGATCACCAGGGCCAGGGCCAGGAGCCCTTCGAGGACGGGGATGAGCCAACGGGGGCCCAGGCCCCGGATCAGGTCGTCGGGGAGCACGACCTGGAGCGCGATGGCGGCCAGGACGGCCAGGGATGCGGGCCACCGCCGCTCCACCGTCGATGCGATCCCCCACGCCACCCGGTCGTCGCGCTCCCGGCCCGGCCCGGCACCGTGGTCCACTCCGTCGCTCACGTCACCCCCTTCGTCTGGACCGCTGGCACGCCCGGTTCGGGTCCGGCGTTCAGGAGACCGAGACGTCCGATCCGTCCCAGTAGGCGTGGACCGACGTGAAGAGGAGATCGTCGCCGGCCTCGAACACCTCGATGCCGGCGATGGTCATGGTGGACCCCGCCGTCGACAGCGCGATCTCGAAGTCGATGGCGACGGTGGCGGCGCAGGTGTGGACCGCCTTGGCGGTGAACGTCCAGTCGTCGCTGGCGGCGATGCCCGCCTCGAAGAACGAGGCGATGGCCGCGCGTCCGACGTTCGGCGGTGCCGAAGCCGGGTCCGCCTGGACCGCGTCCTCGCTGAACAGCGCGGCGACCGCCGCCGGGTCCCGGCTGTTCACCGCGCCGACATAGGCGGCGACACGGGACCGCAACTCCTCTGGACTGGGCATGCCGTCTCTCCTCGTCTGCAGGTCCCGGGCCAAGGCTACGGCACGCAGGGACCGGCCGGCGGCGCCGGGCGTGGAGCCTCCCGGTGGTCAGGCCCCCATGGCGTGGACGCCACCGTCGACATGGACCATCTCGCCGGTGGTCATCGGGAAGAGGTCGGAGAGGAGCGCGACGCAGGCGCGGGCCACCACGTCGGTGTCGAGCACATCCCAGCCGAGCGGGGCCCGCTCCGTCCAGGTCTCCTCGAAGGTGCCGAACCCGGGGATCGATCGGGCGGCCATCGTCTTCACCGGACCGGCGGCGACCAGGTTGACCCGCACCCGCTCGGGTCCCAGGTCCCGGGCCAGGTAGCGCGCCAGGGACTCCAGCGCCGCCTTGGACACCCCCATCCAGTCGTAGGCGGGCCAGGCCACGGTTGCGTCGAAGTCGAGTGCCACGACCGACGCGCCGGGCCCGCCGTTCTGGCCTGCGGCAGCCAGCAGGGGCCGGAAGGCCCCGGCCAGGGCCTTCAGCGAGTATGCCGACACGTGCAGCGCGACCTGGACCTCCTCCCACCCCGCCTGGAAGATGTCCCCCCCGAGGCACTCCGGCGGCGCGTAGCCGATGGCGTGGAGGAGCCCGTCCAGCCGGTCCCATCGTTCCCCGAGCTGGCGCGCCGCCTCGGCGACCTGGTCCGGGGAGGTGACGTCGATCTCGAGGACGTCGGCACCCAGCGGGAGCTTGCGGGCGGTCCGCCGGGTCAACGAGAGTCCGCGGCCTGCGCCGCTGAGGACGATCTGGGCCCCTTCCTCCTGCGCCTTGCGGGCCACGGCGAAGGCCAGCGAGGCGTCGGTCAGCACGCCGGTGACGAGGATGCACTTGCCGTCGAGGAGTCCCATCGGGCGTCACGTTACCGTTCCCCGCGGACGGGGCCGGACGTTGCGTGTGCAAAGGTAGGGGGATGCGCATCGGGATCCTCGGAGGGACAGGGCCCGCCGGCCGTGGGGTGGCGGTCCGGCTGGCGGCAGCGGGCTCCGAGGTGGTGGTGGGCTCGCGGGACGGCGAACGCGCGCAGGGGGTGGCGGCGACGCTCCGCGATGCCTGGCCCGACCACCGGCTGGCGATCGACGGCGGGTCCAACCGCGAGGCGGCGGGGTGCGACCAGGTCGTCGTGGCCACGCCGTGGGAGGGGACGATGGCGACGGTGGGGCCGTTGGCGGACGACCTCTCCGACAAGGTGGTGGTCTCGATGGTCAACGCCCTGGTCCGTGAGGGGCGGGAGTTCCTGGCCCTGATGCCCCCTCGCGGGTCGGTGGCGGCGTCGCTCCAGGCGGCCCTTCCGGGCGCCAGGGTGGCTGCGGCGTTCCACCACCTCCCGGCGGCGGACATGGAACGCCTCGACACGCCGCTCGAAGCCGATGTCCTGGTCTGCTCCGACCACGGGGATGCGACCGATGCGACCCTGGCCCTGGTGGGCGGCATCGACGGCCTCCGGGCCGTCGATGCCGGAAGCCTGGCCCAGGCGGCGCCCATCGAGGCGTTCACCGCCGTGCTGATCACGGTGAACGTCCGCCACAGGGCCCACGCCACGGTGCGCCTGGCCGGCCTCCCCGCAGTCCGGTGAGCCCGCAACCCCGGACGGTGCCGGCATGATGCACCTCTACGACACCGCTCGCCGGAAGGTGACACCCCTCGACGTCGGTCCGCTGGTGACCCTCTACTCGTGCGGGATCACTCCGTACGACGCGGCCCACCTCGGCCATGCCCAGGTGTACCTCACCTTCGACATCCTGCAACGCCGCCTCCGGGATCTCGGGCACGAGACGCGCTGCGTCAGGAACATCACCGACGTGGACGACGACATCCTGCGCAAGGCCCGGGAGCTCGGGGTCCACTACCTCGACCTGGCCGCCGAGGAGATGGCGCGCTTCGAGTCCGACATGGGTGCGCTCGGTCTCATCCACGCGTGGGCCGAGCCGAGGGCGACCTCGGCGATCCCGGACATCCTCACCATGGTGGGGTCGGTCCTCGCATCGGGCCATGCCTACCGGGCGGGTGGAGCCGTGTACTTCGACGTCGCCACCTTGCCGGACTTCGGGAAGGTCAGCCATCTTTCCGAGGGGGCCATGCTGGAGTCGGCTGCGGCCAACGGGGGCAACCCCGACGACCCGTGGAAGCGCCACCCGCTCGACTTCGTCCTGTGGCAGCCGTCGCTCCCCGACGAGCCGGCGTGGGAGTCGCGCTGGGGCCCGGGACGCCCCGGCTGGCACATCGAGTGCTCGGCGCTCGCACTCCGCGAGCTGGGGGAGACCATCGACGTCCACGGGGGGGGACGCGACCTGGTCTTCCCCCATCACGAGTGCGAGGCGGCCCAATCGGAGGCGGTCACCGGCCGGCCCTTCGTGCGTCACTGGCTCCACGTGGGCCTGGTGGGGCTGGACGGCACCAAGATGTCCAAGTCCCTGGGGAACCTGGTCTTCGTGGGCGAGCTGTTGAAGGAGTGGGAGCCGGCGGCGATCCGGCTGGCCCTGCTCGGCCACCACTACCGGGGG
>JAJYYG010000076.1 GCA_021801235.1 Actinomycetes bacterium
ATCGACCGCCGTGACCACCGGGGTCTGGGGGTCCACCGCGGCTTCCACGGTCTGAGGCGCAGGGACCATCGGGTCGAACACCGAGAAGTCGGAGGTCAGCCCGAACACGGTGGCTGTGACCCCGGACACCGAGGGCGCCGGTCCCGACGGGTACTCGAGCAGTCGGAACCCGGTGATCCGACGACCCTCCCAACCCAGCGGGAGCTTGACCGCGGTCCGGCCTCCGCCGGCATGGAGGGGGAACCCGCTCCCGAAGTCGCTCAGGTACCACTGGGAGGAGCCGGAGAGCTGGAGGGCGACGGCCAGGGCTCCCACGTCGGTCGTCTGGGCCGACAGGTCGACGATCGCGTACTGGCGGGCGTCGCCGATCTCGGGGGAGAACGGGTCGGTCGAACCGTTGGTGAACCATCGCGAGCACTCCTGGGCCGACACCAGGAACGTCCACGGATGCGCCTCCATCACCGTGAGGCGCGCCGCCCCGGCCGCCGGACCGGGGACCGGCACCTGCTGCATCCGGAACGCCGTCGTCCCCGAGTCGAGCTGGTAGTCGTTGCCGGACGCGTTGCGGACGATCGCGTGGGTGCCGTCGGCGTACGACCCTGCGAAGGGGACCGAGACCTCCTGCAACGAAGACTCGTTCTCGGGGTAGCCGGTCTGACAGCCACACCAGTTGTAGGTCGGATCCGTCACGGCTCCCGTGGACGAGACGTCGAGCGACACCGTTCCGGTGATGTCGGTCATCCTCCCCCACTGACCCCACTCCAGCCACGGGACGAAGGCGGTCCCCTGGGCCTCCTTGGTCCAGATCGTGGTGTAGGCCAGGCTCTGTGCTCCCCCCGCGCCCTGGCCCGGCACCGCGTAGGTGAGCAGGGGCGTGTCGTCCGCCGCGGTATCGGCCCGTCCGTAGACGACGGGGGCGTAGGTCACCGCGTCATACCAGGGGTTGGACGGGGTGACCACCGAGAGCTGGGCAGCCACCAGTTGCACCGTCGGTGCCGCTCCGCCGGTGTCGGAGAGCGCACCGTCGACGGCCACGGTCACCGAGTGGGCTCCGGTGGTGAGCGGGCCGGTGAACCCGGCGTAGGTGAAGCCCGAGGATCCGGCGAAGCACACGATCTGTTGCGCGGGACCCCCGTCGACCGCTACGTCGACCACCACCGAGCGGTCGGTGACGTTGGCCCACGACGTCCCCGGAGCGTCGAGGGTCAGCTCCACCACGCCTTGGCCGGACACCGGCGAGCTGGGAGGCGGAGCGTTCGGCGCCGGCAGGTTCGGCCCGGTCACCGCGTCCGCGGTCGAGAGGTCGGGGGCGACGCCGGCGACCAGGCTCAGGGTGTCCGGAGTGCCGATCCCGATGGTCGGACCCGAGGGCACCACCGATGACGGCACCGACGTCGGAGCCGGGGGGCCGGTGGACGGTCCCGGAGGCGAGCCCGCCGTGACGCCGGGGGCGAAGGAGAGGCCGTCCACGCCGACCACCGACGACGCCAGGCTCGGGGCGATCTCCGCCACGGCGAACACACAGCTCGTGGTGGTGCAGTCCGCCGGGCCGGCGGCCGTCTGGATGGACGGGGTGGGCGTGAAGCTCCCGCTCGCCGACCCGTCGGTTCCGGCGAACACCACGGTGTCCCGCCGGTTGTCACAGGCGTTCTCGGAGATGGTGAGGGCCTGGAGGGTGCACTCCACCGCCACCAGGGTCGACCCTGGTGCGACCCCCGAGACCGCGAACCGGACGGGTGTCCCGGGTGCCAGTCCGGTGGTCCCGCTGGTCGTCAGCACCGGCTTCGTACTGCGGGCGGCAGCCGTGCCGGGGGAGGCAGCTGCTCCGGCGACCGGCGCCACCGGCAACGCGAACGACGACACGAAAGCGAGCACGCCTGCCCCGACGACTCCGAACACTCGCTTCCCGGGCATCACGTCTCCCCTCGACTGAAGCGAATGTAGTGGAACCGGCTCCGGCCCGTCCGGGCCACCCGGTCCAGCTCCGGCTCCGGTCCCGCTCCGGCCCGGGTCCGTCCGGGCCGCCCGGCCTTGCGGCCGGTGCACCGGTCACCTCCCGTCGAGGACGGCGGCCGTCACGTCGTTGAGGAGCGGGGCTCCGGCCAGGTACCGGTCGAGATTGGCGGAGAAGAGCGCCGCCTGACGACCGTAGCGGCCGGTGCCGCCGGCCGCGTTGTGCGGCGTCACCCGGACCGACGGATGGCCCCAGAACGGGTGGTCGGGAGGGAGGGGCTCCACCGCGAACACATCCAGCACCGCCACGGCCGGTTGGCCCCGATCCAGACCGGCGAGCAGCGCGGGCTCGTCGACCAGCGAGCCGCGTGCCACGTTGACCAGCACGCTGCCAGGCCGGAGGCGCGCCACGAAAGCCGCATCGACCAGCCGTTCGGTGGACGGATTGGCCGGCGCGGCCAGCACCACGACGTCCGCCTCGGCGATCACGCCGGCCAGCTCCGCCGGGGTCACCACGTGGTCCACCGCCTCCGATCCGTCGGGATGCCGACGGCATCCGATGACCCGGGCGCCGCAGGCGCGCGCCCGGAGGGCGACCTCGGAGCCGATCCCACCGAGCCCGATCACCAACCACGTGGTGCCGGCCACCTCACGCCAGTCGTGGAGCTCCCAGGTCCGAGCGTCCTGTTGCGCCCGCCACGTCGCCGCGCCCTGGAGCTCGTCGAGGACGGAGCGGAGGACGAACTCCGCGATCGGGATCCCGTTGACATGGGCGTTGGTGATCCTTGTCCCCCGACGAGCCATCTCGGCGAAGACCGGGAAGTCGTAGCCGGCGGTGGGCGACTGGTACCACCGAAGCCCCGGCGCCCGGCGTACGAGGCCGAGGAACGGCCGGAGGGGGGCGCCGCGCGCGAAGAGGTCGGAGGTGCCCCACGCCACCTCGGGGTCGGCCTCAGCCCGGTCGACCCGCGCTCCCCCGTCCGGTCGCACGCTGCCGTCGGAGTCCATCACCAACCACTCCACTCCCGGTCGGTCGAGGCTGGCCGCGAACCGTCCGTGGGCGACCGAGGAGAGCAGCACCTGCATCGGCGAAGCGTAGGGCGGCCGGGGTCGGCACGCCGGTCGGTCGGTCGGCACGCCGGTCGGTCGGTCGGTCGGTCGGTCTGACCTCTCAGGAACCACCAAGGAAACTCAACGGTCTTTCCAAGGATCAACGTGGAGTGTCGTGGTCACGAGTAGGACCGGAACCCGGACCCGTTCCGCCCGGGGGTCCCGACGGGAAACCCCGAGTGCGATCGAAGGAGGATCTGTGCGATCACGTCTCAGGCGCCTCTCCACGAGAGGGTGGATCATCACCGCCGTCGTGGTGGTGATCCTCGTCGGAGGTGGGCTGGGCGCCTGGTTCGCCACGCGGCCGTCTCCGGTGGCCGCGGCGACCTCCCAGATCGAGACCGTGGGGACAGGGACGATCATCCAGTCGGTGGCGTCCACCGGCACCATCGAACCGGCAAGCCAGGCCAATCTCTCGTTCGCAGTGGCCGGCCGGGTCACCGCAGTGGACGTCGCCGCCGGCCAGGTCGTCACCGCCGGACAGACGTTGGCTACGCTCGACCCGACCGCGCTCGCCGCTGCCGTGGCCCAGGCACAGGCAACCCTGAGCTCCGACCAGGCGAAGCTCGCCACCGATCAGGCCGACGGCGCGTCCTCGGCACAGCTGGCAGCCGACGAGGCCACCGTGGCCGCCGCCCAGTCGTCGGTGACCGCGGCCCAGACCTCGCTGGCCGACGCCACCTTGACCTCGACCATCGCCGGCACGGTCGCCTCGGTCGACCTGTCGGTCGGACAGCAGGTGTCGGCCGGCAGCGCCGGCGGCAGCGGTAGCGGCGCCGGTGGAACCGGGAGCGGAGGTGCGTCGAGCACAGGGTCGGCCGGAGGGGCGGGGGGCCTGACGGGCGCGGCTGGCGGTTCGGCCACGTCCGCGGCATCGTCCTCGTCCTCGACGACCGCCCAGTTCGTGATCATCAGTACCGGCTCCTATATCGTGTCCGCCACCGTCGGCGACACCCAGGTGAGCGAGATCACCGTCGGCGACCAGGCGGTGATCACCCCTTCGGGGGCCACCACCAACGTCTACGGGACCGTGGCCTCCATCGGGCTGGTGGCGACGGAGTCGTCGGGCGTCGCCACGTTCCCGGTGGTGGTGGACGTCACCGGGAGTCCCCCCGGTCTGTACGCCGGCACGTCCGCCAATCTCGCCATCACCGTGAAGGAGCTCCAAGGCGTCATGGTGGTGCCCACGACCGCCCTCCACTACACCACGTCCGAGACGACCGTCGACGTGGTGAGGGACGGATCGACCGTGGCCACCCCGGTGACCGTGGGCACCAGTTCCGCCGGGCAGACCCAGGTCACCAGTGGTCTGGCCGTCGGCGACCAGATCGTCGTACCCGTCATCAGCTTCCGAGGCTTCGGCGGAGGTGGGGGCGGGGCGGGCGGGAGATTCGGTGGGGCCGCCGGCAGGATCGGCGGGGCCGGGCCCGGGGGCGGAGGGTTCGGCGGGGCCGGGGCCGGTGGTGGAGGATTCGGCGGGGGCGGGTTCGGGGGATGACCGGTCATCGTCTCGCCCGCCGCCCGGTGGACGACACCCAGGAGCTCGCCATCGACCAGACTGGCACGTACCCGCTCACCGTGCCCCCCGTCATCGAGCTGCGGGACGTGTGGAAGGTCTACCGGTCCGGCACCCTCGAGGTCGAGGCGCTGCGGGGGGTCTCGATGGCCATCGCCGAATCGGAGTACGTGGCCATCATGGGTCCCTCCGGGTCGGGGAAGTCGACGCTGATGCACATCCTCGGCTGCCTCGACACGCCGACCGGGGGCGTCTACCGGCTGGCCGGCGAGGACGTGAGCACGTTGCACGAGTCGGAGCTGGCCGAGGTGCGCAACCGACGGATCGGATTCGTGTTCCAACAGTTCAATCTGCTCCCGTCCCTGGACGCGCGCCGCAACGTCGAGCTTCCCTTGGCGTACGCCGGAGTGGAGAGGGGCGAGCGCCACCAGCGGGCCGCCGCCGCCCTCGAGCGGGTCGGCCTTGCAGACCGTATGGACCACCGGCCGGGCGAGCTCTCCGGAGGCCAGCAGCAACGGGTGGCCATCGCCAGGGCGCTGATCACCGACCCCGCCTTGATCCTGGCCGACGAGCCGACGGGGAACCTCGACTCGGTCGCCGCCGAGGAGGTGCTCGGGCTGTTCCGCGACCTCCACCGCTCCGGGCGCACCGTCGTCCTCATCACCCACGAGCCCGACGTCGCCGGCGCTGCGGAACGGACCGTCCGGATCAGGGACGGCAACGTGGTCGATGTGGACGCGGCTCAGGGGCCACCGCGATGACGTGGGCAGAAACGATGCGCACGGGTCTGCAGGCCGTCTTCTCGCACCGCCTTCGGTCCGGCCTCACCGTCCTCGGCATGCTGATCGGCATCGCCACCGTCATCCTCGCGGTCGGACTCGGGGAAGGCGCACAGGCCCAGGTCAACTCCGAATTCTCCTCCCTCGGCGCCAACCTCCTGATCGTCACCCCGGGCAGCACCACCTCGTCGACCGGGGTGCGGGGAGGGTTCGGGACGGCGTCGACCCTGACCACCGCGGACGCCGACGCGCTCTCCTCCAAGGTCGTCGCCCCCGACATCGCCGGGGTGGCACCCACTATCTCCCGCTCGGAGACGCTCACCGCCGGTTCGACCAACTGGACGACCTCTGCGGTGGGAACCACCCCAGCCTGGCTTGCGGTCAACTCCCGCAGCCTCGCCGAGGGGCGCTTCCTCACCGACCAGGATGTCAGCCAGCACGCGGCGGTGACCGTCCTCGGCTCCACGACCGCCGAGGAGCTCTTCGGCCGACGGGATCCGATCGGCGAGACGACGAACATCGCCGGCATCCCCACCACCGTCGTCGGCGTGCTCAATCCCGCCGGCTCGTCGAGCTCGAGCAACCAAGACGACGAGGCGGTCGTCCCCATCACCTTCGCGTCCGACTTCCTCGTGGGGGGGGCGTCCCGCGACCAGGTCAAGGAGATCCTCTTCGACGCCACCTCGTCCAGCACCATCTCGGCGGCGTACCAGGAGGCGGACGCCGAGCTCCTCGCCCTCCACGGCATCACCAGCCCGGCGGAGGCCGATTTCACCATCTCCCCCCAGTCCACCGTCGTCTCGTCGGCGAACGCGGCCAACCGTACGCTCACCGTGCTGCTCGGGTTCATCGCGGGGCTCTCGCTCCTGGTCGGCGGCATCGGGATCATGAACATCATGCTGGTCTCGGTCACGGAGCGCACCCGGGAGATCGGGCTGCGCAAGGCGCTGGGTGCGACCCCACGGATCATCCGGCGCCAGTTCCTGGTCGAGGCCTCCGCTCTGGGGCTCGTCGGTGGCGTCCTCGGCGCCACGCTCGGACTGGTCGGCGCGGTCGTCCTTCCTCACTTCATCAGCGACCCCATCGCCATCTCCGCCTGGGCGACCGGGGGATCGATCGTCGTCGCCGTCGCCATCGGCGAGGTGGCCGGAATCTACCCGGCGAGTCGCGCCGCCCGGCTCGCGCCCATCGATGCCCTCCGGAGCGACTGATCCCATGCCATCCCTCCATCTCCCCTACCGATGCGCCCGGTCCGCACGAACAGCGCGACCGACCGGCCGGCGTCGCCGGTCGGTGCCGACACCACCCACCACGCAACGTACCCAGGAACGTTAGGAGCACCCATGACCCCACCCGTCCCCCCATCCCGACCCTGCCCCGTTCGACAGACCACGACTCCGCGTCAGCTCCTGCGACCCACCCGTCTCACCGCGGTGGCGCTCGGTGCGACGGCGCTGGTCCTCGCCGCCTGTGGTGGCTCGTCGAGTGCCACGTCGGCTCCCGCCACGACCGCACCGGTCTCCCACGCATCGTCCACCCCGACGACCGTCCCCGGCGCCTCCGGGTCGATCGCCGCCATCACCGGAACGTCGCTCGAGGTGCAGAACACCAGCACCGGCCAGACCACCGTCACCTACACGCCGACGACCACGTTCACCCAGACGGTGCCCGGCTCCCTGTCCGACGTCGTGGTCGGCGGGTGCATCTCCGCCTTCTCGATCCCCGCACACGGCACGTCCGCGCCGGCCTCCACCACGCCGAGTGCCACCGCACCCGTCGACGCCACAACGGTGAGCATCACCCAACCGGTGAACGGCAGCTGCCGAGGCGGCTTCGGCGGCGGGTTCGCGCGTCCGGCGGGCGGGTCGGGACACTTCCCCGGCTCTTCGTCGGGAACCACCCCGGGCGGGGGCACACGGCCGCCCGGGGCCGCCCGGCGCGGATTCGGGGGTGGCGCCTCGGGTTCGGTGACCGCCGTGTCCGGCTCCACCATCACCGTGCAGGAGATCAACCCGAGCACCAAGGCGACGGTCGACCGGACCGTCGTGGTCAGCGCCACCACCACCTTCACGCAGGTGGTCAGCGCCCAGGCCACCGACCTGGCGGTCGGGCTGTGCGTCCGGGCCATCGGGCCGGCAGACAGCACCGGTGCGGTGACAGCCACCTCGATCGGGATTAGCACCCCGGGACCGAACGGCTGCACGGCCGGGTTCGCCGGGCGAGGCCGATTCGGTGGTGGCAGCGCAAGCGGGACGGCCGGGACCAGTGCCTGACGGCCCCGGCGCGGGAGGCGTGGCGCCCGTCGCCCTACCCCCGCCGCCGATCATCCGACGACCGGTCCGGACGTCGCGGAGGACCTCGTGGGTCACCACCGTCACCGTGGTGGTGGTGGTGACGGCCGTCGCCATCGCCGTCTGGGTCTCCCAGAGCCGATCGGGGCCCGGGTACCGTCTTGCCACCGCGTCCACCGGAACCGTCTCGTCCACCCTCGACGAGGTCGGTACCATCCAACCCGTCAAGCAGGCGAACCTCGGCTTCGACACCTCCGGTACCGTCGGCACCATCACCGTCACCGTCGGTCAGGCCGTCACCGCAGGCGAGACGATCGCCACGCTGGACACCACCCCGCTCCAGGCGGGCGTCACCGCCGCCCAGGCCGCGCTGGCGACCGCCCAGGCCAAGCTGGCGGCTGACGAGGCGAGTCAGACGGCGTCCGTCCAGACCACTGCGGTGACGGCCTCCCCGTCGGCGGCCGCGAGTGGCACGACGACCGGCGGGTCTGCGACTGCCGACAACGGAGCATCCGGGGGCGGGGCGGAGACGTCGAACGCGACCGGAGATGCAGGTGGCCCGGGTGGAGCGATCACGTCCGACCAGGCGACGCTCCTGGCGGACCAGAAGCAGGCGGACGCCGACCAGCAGAAGGCTTCGGCCGAGCTCGGCTCGGCGGTGACCGCATGCCAGGCGAGCGTCCCTCCGTCCGGGCGCGGCGTCCCGGCGGCCACGACCCCGCCCTCCACGGGGACGACCACCCCGCCCTCCACGGGGACGACCACGGGATCGGGCCCGACCTGCCTGGCTGCACTGCAGCAGGAGGAGGCGGACCAACGGGCCGTGTCCCAGGCCCAGGCAGCCGTGTCGACCGACGAGTCGCGGCTGGCCTCGACCTTGGCCAAGGCGACGAGCACGCCGGCCACAGGCCAGACCACCACGACACGGTCGTCCGGTTCGCAGTCCGGATCGCAGTCCGGATCGCAGTCCGGATCGCAGTCCGGATCGCAGTCCGGCGGGCAGTCCAGGGCGTCGGCGCCCGCTCCTGCGGTCGCGACACCCGAGCAGTTGGCCAGCGATCAGGCTGCCGTCGACGTGGCCGACGCCCAGCTCGCCGGAGCCCAGCAGAACCTAGCATCGGCCGACCTCACCTCCCCGATCGCCGGCACGGTGGCGGCCGTCTCCGTCGCGGTGGGCGACACGGTGAGCGCCACCTCGAGTTCCGGATCGAGCAGTCAGGCGGCATTCGTCATTCTCGCCCCAGGTGCCTACGAGGCGACGACGTCGGTCCCGGTCACCCAGATCGCCGACGTGAAGGTCGGGGAACCGGCCATCATCACGCCCGACACCACCGGCGTCGCGGTGGACGGGTCCGTGACCTCCATCGGGTTGGTGCCGGCCACTTCCTCGTCGGGCACGGCCTCCTATCCGGTCAGCCTCGCGGTGGGTGACGGCACCGGCCTCCAGCTCCTCTCCGGCGCCGATGCGCAGATCTCCATCGTCACCAAGTCCGTCTCCGGGGCGACCACCGTACCCACCTCCGCCGTCCATACCGTCGGTGCCACGCACCTGGTCAGCGTGATGGACCATGGGACGGTCACCTCCCGGCGCGTCACCGTCGGGATCGTCGGCGACCTCTTGACCCAGGTCGTCAGCGGCCTCGCACCGGGCGAACAGGTGGTGCTGGCGGATCTCTCCACCCCGTTGCCCAGTAGCAGTACCACCGCCATCGCCGGATTCGGGGGCGCCGGAGCGCGGGGTGCCGGAGCGTTCGGCGCGGGTGCCGGGGTGTTCGGCGGGGGCGCCGGGGTGCGGGGTGCCGGTGCGTTCGGCGGGGGTGCCGGAGCGCGATCCGGAGGTTGAGATGGGCGGTACGTACCCTCATGTCCCCCGGTCCGGACGACCGCCGGAGCGCCCCACCGCCGTCCCGCACCACGACATCATCTGGGCCGAGTACGGTCAGTGGTCAGGCGCAGCGTTCGGACGATCGTGCTCGAAGGACCCGACCCCCGTGAGCGGTGCCGGCGGCGGACCGCCATCGGCCGCCGAACGAGGGAGCTCGACCACGAAGGTCGCCCCGTCACCGATGGAAAGGGTGACGGTCCCGCCGTGGGAGGCCACGATCGCTGCGACGATGGCGAGCCCGAGGCCGGCTCCGCCGGTGGCACGCGTCCGCGACGGGTCGGAGCGGTAGAACGGCTCGAAGATGCGAGTGGCGTCCGCCTCCCCGATCCCCGGCCCCCGGTCGCGGACGGTGAGGATCCCCCGATCGCCTTCCTTCCGGGTGGATACGGTGATCGCCGTCCCCGGTGGAGTGTGGGTCACCGCGTTACCGACGAGGTTGTCGACGACCTGGCGCAACCGGCTCCGGTCGCCGGCCACCAGTACCGCCTCACCGAGGTCCAGGGCCACCCGGCGATCGGGCACGGTCACCGCCAGGCTGGCGACCGCCTCCCGCACCACCTCCGACAAGTCGACCTCCTCGGTCACCGGCGGACGCTCCCGCCCCGCCTGGGCCAGCAGCAGCAGGTCGTCGACCAGCGTGGACATCCGCGCCGCCTCGTCGCGGATCACATGCATCGAGGCGGCCAGGTCAGCGGGTCGGTCCCGGACGCCCAGGTCGAACAGTTCGGTGAAGCCGAGGATCGAGGTGAGCGGGGTGCGCAACTCGTGGGAGGCATCAGCCACGAACCGACGGAGGCGCTCCTCTCCGGCCGCCCTGGCGGCGAAGGCGTCCTCGATCTCCCCGATCATGGTGTTGAACGCCAGACCCAGCTCTCCGACCTCGGTGCCGGGCGTCACCGAAGTGACCCGCAGGCTCAGGTCACCGCCGGCGATCGCGCCGGCGGTGACCGCCATCTCCTCCAACGGCCGGAGGTCGCGCCGCACCAGCACCCACGAGACAGCCCCCAGGGCGGCGAGCAGGAAGGCCGACGCGACCACCTCGATGAGGAACAATCGGCGGAGCGTCCCTTGCAGATCAGTGAGCGGCTGCGCGACGACCACCGTGCCGCCCCCGAACGGGAGGCTCCGGGCGACCACCCGGTAGCTCGGGCCACCACCCCCACTGACGCCGGTGGTGAAGTAGGCCACCGATGACCCGCCGGCACGCAATCCCGGGAGAACCGCCGGGATACGGGGTTCGAGCGGGGCGGCGCCTCCGTAGTCGAAGAAGACGTGGGCTATCACCGTCCCGTGCGGGTCGCGCAGCTCCCCGAAGGTGCCCGGTGGGATGAGCACCTCCCGGCCCGGAGCGCGTCCTTTGACGGCAGGCGCGCCGACCGACCCCGGGACCGTGGCTCCCCCGCCGGGCCGGCCGGTCGGGAGTTGCCTCCCGGGAACCCCCGCCGGCGCCCCACCTGCCGCACCGGTCGAACTGACCAACGCCCGCTCGACCGGGAACGTCGAGCCCAGCAACTGCTTGTCGATCTGCTGGGTGAGGAACGCCCGGAGGGAGGTGTAGGTGATCACGTCGGAGATGAGGAGCCCGGCCGCGACGATGACCACCAGAAGGAGGAGGAGCCGGAGCCGGAGGGTCATCGGATCACCCGCTCCCCCCGTGCCGGGGACCCGCCGCTCCCCCCGCCGCCTCCCCCTCCGGGGACGGCGCGTCGGGCGGCGGCTGCGATGGTGCCCGCAGGCTGTACCCGACCCCCCGGACCGTGCGGATGAGCGGCGGCCCGTGGACGTCCAGCTTCTTGCGGAGGTAGCTGACGTAGACCTCGACCATGTTCACCTTCCCGTCGAAGTCGTAGTCCCAGACCCGGTCCCTGATCTGGGACTTCGAGATCACCTGGCCGGCGTTGACCATCAGGTAGTGCAGCAGCCGGAACTCGGTCGGGGTGAGCGCGATCGGAACCCCCCCGCGCCAGACCTCGTGGCTCTCCTCGTCGAGGTCGAGGTCGGCCAGCGACAGCCGGGGTCCCAGCTCCTCGTACCCCTCGGTGCGGCGGAGGATCGCCTTGATCCGGAGCAGTAGCTCCTCGACACTGAAGGGCTTGGTCACGTAGTCGTCGCCGCCTGCGGTCAGCCCCCGGATCCGGTCGTCCACGTCGGCCCTCGCCGTCAGGAAGAGGACCGGGATCAGCTGGGAGTGGCGCTCCCAG
>JAJYYG010000145.1 GCA_021801235.1 Actinomycetes bacterium
GGAAGGAGCAGGCGTAGGCCAGCCCGGTGCCGAAGCGTTCGACCGCCCAGGCGACGACCGCCCCTGCCGGGGCGGTCTCGAGAGCGGCCGAGCGCTCGGCCAGCTCGGCGCGGAGCTCGGACACTTCGGGTGCGGTCTCCATCGGGTCCTCTCTGTTGGTTGTCGTGGGGGCCGCACGTCGCCGGGTCTGCCGACCTGTGCAGTGCCCTGTCTCAATGTCCGGCGTCGGGCCGTCCGATGTCTGAATGTCCGGCGTCCGATGTCCGGCGTCCGGCGTCCGGCGTCCGGCCGTCCGATGTCTGAATGTCCGGCGTCCGGCCGTCCGGTGCGGTTGCCGGACCGGCTGGGAGCGACTATACATGACTAAGTCGATCAAGTTTTACAAGAATCACCGTCCGGCATGGCGACACGGTCGGACGCCCCGGCTCCCCGATCCCGCTCCACGACCCGAGAGGACCAGCACGACCCGATGACCACCACGCTCGACACCCCTTCCACCCCCGGGCACCCTGCCGGTGGCGGGCGGTCTCCGCTCTCCGGTTTCCCCGGCAACCGACCGATCGGGCTGCGCCCGGTCGACCACCTCGACCTCCTCGAGGCGCACGCCGTCTTCATCCTGCGCGAGGTGGCCGCGGAGTGCGAGCGGCCGGTGCTCCTGTTCAGCGGCGGCAAGGACTCGGCGGTCCTCCTGCGGTTGGCCGAGAAGGCGTTCCGACCGGGCCGGCTGCCCTTCCCCGTGATGCACGTCGACACCGGCCACAACTTCCCGGAAGTCCTCGACTTCCGGGACCGCCGGATCGAGGAGATGGGCGAGGAACTGCTGGTGGCGTCGGTGCAGGATGCGATCGACGCCGGCCGGGTCGCCGACCCGGGCCCGAACGGCATGCGCAACCGCCTCCAGACGACCGCCCTGCTGGACGCCATCCGTGCCCACGAGTTCGACGCCTGCATCGGCGGCGCCCGGCGCGACGAGGACAAGGCGCGGGCGAAGGAACGGGTGCTCTCCTTCCGCGACTCGTTCGGCCAGTGGGACCCGAAGCAGCAACGCCCCGAGCTCTGGCAGCTCTACTCCGGGACCGTGCGGCCGGGCGAGTCCCTCCGGGCCTTCCCCCTCTCCGACTGGACCGAGCTCGACATCTGGCAGTACATCGCCCGCGAGCAGCTCGCGCTCCCCTCCATCTACTTCGCCCACCGCCGTCCGGTGATCGAGCGCGGCGGGATGCTGCTGGCGGCATCCTCCTGGGTGAGCGCCGGGCCCGGCGAGACGGCACGGGACGAGACGGTGCGGTTCCGGACCGTGGGGGACGCCACCTGCACCGGGGCGATCCTCTCCGAGGCGACCACCGTCGCGCAGATCATCCGGGAGACCGCCGCCTCCCGGGTCTCCGAACGCGGGGCCACGCGGGCGGACGACCGGCTCTCGGAGACCTCCATGGAGGATCGCAAGCGCGAGGGGTACTTCTGACCATGTCCGCCCACCTGACCTCACCCGCGCCCCCGGGTACCACCGCCGGGGGCGCGCCTCCACCGGTCGCGCCGGCCACCGCGGACCCCCCGATGGACCTGCTGCGCTTCGCCGCGGTGGGCTCCGTCGACGACGGCAAGTCGACCCTCATCGGCCGGCTGCTCCACGACACCAAGCAGCTGTTCGACGACCAGCTCGAAGCGGTCGAGGCCGCGTCCCGGCGCCGGGGGGTCGACGGGATCGACCTCTCCTTCGTCACCGACGGGCTCCGGGCCGAGCGGGAGCAGGGCATCACCATCGACGTCGCCTACCGCTACGCGGCGACACCGACCCGCAAGTTCGTCATCGCCGACTGCCCCGGTCACGTCCAGTACACGCGGAACATGGCGACCGGCGCGTCCACCGCCGATCTCGCCCTGGTGGTGGTCGACGCCCCCAAGGGACTGCGCGAGCAGACCCGCCGCCACGTGTGCATCGCCGCCCTGCTCGGCGTCCGCCATCTGGTGGTGGCGGCCAACAAGATGGACCGCGTCGGGTGGGACGAGACGGCCTACCGGGCGGTGGTCGAGGAGATGGCCCACCTCGCCTCCCGACTGGGCCTGGCCACGTGCGTCGTCATCCCCGTCTCCGCCCTCCATGGGGACAACGTCGCCGTCCGGGGTGGTTCCGCTCCCTGGTACGGCGGGCCGACCGTCCTCGAGGCCCTCGAGGCCGCCCCTTCGGGTGCGTGGGCGGGTGCCCACGGCGACCACCGGGGGTCCTTGGCCCGGCTCCCGGTCCAGTGGGTGCTGCGCCGGCCCGGAGGGGGCCGTTCGTACGCCGGCATGGTGAACGGGGGATCGTTCCGGCTCGGCGACCGGGTGGTGGTCCTCCCCGGCGGGCAGACCTCCACCGTCTCGGGACTGAGGACGGTCGACACCCCGATGGAGGAGGCACCCGTCGGCCTCTCCGTGTCCCTCGACCTGGCCGACGACCTCGACGTGAGCCGGGGGGACCTGGTGGCCGGCGTCGCCGGTGCCCCGGAGGTCGTGACCGAGCTCACCGCCACCGTCTGCTGGTTCGCGGCCAGGCCGCTCGCCGTCGGTGACCAGTACCGGGTCAAGCACACCACCCGGGTCACCCCGGGCCGGGTCACCTCCGTCGACCGGCGCCTCGACGTCAACGATCTCCGCCTCGACGACGCCCGGTCCCTCGGCGAGAACGACATCGGCACGGTGACCATCGAGGTGGCGTCGCCGCTCGCCGTGGACCCGTACCGCCGGAACCGGATCACCGGGAGCTTCGTGCTGATCGACCCCGTCACCAACGCCACGGTGGCAGCCGGCATGGTCGGGCTCCCGGAGCTCGCCGCGCCCGACCCGGGAACCTGAGCGCCGTGGCGCTCGCCACCCCGGTGTACCCGGTCTCGCTGGTGGTCGCCGACCGGGACTGCCTGGTGGTCGGGGGCGGGCCGGTCGCGGCCCGCAAGGTGGGAGGCCTCCTCGACTGCGGTGCCCGCGTCACCGTCGTGGCCCCCCGCGTCGTCGAAGCCATCCGCCGACAGCGCCCGCTGGTGGTGGAGAACCGCCCCTACCGGCCGCCGGAGGCCGCCCGCTACCAGCTCGTCATCACGGCCACCGGCATCCCGGAGGTGGACGGTGCCGTGTCGTCGGACGCCCGCCGCGCCGGCGTGTGGGTGAACAGCGCCGACGACACCGGCAACTGCTCGTTCCTCCTCCCGGCCGTCTCCCGGCGCGGGTCGGTCACGGTGGCCGTGTCCACCGGCGGCGCCAGTCCGGCCCTGGCCGGGTGGGTCCGGACCCGGGTCGCCCAGGCGATCGAGCAGACCGTCGGTGCGGACCTCGCGCTGGTCGCCGAGCTCCTCGACGAGACCCGGACCCGGGTGAAGGCGGCAGGCCGCTCGACCGAGTCCTACGACTGGGCTTCTCTCCTCGACCACCAGGTCATCCCGCTGGTCCGCGCCGGCCACGTCGACGCCGCCCGCAGGGCGCTCCGGGCGGCGGTCGCGGTCTGAGACTCAGGCTCAGCCATGTTCCGGGCCGAAGTGGAGGGCCACGTTCCGGGCCGCAGCCCGGCGGCCGGCCTCAGGGCTTGGCCACCATCACCACCATCACCACCAGGAAGATGGCCAGCATCCCGGCGGCGCACCCCATCACCCGGTGGCGCAACCGCCGGATCTCGGCCGTCTCCGCGGTCTCCTGCGCCACCAACTGCTGGAGACGCCGCTCCGCCGGCCAGAGCACCGTCTCCCCCACGGTGGCGGCGACCGTCCAGAGGCTCAACCCGATGAGCACCCACTCGTCGGAGAGGGACCAGGCGCCGTGGCTCATCCAGAGGAGCACGAACCCGAGCACCGGCACCCCGAACAGGGTGCGACCGGCCCAGTTCACCCCCGGCCGGTAGTAGCGGACCACCGAGGGGGTCCGCTCCCCCGGACGCCCCAGGAGCCGTGCGTACGCTCCGGCCACCGCCACGGTGCCGAACCCGGTGACGGCCACCAGCACGTGCGCCAACAGGACCAGATCGTAGGCGGGACCCCGGTTGGCGGAGACGGCGACCATCGTCGGATCGGAGAGCATCCGGAGGATTCTTCCACCGGCCGCCCTCCGGCTTCCGGCACCCTTCGCCACCTCGGCTCCCCGCATTGCTAGGTTGGAGTCGCTGACCGTCCCCGGGCCTGCGATCGGGTGCGTTCAGGATTCGCCCGGATTGTGCCGATACAGACAGCGAAGGACCGGGCATCATTGCCGATAACGGATCACCTGATCACAAGGGACCTCAGCCACAGCACATGAACCAACTCCGCCTCGACCCCCTCACCGGCCGGTGGGTGGTGGTGAGCACCGACCGGGCCGGGAGGCCCATGGCCTTCTCGCCGATGGCCCCGATCCAGGCGGACCAGACGCGTCCCTGTCCCTTCTGCGCCGGCAACGAAGAAGCGACCCCCCCGGCTCTCGAAACCTACGGGCCCGAGGGCCACTGGCGGGTGCGGGTGGTCCCCAACCTCTACCCCGCCTTCGAGGGGAGCGACCCCTTCGTCGTCACCAACCGGGGCCCGGTCTTCACCCAGGCGACCGCCGGCGGCATCCACGAGGTCCTGGTGCTCTCGCCTGACCACGGCCGCTCGTGGTCGATGCTGGGCGACGACCAGACCCACCTGGTGATGGAGGCGATCCGAGACCGGATCGACGCCCACTCGACGATTCCCGGCCTGCGCTACAGCCAGGCCATCGTCAATTCGGGCCGGGAGGCAGGCGCCTCCCTCGAGCACCCGCACGGCCAGCTCCTCGGCATGTCCTTCGTGCCCCGGGAGCTGGTGGAGGAGCAGGCGGGCTTCGCCCGGTTCGCCGGGCGCTGCCTCCTGTGCACGACGGTCGATGCCGAAGAGGACGTCGGCCACCGGGTGGTGTACGCGGACGAGCGGGTCCTCGTCATCTGCCCGTTCTGGTCGGGGTCCCCCTACGAGATGCTGGTGATCCCGCGCTCCCACGGCGCCCACCTCCACCACGCCACCCCGGCGGACCTGGGGGCGGTGGGGATCGCCCTGAAGACCGTCCTCGGACGCCTGGCCGAGAGCGTCGGCGACGTCGCCTACAACCTCGTGTTCCACTCGGCCCCGTACCGGGCTCCCGAGCCGTACCACTGGCACGTCCACGTCGTGCCGAAACTGACCACCGTGGCCGGATTCGAGCTCGGCACCGGCGTGCTGATCAACATCATGAACCCCGAGGAGGCGGCGACGACCCTCGCCGCCCGGGTACCGGCCAGCGCCCACGGCTGACCGCGGCACCCGGCCGGTCCGTCGGCCGGGTGCCGGAGATCACCCGAGGTAGCGACCGGCCACGTTCCGGTAGAGGTCGAGGTCCACCGTCTTGGGGTGGCCCACCGCCACGCCGAGCGGGATGCGTACGATCCGCGTGCTCTGAAGGGCGACCATCGTGCCGAAGTCGCCGTCGTGGACCGCCTGGAGCGCGGCGGCGCCGAACCGCGTGGCCAGCACCCGGTCGAACGCGGTCGGGGACCCGCCCCGTTGGATGTGACCGAGCACCGTCGCCCGGGCCTCGTACCCGGTCACGCGCTCGATCTCGGTGGCCAGCTCGGCGCCGATCCCCCCGAGGCGGCGATGGCCGAACGCGTCCGTCGTGATGGTGTCCGGGCCCGCACCGTCCGCACCGCTCGCGGCGCCGTCGGCGGCCGGAACCGCCCCCTCCGCCACCACCACCGTCGAGAAGTACCGGCCGCCGGCGTGCCGGCGACGGAGCCGCTCGCAGACCGCTTCCGTCGAGAACGGGACCTCGGGTACCAGGATCTCCGCCGCCCCGCCGGCCATGCCGGCGTGGACCGCGATGTGACCGACGTTGCGGCCCATCACTTCGCAGACCATTACGCGGTGGTGCGACTCGGCCGTGGTCTGCAGCCGGTCGATGGCGTCCGTGGCGATCTGGACGGCGGTGTCGAACCCGAACGTCACCTCGGTGCCGGACAGGTCGTTGTCGATCGTCTTCGGTACCCCGACCACGGCCAGGCCCATGCCGGCCAGCCGGTCCGCCACCCCCAGGGTGTCGTCCCCCCCGACCGCTACCACGGCGTCGAGCCCGAGCTCGCGCACCCGCGCGAGGACCCTCGCCGGTCCGCCCTCGACCGAGAAGGGATTGGTCCGCGAGGATCCGAGGATCGTCCCCCCCCGGGTGAGGATCTCGCGGCACTCCTCCACCCCGAGCGGGCGGGTCCCTCCGTCCAGGACGCCCCGCCAACCGTCGAGGATCCCGACGACGTCGTCCCCGAAGCGGCCGACCCCGTCCAGCACCACGGCCCGGATGACCGCGTTCAGGCCGGGACAGTCGCCACCGCCGGTGAGGATGCCGATCCGCACGGCCGCTCAGGTCCCCGCCGTCAGCCGGGCGGCGGACCGCTCCAGCTCGAAGGCGGACGCCAGCTTCCGGACGACGTCCCGCACCGGGGGGACGAGGCCGCCGATCCCCGGCGTGGCGAGGTAGCCGGCCAGGAACGCCCGGCGGTTCCGGACCTCCCACTCCTGTGCCAGCCGCCCGAGCCCGAGGTGGCCGCCGGGGTCACGCTCGGTCGCGGCCACCGTGGCGACGTGATGGAAGGACCAGAGCATGTCCGCCACGTCGGCGAGCGGCGAGCGGAACACCGTCCCTTCCCGGCCGGCCGCGTCGGAGTCACCCACCGGCGAGCCCCCCGGGGAGAAGTCGACGACGAACCACCCCTGGTCGGTACGGGCGACCCTCCCGAGGTGGAAGTCCCCGTGGGTCCGGATCGCCACGCCCCGGCCACCCGACGCCCGCAGGTCGGCGAGCATCGTCGCTACGCCCCCGTCCTCGTCGAGCAGGTCCGGGTCGGCCGCCCGCACCGAGGCTTCCACCTCGTCCACCCAGACGGAGATGTCGGCGGGCCGCCGCCCGAACGCCTGGTCGAGCCCGAGGTGCATCCGGGCGGTCATCGTGCCGAGCTGACGCGCCTCGGCTGCGAAGTCACCACCCGCCAGCTCCGGTGCCGAACCGGACGCGTACAGGTCGCGGAGCGACGTCAGGGCGAGGGCCCAGCCTCCCGCCGCACCGACCTGGTACTCCTGGACGATCCCGAGATCGGTGCCCGCACGCCGCCACCGCGAGATCGGCGCCAACACGTGGTTGAAACCGACCCGGTCGAGACCCAGGAAGAGCTCGAGACCGGGGTTGGGGCCCCCCGCCGACGGGAGAAGCTGGAAGATGGTGAACGCCAACCGGTCGTCGAAGCTGAGGACGGCCGCCTCCCGGGTGACCGCCACCCGCCGCACCCGGTCGGGATCGCCGCGGACCCCGGCGACCGCCTCGAGCAGCAACACCATCAGCTCGGCGTCGACGGTGGCGTCGAACACCACGGCCAACCCGTCCCCGTCCTCGAGGATCCCGAGCGGGGACTCGTCCGTGTCGGCCAGGAACCGCACCTCTTCGCCGGGAGCGCGCAGGCCGAGCACGGCATGGACCTCCAGCCCGGCCACGGAGGCCGTCACGCTGATCAAACCGGGGCGGCCGGGGCGGACCACCTGCGCGCTCCGGACGACCACGGTGTCGGCCTGCGGCGGGGCGGCCGGGACGGCGGGCCCGCTCCCTGCCACCGACCACCGCGGCTGCCGCTCGACGAACGCGGCGACCAGGGGTGCCACGGACTCGAAGGCCGACGCGGGAAGGTCGGCGACGACCAGCTCCTCGTCCTGGGGGAGGGTCACCGCACCTCCTCGGCCACGGCCTCCCCGGTCAGGAACTGCTCGGCACCGAGCACCGGTGCCTCGTCGACCAGCTCGAACCACAGGAACCCGTAGGGCGCCATGGTGACCGGATAGGCATGGGGTCCCACGACCGGAAACGGTACTCTTCCCAGCAGCTCGATGGGGCGTGCGCCCGCCCAGCGGCCGAGGTGCAGCTCCGCCGGCTGCGAGAAGCGGCTCAGGTTGTGGACGCACAGGACCGGGTGCCGCGGTCCGTCCGGACCTGCCGGATCCCCTGCATCCCCCGGCCCGACGGCGTGCCCCGATGCGGTGGCGTCCCCCGTTGCGACGGCGTCCCCGGCCCCGGCCGAGCGGACGAACACCAGGATGGACGGGTTGGCGCACGGGAGCACTTCGAAGGCTCCCGTGCCGAAGATGGGGAACTGGCGGCGCACGGCCAGCATCCGCCGCATCCAGTGGAGGAACGAGCTGGGGTTCCGCAGCTGCGCCTCCACGTTGACCGCGGCGAACCCGAAGACGGGGTCCATCAGCGGCGGGAGGTAGAGCTGGGCGAAGTCGGCCCGGCTGAACCCCCCGTTCCGGTCCGGCGTCCACTGCATCGGGGTGCGCACCGAGTCCCGGTCCCCCAGGTAGAGGTTGTCCCCCATCTGGATCTCGTCCCCGTAGTAGAGGACCGGGCTCCCCGGGAGCGAGAGCAGGAGCGCGTAGAGGAGCTCGGTGAGCCGGCGATCGCGGTCGAGCAGCGGCGCCAGCCTGCGGCCGATGCCCATGTGACGCTTCATCCGGGGGTCCTTGGCGTACTCGGCGAACAGGTAGTCGCGTTCCTCGTCCGAGACCATCTCGAGGGTCAGCTCGTCGTGGTTCCTGAGGAAGGTGGCCCACTGGGCCCCTTCGGGAGCGTCGGGCGTCTGCGCCAGGATCTCGGTGATCGGGTAGCGCTGCTCGCGCCGGACCGCCATGAACAGCCGCGGCATGAGCGGGAAGTGGAAGCAGAGGTGGCACTCGTCGCCGTCCCCGAAGTAGTCGGCGACGTCGGCGGGCCATCCGTTGGCCTCCGCCAGGAGGACCGTGCCCGGGTACCGGGCGTCGATCTCCGCCCGCACCCGCCGGATGAAGGCGTGGGTCTCGGGCAGGTTCTCGCCGCTGGTACCGTCCCGCTGGAAGAGGAAGGGCACCGCGTCGAGCCGGAACCCGTCGAGGCCGAGGTCGAGCCAGTACCGCATGACGTCGAGCATCGCCTCGGCGACGGCGGGGTTCTCGTAGTTGAGATCCGGCTGGTGCCCGTAGAAGCGGTGCCAGTAGTACTGCCCCCGCTGCGGGTCGTAGGTCCAGTTGGACCGCTCGACGTCGACGAAGACCACCCGCGCCTCCGGCCACCGTTGGTCGTCGTCGTTCCACACGTACCAGTCGGCCTTGGGGTTGGTCCGGTCCTGCCGCGACTCGACGAACCACGGGTGCTGGTCGCTGGTGTGGTTGATGACCAGGTCGGCGATGACACGGATCCCGCGGGCATGGGCCTCCCGCAGGAGGATGCGGAGGTCCTCCACCGTCCCGTAGTCCGGATGGACCGACCGGTAGTCGCTGATGTCGTACCCTCCGTCGCGCAGGGGGGACGGGTAGAAGGGGAGGAGCCAGAGGCAGTCCACCCCCAGCCACTGCAGGTAGTCGAGCTTGGCGACGAGGCCGGGGATGTCGCCCGTCCCGTCGTCGTTGGAGTCGAAGAACCCCCGGATGAACACCTCGTAGAAGACCGCCCGCTGGAACCAGCGGGGGTCGTCGGCAGCGTCGGGGAGGGGGGCACCCGCCGCCGGGGGCTCTGTCGGCGGTCCCGTCACCGGCCCCGTCCTCCCGGGAGGTCGACCGGCGGCCCGTCCGGGTCGGACGACGCGACCAGGGCGAGGAGCCGGTCCGCCGCCTCGTAGGGATCGAGCTCCCCGGCGGCGAGCCCGTCGAGGACGGCGACCGACGGCGGGCTCGAGCGGAGCACCCCGTACCGCTGGTCGATCCGCGCCACCAGCACCTGGCGCACCTCCCGCTCCAGCCGTTCCCGGCGGATGACCTCGAGGAGCCCCCGCTCCGTCAGGTGGCGACGGTGGTCCCCGATGGCGGACCAGAGGGCGTCGACCCCCTGCCCGGTGGACGCCACCGTCTCGACGATCGGCGGGCGCCACTCCCCCAGCTCGGTGAGATCGAGCATCGACTCGAGGTCGCGCCGGGTCTCGCGGGTCCCGGCCCGGTCGGCCTTGTTGATGACGAACAGGTCGGCGATCTCCATCAGGCCGGCCTTGTTCGCCTGGATGGCATCCCCCCACCCGGGAGTGACCACGACCACGGTGGTATCGGTGGCCGACGCCACTTCGACCTCCTGCTGGCCGACGCCGACCGTCTCGATGAGCACCAGCGGGATGCCGGCCGCGGCCATCACCCGGGCCGCGTCCGGCACGGCGACGGCCAGGCCGCCGAGCTGGCCCCGGGTCGCCATCGAACGAATGAAGACGCGGTCGTCGAGGGCGTGGTCCTGCATGCGCACCCGGTCGCCGAGGATCGCCCCGCCGGTGAAGGGCGAGGAGGGGTCGATCGCCAGCACCCCGATGGTGCCGCCCGCCGACGCGGCCGCGGGGTCGCCGGAGGGACCTCCGCCGGGCGCCTGGTCCGGCCCCCCCGGCCCGTCCTCCCCGGCGTGACCGTCCTCCCCCGTGTGACCGAGGAAGACGGCGATCAGCCGATCGGTGAGCGTCGACTTCCCCGCCCCCGGTGCGCCCGTGAGGCCGACGGTGTAGGCGGTCCGGCCGCTCCGGTAGGCGAGCCCGGCGGCGACCCGGGACCGGGGTCCGCCGCGCTCGACCATCGACAGGAGCCGTGCCAACGCCACCCGGTCGCCGCCCCGGGCCGCGTCGAGCAGGTCGGCAGGGTCGTGGCGGGTGGCAGCGGGCATGGGATGCAGAGCGTACCCGCGGCGGTGGTTCAGGCCCGGGCGACGTGGGCGCCGAGCGAGGCCAGCTTGCCGGCCAGGTCCTCGTAGCCCCGGTCGATGTGGTGGGCATCGGACACCACCGTCTCGCCGTCGGCCACCAGTCCGGCCAGCACGAGGGCGGCCCCCGCACGCACGTCGAGCGCACGCACCGGCGCGCTCGACAGGCGGTCGACCCCCCGCACGACGGCGTGGTGACCCTCGGTCCGGATGTCGGCCCCCATCCGCCGGAGCTCGTCCACGTAGCGGAAGCGGCCGAAGAAGAGATTCTCGGTGACGATCCCGACGCTGTCGGCCACGGTCAGCAGGGTCACCACCAGCGGCTTGTAGTCGGTCGCCACCCCCGGATAGGGCAGGGTGGCCACGTCGTGGGACCGAAGTCTGGTCGCCGGGTCACGGACGGCGCGCAGTCCCTCCGGCTCCTGCGTGATGGCGATCCCGATCGCCCCGAGCTTGCGCACCAACATGCTCATGTGGTCGGGGCGACCGTCCTCGACCAGCACGTCGCCGCCGGCCAGGCCGGTGGCCACCAGGAAGGTGGCCACCACCAGGCGGTCGGGGATCACCCGGTGGCGGGTGGGGTGCAGCGCGTCGACGCCCTCGACCTCGATGCGCGAAGTCCCCGCCCCGCTGATCCGTGCCCCCATGGCGTTGAGGAACCGCGCCAGGTCGGCGACTTCGGGCTCGCGGGCCGCGTTCTCGATGACGGTGGTGCCCTTGGCCAGGACGGCCGCCATCAGCACGTTGTCGGTCCCCGTGTGGCTCGGGTACTCGAGGACGACCGTGGTGCCGACCAGACGGGGCCGGCCCGCCACCGTCGACTCGACCACCCCGTCGATGTACCCGTGCTCGGAGGAGAACGTCACCCCCAGGGACTCGAGTGCCCGCAGGTGCATGTCGATGGGCCGTGAGCCGAAGTCGTCGCCACCGGGCATCGACACCCGGGCACGACCGTGCCGCGCCAGGAGGGGCCCCAGCACCACCACCGAGGCCCGCATCCGTTCCACCAGGTCGTAGGGGGCCTCCGGGCAGACCTCG
>JAJYYG010000017.1:0-2956 GCA_021801235.1 Actinomycetes bacterium
ATGCCCAGATCCTCCTGGGCAAGGGTGTCGCCAGGGTCTACACGCCGAAGGACTACGAGATCGGGCGGATGATGGACGACCTTCTCTCCCTGGCCGAACAGCACCGGAGCGCCGAGGTCGGCTGACCCGCCGGCTGCAAGCGAACCTGCTCCGGGCCGGTCGGGATCGCCGCCGCCGTACCGGGAAGGTTGCCGCGCCTGTGCAACATGGCCGGTCGAGGTAGCGTCTGACGAACCGGCTCGCCGGAGGTGCCTCGTCTTCGGCGTGCCAGGACACGTCGGGCGACGCACAAGGTGACCGGGCCGACGTCATCACGAGAGGCAGGGGGGCCATGACCACGATCCACGATGATCGCTCCAAGGGGAGCCCGTTCACTTCGGATGCGGGAGAGACGGGGAACGGAGGCAACCGGGTAGGGAAGGACCTGACGGTCGCCGGCCGCATCGGCGTCTCCGCACGTGCCATCCAGATCGCGCTCGGGGTGCTCTGGATCCTCGACGCCATCCTCCAGTTCCAGCCGAAGATGTTCGGCACCAGCTTCGTGGCGATGATCATCGCCCCGAACGCGAGTGGACAGCCGGCAGCGATCGGGGCCTCCGTCACCCACATGTCGAACTTCCTCTCGCGGGATGTCGCGCTGTGGAACACGCTGTTCGGGCTGACCCAGCTCGGCATCGGGGTCGGGTTGCTGGTCCGGCGGACGGTGCGCCCGGCGCTCGCCGTCTCGTTCGCGTGGGCCTTCGGGGTGTGGTGGTTCGGCGAAGGCTTCGGCGGCATCTTCACCGGCCACGCCAACCCGCTGTCGGGTGCGCCGGGGGCGGTGCTCCTCTACGCACTGATCGGCCTGCTCGTGTGGCCGCGCCGGTCCCACGGGACGTCACCCGCATCCGCTCACGGGATGGTGGGCGTGGCGCCGGGCACCTCCGGGGCGGCAGACGCTCCGGACGGGAGCGGCCTGGCCTCCTCGGCCGCCGGTCGGGGACCGCTCGGTGGCCTCGGTGGCCTGTGGATCTGGGCCGCCGTCTGGGTCTTCTTCGCGTTCTTGCAGTTCCTGCCCCAGAACCGGACGGCGTCGTGGTTGCAGCAGTCCCTGGATGGTGCCGCATCAGGCCAACCGGGTTGGTACTCGCACTTCCTCGCCTCGCTCGGCCACGCGTTCACCGGTGCCGGGACCCCGATCGCCGTGCTGCTCGGCGCGGCGTTCCTGGTCGTCGGTCTCGGACCGTTCGTCTCGCGCCGTGCGGACGCGTTCATGGCGGTCGGCATGGCGCTCGGGGTCGTGTTCTGGGTCACCGGCCAGGGGATGGGGGGCATCCTTACGGGGATGGGGACCGATCCGAACGCCGGCCTGCTGCTGGTCCTGCTCGGCGCGGCCTGCATGCCGACCGTCCTGGCCCCGGCGAGCGAGCCGGTGCCGATCGCCGCCGCCCTCGAGCACCACCGTTCGTGGGCGACGCTCGGACTGGTGATGCTGGCGGTCGTCCCGGCGGCGGTGGCGACCATCCCGGATGCTGCGGTGGCCGTCGCCGTCCCCGTACCGGGCAGCTCTTCGGCGACCTTGTCCAGCACGTCCGGGGTGGCGGGGACCTCCAACTCGTCGGGTTCGAATGCGAGCATGGGAGGCATGGTGATGGCGGGTCCTTCCGGGCCGGCGCGTGCGCACGGTACGACCGCCAACTCCATGGACATGTCAGGCATGGCCGGGCTCGGGGTGACCGCCCCCAACTGGAAGTACACCGGCCCGGCACTGCCCCAGGGCGAAGTCTCGCTGCTCACCGTGGTCAGCGGCGCCACCGACAAGGGTCATCAGATGCAGACGCCGGACTGCACCAAGGCGCCGACCGCGACCCAGGTGCTCGGAGCCGTCCAGTACGTGCAGGCCACGTCGGCCGCGGTGGCGAAGTACAAGCTGCTGAGCACCGCCCTCGCCGCCGGGTACGTGCCGGTGACCAGCACCGCGTACCCGGTCGTCCACTATGTCAACTACCGCTACATGCGCAGGAGCGACATCCTCAATCCGAACCAGGTCGACTCGCTGGTCTATGCGTTCACGCCGAACGGCCCGGTGCTGGTGGCCGCCATGTACCTCATGCCGGGCATGGGGGCGGGGCCGATGCCCTACGGCTGCCTCGTCCAGTGGCACGCGCACACCAACCTGTGCACGTCACTCACCACCCACGAGATCGACGGGTTCGTGCCGTGTCCGGCCGGGTCGGTGCACAACGGCCGGACGCCCTACATGACCCATGTCTGGCAGGTCCCCGTGGCCGGCGGCCCGTTGGCCATCGATCCCTCGGACCTCCAGGTGGTCGAGGCGGCGATCATGGCGCAGCAGGAGGGGCTGGCCCCGGTGACGGGCACACCCCCGACGGCATGACCAGGGCCCGCTCCTGAACGGACAGCTCGGCGGACATCCGACCCGGGCCCGGTTGGTTCCGCCGCGCCCTCAGGTCGGTGTCCCTGACGCGCCCGCCGCCTCCGTGGCAGAGCCCGCCGCCGGGCCCGTCTGCTCCGCGGGCGCGTACTCGAGGAAGGCGTCCAACGCCCGGGGGCCCCAGACCGTCCCCGGCCCGCCGTTCATGAGGATGGCCACACCCATCGCCTCGGCCACCTCCGCCTCGGTCACGCCGTGCCTGGCCGCACCGCGGGCATGCGAGGCCACGCACCCGTCGCACTCGCGGGTGACCGCGATCGCCAGGGCGATCAGCTCCTTGGTGGCGGAGGAGAGCGCACCATCCTCCATCGCCGCGTGGTGCATGGCCGAATAGCCGGAGAGGACGTCCGGGATGGTCCGTCGCAGCCGGCGGGCCGGCTCCCGGAGCTCGTCCTGCACTTCGTGGGCGTGGTTCATCGTCGGGTTCCTCCGTCTCGGGATCGATCAGCTCTCATGGCAGTCGGGCGCCGGCTCCGGCGCCCACACGGTTCCCCTCACCTGGCGGGCACCCGCGTCTCGTCA
>JAJYYG010000017.1:3056-11539 GCA_021801235.1 Actinomycetes bacterium
GGAACCGGACCACGATCCGGCTCGAGGAGCGGTCCGGAGCAGCGGCGAGCACCCGTCCCGCACCCTGTGGCTCCTGCGCCACGGCGAGGCGTCCGAAAGCACCTCACAGGGCGGAGACATGGCACGGCGGCTGGCGCCCCGGGGCAGACGGGATGCGACCGCACTCGGCCGTCGTCTCGCCGCCGGCTCCGGGGTGTTCGGCCTGGTCGGCCGGGCCGTCCCGCAGGTGGCCCTCTGCTCGGCCGCCGTACGCACACGCGAGACCGCGGACCTGGTCGCCACGGCGATGGACGGCGCGCTCACCGTGGAGCCCTACCGGTCGCTCTACGGGGCCGGCCCGGACACCGTGCTCCGCTACGCCACCGAGATCGACGACCGTCATCGCAGCGCGCTGATCGTCGGCCACAATCCCACGCTGTTCGAGCTGACCTGGAACCTCCTCGGTCCCGAGGAACCGGAGCGTCCGGAGGACCCGGGTGTCTCCGGCAACCCCGCCGGCCCGGCAGAACCGGACGATCGAGCGCTCCTCCGACGTCACGGGTTCCCGACCTGCGGGCTGGCCGTGATCGACCTGGGTGCCGGATCGTGGGCCGACCTGTCTGCCGGACGGGGCACGCTCGTCGGCCTGTTCGCCCCGCCCTACTGACGGGCCCTACTGACCGAGCCCGGGACCCCGGTGCGTTCCCGGGACCCCGGGACCCCGGACCGCCGGCGCGCTACAGCGTGCGGAGGATCGCGGCGTCGCCCTGTCCGCCTCCGCCGCAGAGGCTGACCGCGGCCGTGCCGCCGCCGCGGCGCTTGAGCTCGAGCAGCGCGGTCAGCGCCACCCTCGTGCCGGACATGCCGACCGGGTGGCCGAGAGCGATGGCGCCCCCGTTCACGTTCACCACGTCCCCCGGGATGCCCAGGTCGTCCGACGAGGCGAGGCCGACGGCGGCGAACGCCTCGTTGATCTCGAAGAGGTCGATGTCGCCGATCGCCATGCCCTTGCGCTCGAGGGCCACCTTGATGGCGTGGGACGGCTGGTGGAGCAGCGAGGGACTGGGTCCGGCCACCTGGCCGTAGCTGACCAGCTCGCCCAGGGGGGTCACCCCGAGCTCCTCCGCCTTGGCCCGGGACATCACGATCACCGCCGCACCGCCGTCGGAGATCTGGGAGGCGTTCCCGGCGGTGATGGTGCCGTTCTTGTCGAACGCGGGACGCAGCTTCCCGAGCGACTCCGCCGTCGTCTCGGGACGGACGCCCTCGTCGGTGTCGACCACGATCGGGTCCCCCTTGCGCTGGGCCACGCTCACCGGGACGATCTCCTCGGCGAACTTGCCGTCCTTGATGGCGGCGGCGGCCCGCTCGTGGGAGAGGGCGCTGAAGGCGTCCTGCCGGTCCCGGGAGACGCCGTCGGCGCCGTTGTACCGCTCGGTGCCGAGCCCCATCGCGCACTGGTCGAAGGCGCAGAACAGACCGTCGTACATCATGGAGTCGACCACGGTCTGGTCGCCGATCCGGTAGCCACCCCGTGCCCCGGGGAGCAGGTACGGCGCCTGGGTCATCGACTCCATCCCGCCCGCCACCACGATGTCGGCCTCGCCCGCCGCGATCAGCAGGTCGGCCAGGTAGATGGCGTTCAGGCCCGACAGGCACACCTTGTTCACCGTCGTCGAGGGGACGTCCATGGGGATACCGCCCTTGGTGGCGGCCTGGCGGGCGGTGATCTGGCCGGCGCCGGCCTGGATCACCTGGCCCATGAAGACGTAGTCGACCTGGTCCGGTCGGACACCCGCCCGGTCGAGGGCGGCGGCGATGGCGAAGCCGCCGAGCTCGGTGGCGGCGAACCCGCCGAGCGCACCCGAGAGCTTCCCGATCGGTGTGCGCGCCCCTGCGACGATGACGGAACCGGACATGATGACCTCCGGGGCCCAACGGCCCTGTTCTGGCGGCGGACCCCCCGATCGGGCCGACCACGGCGATACTCGACGCCCCCACGCTATCCGCGCGCCCACCGTCCGGGAAACGGCACGCGGTCGTCGCCCGCCGGGGCTCGGGGAATGCCGTGATCACGGCCCGTCGCGGTGGCGGGCACGACCGTCCGACCCGGCTGGCGTCCCAGGCGGTCCGGCGCGGGCGCAAGGGCTATCCTCACGTCCCATGCAGGAGTTCCTCACAGCCATCCAGTCGGGGGCGACCGGCGACGAGCTCGCCGCCATCCCCCTCCCCGAGACCTACCGCGCCTCCTTCGTGCGGCGCGAGGACACCGGGATGTTCGAAGGCCTCGCCTCCGAGGACAAGGACCCCCGCAAGGCCCTGCACGTGGGCGAGGTGGCGGTCCCGGAGCTGGCCCCCGACGAGGTGTACCTGGCGGTGATGGCCAGTTCGATCAACTTCAACACCGTCTGGACCTCGATCTTCGAGCCGCTCCCCACGTTCGGGTTCCTCGACCGCCTTGGTCGGGAGAGCGCCTGGGGTGCCCGCCACGCGCTCCCGTACCACGTGGTGGGGTCCGACGCCTCGGCGGTGGTCCTCCGCACGGGCTCGGCGGTCCGCCTCTGGAAGCCGGGCGACAAGGTCACCGTCCACTGCAACTACGTCGACGACCAGAGCCCGTCCGCCCACGACGACTCGATGCTGGCCGACAACCAGCGCATCTGGGGGTTCGAGACCAACTTCGGCGGCCTGGCCGACCTGGCCGTGGTGAAGGCGAACCAGCTCATGCCGAAGCCGGCCCACCTCACCTGGGAGGAGGCGGCGGTCAACGCCCTGTGCAACTCGACGTCCTACCGGATGGTGGTGTCCAGGAACGGTGCCGCCATGCAACAAGACGACCGGGTGCTCGTCTGGGGTGCGTCCGGCGGTCTCGGCGCCTTCGCCGTGCAGTACGTGCTGAACGGCGGGGGGATCCCGGTGGGGGTCGTCTCCTCGCCCGAGAAGGTGCAGCTCCTCCACGACCTCGGCGTGGAGGCGGTGATCGACCGGAAGGCGGCCGGGTACCGCTTCTGGAAGGACGAGCACACCCAGGACGAGTCGGAGTGGCGCCGCTTGGGCAAGGACATCCGCGCCCTGGTGGGCGAGGACGTCGACATCGTCTTCGAGCACCCGGGGCGCCAGACGATGGGGGCGTCGGTCTTCGCCGCCAAGCGGGGCGGCACCATCGTCACCTGCGCGGCGACGTCGGGCTACATGATCGAGTACGACAACCGCCATCTGTGGATGAAGCTCAAGACGATCAAGGGCTCCCACTTCGCCAACTACCGCGAGGCGTGGGACGCCAACCAGCTCGTGTGCGAGGGGAAGATCCTGCCGCCGCTGTCCGCGGTCTATCCCCTCGAGCAGGTGGGGGAAGCCGCCTACCAGGTCCACCACAACCTCCACGAGGGCAAGATCGGCGTGCTGTGCCTCGCACCGGAGGAAGGGCTCGGCATCGACGACCCCGAGCTGCGGGCCGAGGTCGGGGAGGAACGGATCACCCTGTTCCGCAGGCACGGCGCCTGATGTCCACCCCGTCCCCGGAAGGTCCGGCGCCCGGCGTGCCGGCGACCGCCCACACCGGAAGGAGCCCCCGATGACCGCACCCCTGCTCACCGAGATCGACCACGTGGCGATCGCCGTGCGCGACCTCGAGGCGGCGATCGCCTACTACGGGGACACCTTCGGGGCCACCGTCGCCCACCGGGAGCGGATCGACTCCGACGGGGTGGAAGAGGCGCTGCTGAAGGTGGCCGACAGCTACATCCAGCTGCTGACGCCCACCTCGGAGACGTCGCCCGTCGCCCGGTACCTAGAGAAGAACGGCGAGGGCATCCACCACGTCGGCTACCGGGTGGACGACTGCGCCGCCGCCCTCCGGTCGGTGGCCGAGCACGGTGGCCGGATGATCGACCAGGCCCCCCGCCCCGGGTCGCGGGGCACCACGGTGGCGTTCGTCCACCCGAAAGGTGCCTTCGGCACGCTTATCGAGCTCGTCCAGGAGTAGGCGGCCGGTGCCGGACTCGGAGGCGATCCCGGGACCCGGCACCACGTCGGCGCCCGGGACCGGACCGGGCACAGGACCGCAGACCGGACCGGCACGGCGGTTCTCCCCCGAGGTGGCCGATGCGCTCCGCACCTACGTCTACCTGCTCATCGACCCCCGGACCGGACGCCCGTTTCTTGTCGGACGGGGACGGAACGACCGCTGCTTCCGACACCTGGAGGCGGCCCGGGACGGGTCCGAGAGCACGGCGAAGTTCCCGGAGCTGGAGCGGATCCGCCGGGCGGAGGCGGACGGGCGCCGCGTCCGGATCGACATCCTGCGACACGGCCTGACCGCGACCCAGGCCAAGTGCGTCGAAGCGGTGGCCTCCGATGCGCTCGGGCTCGACCGCCCGGGTGGCGCGCCGCCACCGGGCGGCAGCGGCAGCGGCAGCGGCAGCGGCAATCCTCCCGGACAGGGCCCTCCCGGGGGGCGGCGCATCCCGGTCGACGCGCTCGACTCGTTGCTCGCCCGACCGGCGAAGTTCAAGCGGGCACACCCGGTGGTCCTGCTCCGGGTCTCCCCCGACCGGCTCACAGACGGCATCGACCCGGAGGCGGTGCGCCACGGCTGGCGGATCGCCCGGCGCTGGACCGACCCGGATGCCCCGCACGCCCCCCGGTGGGCGGTGGTGGTCGGCGACGACCTGGTGCGCGGCGTGTTCCGCATCACCGGCTGGGAGCCGTCCCCGCCCCCCGCCGGACCCGACCGGCCGGGTGCCGCCGACCCGGTGCCCCCGTACCCGCGTTTCTCGTTCGTCGGAGCACGCGACCCCGGGCTGGAAGCGCGGTACGTCGGTCGCTCGGTCGCCGCCTACCGTGGAGCGGGCGCGCCGAACCCGGTGACCTACGTCTGGTGCGGTCCCCACTGGGTGAACCATCCGCACTGACCCGCCACCCGCACCGACCCGCCATCCGCCACCCGCAGGACACCGACCGAACACGAGGGAGACCCGACATGAGCGACAACCAGGACTGGTCACCGGACGGACCGATGGGCACCGAGGCGTTCGAGCAGGACGACGAGGCGATCGACGACGCCTCGCTCGCCGACCCGGACTTCATCGAACAGCTCGAACAGGACCCCTCCCTCGACCCCGCGCAGCAGGCCGACGACCGCGAGCTCGAGGAGATCGGCGCCGAGCTCGACGACCCCGAGGACCTGGTGACCCTGGACGGCGGCATCGACGACCCCGACGGCCTCGGCGAACCGTCCGGCCGTTCCCGGGCGAGGCGCGCGGACCACGCCGGCTGGGATCTCGACGCACCCGTCGTCCCCGGTGCCGTGCCCGAGGACGTGCTCGAGGAGCTCCCGGCGGAGGAGCCGCCCGACTGACCGGGCCGCTCGGACCCCCGGACAGGCCCACCGGGCAGATGGAGGGCACCCGGCGGTTCCGGTAGCCTCGTCGCATGGATCACCCGATGACCCAACGACTCGAGGAGCTCGCCGAGCGGCGCGAGCAGGCCCTGCACGCCGGCTCGCCGCGGGCGGTGGCCAAGCACCACGCCAAGGGCAAGATGACCGCCCGCGAGCGCCTCGACTACCTGCTCGACGACGGCTCCTTCCAAGAGCTCGACATGCTCGCCCGGCACCGCGCCTACGGCATGGGCCTCGAGGACAACCGGCCCTACACCGACGGGGTGATCACCGGGTTCGGGACGATCGACGGGCGGCGGGTCTGCGTCTTCTCCCAAGATTTCACCGTGTTCGGCGGTGCCCTCGGCGAGGTGTTCGCCGAGAAGATCCACAAGGTGATGGACCTGGCCGCATCGATCGGTGTCCCGATGATCGGACTGAACGACGGCGCCGGCGCCCGCATCCAGGAGGGCGTGGTGTCGCTCCACTCCTACGGGGGGATCTTCCACCGCAACGCCCAGGCCTCGGGGGTCATCCCGCAGATCAGCGTGATCCTCGGCCCGTGCGCCGGGGGTGCCGTCTACAGCCCGGCGATGACCGACTTCATCTTCATGGTCCAGGGCACCAGCCACATGTTCATCACCGGGCCGGACGTGGTCAAGACCGTCACCGGCGAGGACGTGACCCTGGAAGAGCTCGGGGGGGCGATGAGCCACGCCACCAAGTCCGGCGTCGCCGCCTTCGTCGCCCCCGACGAGAAGTCGTGCCTGGACGACGTCCGGTACCTGCTGAGCTTCCTTCCCTCGAACAACCTCGAGGAGGCGCCGGCCCTCGACCTGGGCGACGATCCCGAGCGTCTGTGCCCGGAGCTCTCCGCCCTGATGCCGGCGTCGCCCAACCAGCCCTACGACATGAAGAAGGTCATCGAGTCGGTGGTGGACGGCGGCGAGTTCTTCGAGGTGAACCACCACTGGGCCATGAACCTGGTCTGCGGCTTCGCCCGGATCGACGGGCGGGCGGTGGGCATCGTCGGGAACCAGCCCCAGATGCTGGCCGGGGTGCTGGACATCGACGCCTCGGAGAAGGGTGCCCGGTTCGTGCGCACCTGTGACGCCTTCAACGTCCCGCTGGTGACGTTCGTGGACGTGCCGGGCTTCATGCCGGGGACGGACCAGGAGTACGGGGGCATCATCCGCCACGGGGCCAAGCTGCTCTACGCCTACTGCGAGTCGACCGTGCCCCGGGTGCAGATCATCACCCGCAAGGCCTACGGCGGGGCGTACGTCGTGATGAACTCGAAGTCGATCGGCGCCGACCTCGCCTACGCATGGCCCTCCGCCGAGCTCGCCGTGATGGGTCCCGAGGGCGCGGTCGAGATCGTCTACCGACGGGACCTGGCCGAGGCGTCCGATCCGACGAGCCGTCGCCGGGAGCTGGTGGAGGAGTACACCGAGCGGTACGCCAACCCGTACGCGGCGGCGGAACGCGGCTACGTCGACGACGTGATCGACCCCGCCGACACCCGGCGGGTGCTGGTGAGGAGCCTCGCGCTCCTCGCCTCCAAACGCGAGGACCTGCCCAAGCGCAAGCACGGGAACATGCCCCTGTGAACGGGCCGTCCCCGGCGCCGGGCCACCAGACCGCCGGCCTGGCGCCGCGTCCGGCGATCGATCCGGTCGTCCTCGCCCTGGTGGCGGCGGCAGCCGACCAGGTGTGGTCCCGTCCGGCGCTCCCCCGGTTCGAGGAGGCGGCGGACCCCTTCGCCTGGCGGTTCAGCGGCCGGTGGTGGAACCGCCCCGCCGCGGCCCGCCGCGAGCGCCCCTGGGCCCGGGGCTGACCCGCGGCTCCGACGCCAGCGGGACCGGTCCCGAGGGCAGGGACGCACGGGAGCGACACCTCGACGGTCGGGACGAGCGACCTCCTCCTCACCAGCCCCCGCGGACCAGACCCGTCACGGTGAGGCTGAGCACCGCGAGACCGAGCAGGCGCCGGAACGGGTTGACCCCCCTGAGCACCTCGTCGAGGGCCCACGTCAGGAGCGAGACGTCCGCCGCCACCCGGAGGGAGGTGGCAACGGCACCGTTCGTACCGGCGAACCGGAGCCCGAGGGTGGAGGCGAGGAAGAGCCACAACACGATGTTCGGCCACTGGGCCACCGTGTAGCCGCCCCGCTGGCGGTCCACGAAGAGCCAGTCCACGCCGCGTCGGGCGGGCCCGGGTCCGGTGGGCGGAACCGGATCGGCGTCGGAGCTGCACACCGGCCCCATCCTCCCACGGACGGCAGACACCGGGCCCCGCCGGCCGAACCCGGCCGGCTCCGGCTCCAGGTCAGGTCGTCTCGGTCACGAAGTCGATCAGCTGCTCCACCGCACCCACCAGGGCCGGCTCCAGGTCGGCGTAGGTGTGGACCCTCCCGAGCAGGGCGCGCCACGCCACGGGCGGTGAGCCCAGCCCGAGCGCCCGGCAGATCCCCGTCTTCCAGTCGGTGCCGACCGGGATGACCGGCCAGGCGTCGATGCCCACCACCGACGGGCGGACCGCCTGCCACACGTCGACGAACGGGGTGCCGGTGACCAGCACGTCCGGGTGCGCGACCGATGCGGCCAACCGGGACTCCTTGGATCCCGGGACCAGGTGGTCGACGAGGACGCCCAGGCGCCGGGCCGAGTTGGGGTCGAAGGACCGGATGGCCTCGGCCAGGTGGTCGATGCCGTCGAGGCGTTCGACCACGACCCCCTCCTCGCGCAGGTCGTCGCCCCAGACCCGCTCGACCAGCGCCGCGTCGTGCACGCCCTCGACCCAGAGCCGACCGCCGCGGGCCACCTTCGCCCGGGCCCCCGCCACGGCCAGCGAGCCCGAGGCGGTGACCCCCGGAGCTGCTTCGCCGGAGGGTGGCGGGCGCACCAACGTCACCGGACGGCCGTCCACCGCGAAGCCGCCCGGCGTCTGGCGGAAGACGCGTTCGAGGCCGGTCTTCCCCCGGATCTCGACCCCGCCACCCTCGAGCCGGAGGAGGATCCCGCTGAACCCGGATGCCCGGTGGGTGAGGGAGAGCCCGGGGACCGCGGCGACCTGCGGGTAGGTGGCCGCGAGCCGGTCCGCCGGGGTGGCGTCGACCGGTCCG
>JAJYYG010000097.1 GCA_021801235.1 Actinomycetes bacterium
TCCGATCTGGTGGTGACCGCGGTGGCCGAGATGGCGAAGGCACCGACGTCGACCTGGCGCACCGGACCTTCGCCGTCCTCGGGGTACCCCTCGGCGGAGTCCGTGCCCATGAGGAAGGTCCCGCCCGGCAGCTCCACCAGCTCGGGTGCCGGCCGACCATCCGGCGGGCCCACCGGCCGGGGGCCGCCCCCGGGGACGGGGCGGCCCCGGGGGAGGGGGCCGACCCTGTCCCCATCGGGCGAGGGGGTGCAACAAGGTGTCACGACCGGGGCCGGCTCCCGCCGGTCACGGGTCCACCGGGGCGAGGAACGACAGCACCGCGCCGGCCACCTGTTCGGGCTGCTCGGGGAGGAGGGCGTGCCCGGCCCGCGGGATCACCTCCAGGTGCCCCCGCTCGCCGACCCGGTCGACCAGGTCCGCGGCGTTGGGCACCGGCGAGATCCGGTCGTCCTCGCCCACCAGGGCGAGCACGGGAAGGGACGCCGGCGGGACCCACCACTCGGCGACCGGGGTGCGCTCGGTCGCCCGCCGCTGGACCTCGGCCGCCTCCGGCCACCAGCCGACCTCCCACGACGGCGGCACCTCCGACGTCGGGGCGAAGAACGCGGTCGCCACCGCGGCGCGATGCTCCGGGGTCCCCGCCTCCTCGGTGAAGCAGTCCGCGAGGGCGCGACGGGCCTCGGGGTCCCCCGGGTACTTCCCTCCGCAGCCGAGGAGGATGAGCGAGCCCACCAGGTCGGGGCGGTCGGCGGCCAGGCACCGTGCCACCCGGTTGCCGAAGGCGTGCCCGACCAGATGGACCTCGCCCCCGAGCGGGGCGATCCGGCCGGCGACGGAGGCGGCCAGGTCGTGGAGGTCGTCCCCGTCGTCCCCGGCCGGGACGCCCTCCACGCCGGGCAGGTCGAGAGCGAGCGCCTCCCGGCCCGCCCCCCGGAGGGAGCAGACCAGCGCGTCGAAGTCGGTCGCGGGGCGGCCGAGGGACGGGAGCAGGACCACCGGTCTCACTGGCGTGACATCTGCGCCCGGGCGTCGGCCGCCTCCGCCTCCGCCTCGGCCGCCGGCGACCGCTCCGGGATCTCGAAGACGAGCCGGCGGATCGTCCCGGCGAACGGGAACGGTGCCTGGTAGTCGTCGCAGGCGGGCGAGCCCGGGTCGCGTCCCACGTCCATGCCGAGGGCCGAGATCATCCGGAGCACTCCGGGGATGCGCACGACCTCCCCCTCCACCCCGTCGACGGCGACCACCGCCTCCGCCTCGCGCTTGCCGACCCTGGAGAAGCGGACGCTCACGGTCGACGCGCCGACCGGGACCGCGGCGGCGGACACCGCCCGGTAGTGGTGGGTGTAGAGGTTGTAGTCGAACACCGCCCGGCCGCCCTGCACGTAGAGGCAGAACCCACTGGTGGAGGCGCCGTAGGCGACGAGGACCCCGTCGGCGGCGTCGTCGTCCCGCACCACCTCGGCGTCGATGGTGAACGACCGGGCCCCGATGGGCGGGGCGGCGTCGGCATTGACATGGGCGATGGGCGGGTAGAAGACGAACCGCCGTCCGATCTCGGCCAGGTGCCGGCGGCCGGCGGCACCGAAGAGCTCGCCGCTCCGGTCGTCGAGCGGGAGGCCACCGTGGCGTCCGGCCTCGGCCCACCACCGTTCGACCAGCTCGCGCAGCTTGTCGGGACGCTCCGCGGCCAGGTCGTGGCACTCGGAGAAGTCCGAGTCGAGGTGGTAAAGCTCCCAGGCGTCGTCGGCGAAGTCGGTCCCCTTCTCGTGGTAGGCGACGGCCTTCCACCCGTCGTGCCAGATCCCCCGGTGCCCGAACATCTCGAAGTGCTGGATGTGTTTGCGCGTGGGGGCGTCGGCCCCCTCGGCGCCGAGGGTGTACGCCAGGCTGGTACCGCTCACCGGCTGCTGGGGCACGCCGCGAAAGACATCCGGGGTGGGCAGGCCGGCCAGCTCGAGCACCGTCGGAGCGAGGTCGGTGACATGGCAGAACTGCGACCGGATCCCCCCGGGGTCGGTGATCCCCCCGGGCCAGTGGACGACCAGCGGGTCCCGCACCCCCCCGCCGTGCGTGTTCTGCTTGTAGCGCTTGAGAGGGGTGTTGCCCGCCTGTGCCCACCCCCACGGGTAGTTGGCGTTGGACCGGGGGCCGCCGATGTCGTCGAGCCGGGCCACGCTCTCGGCCAGGTCCTCGGGCACGCCGTTGAAGTAGCGCATGGTATCGAGCACGCCGATGGGACCGCCCTCCTGGCTGGCCCCGTTGTCGGACAGGAGGACGATCATGGTGTCGTCGAGCACCCCGAGCTCGGCGAGGGAGTCGACGACCCGGCCGATCTGGGCATCGGTGTGGTCGAGAAAGGCGGCGAAGGCCTCCTGGAGGCGGAGGGCCAACCGCTGCTCGTCGGCGGACAGGTCCGCCCAGGGACGCACCCCGGGGTTGCGGGGCGCCAGATCGGTCCCCGGGGGCACGACACCCATGTCCAGCTGGCGGGCGAACCAGTCGGCGCGCACCTCGTCCCAGCCGGCGTCGAAACGGCCCCGGTACTTGGCGAGGTACTCGGGGGGCGCCTGGTGGGGTGCGTGGGTGGCCCCGAAGCAGAGGTAGAGGAAGAACGGGTGGTCGGGAGCGAGCGAGCGCTGGTCGCGGAGCATGGCTGCCGCCTGTGCCACCAGGTCCTCCGACAGGTGGTAGCCCTCCTCGGGTGTCGCCGGCGGGTCGACCGGCCGGTTGTCGCAGTAGAGCTCGGGGTAGAACTGGCTCGTCTCGCCCTGGAGGAAGCCGTAGTAGCGGTCGAATCCCCGGCCGAGGGGCCACTCCCCGAAGGGACCGGCCGCCGACGTCTCCTCCATGGGGGCCAGGTGCCACTTGCCCACCGCCAGGGTCGAGTACCCCCCGTCGCGGAGCACCTCCGCCAGGGTGGCGGCGCTGGAGGCGATCCGACCGGTGCAGTTTGGGAACCCGCTCGACCAGTTGGACAGGCCGCGCATGCCCACCGCGTGGTGGTTGCGCCCGGTCAGGAGGCAGGCGCGGGTGGGCGAGCAGAGCGCGGTGGTGTGGAAGTTGGTGTAGCGCAGCCCGTTGGCAGCCAGCCGGTCGATGTTGGGCGTCTCGATGGTCGATCCGTAGCAGCCCAGATGGGAGAAGCCCGTGTCGTCGAGCACGATGAACACGATGTTGGGGGCGCCGGGCGCGGGGTGGGGGGACGGCCGCCACCAGGGCACCGACTCGTCGACCGTGCGGCCGATGACACCACCGAACGTCTCGTCAGGCATGGACTCCCACTTCCTCTCTGTACCCCTACTGCTCTGTACCCCTACTGCTCTGTGCGCCTTCCTCGCCGCCCGTCCGTCTCTCCGACTCGTCGGCGGCGGCGGCGAAGATGCCGCGCGCCATCAACGAGAGCTCCGAGTCCCGGCGCGCCCGGTAGACCTGCGCCCGCACCCCGTGGCACGCGGCGCTCGACGGCGCGGCCTGCGTGGCCAGCTCGGCCAGGTGGCAGGCGAGGCGGTGGTCGCCGGCCGCGGCGAGCTCGGCCGCCCGGGACGCCAGCATGTCGGCCCCTCCCGCCAGGCCGGCCAGCTCGGCGGCGAGCTCGGCGGCCCCGGCCGGCTTGAGGTGGGCGGGGTCGCCGTCCCACCACCCGCCGTAGAGCCGCCAGATGTTCCGCACCACGAACTCCGGCTCGTCGTAGGTGGCCCGCAGGTACGGGCGCTCCGCCAGCTCCCCGGGCAGGCGGACGGAACGGACCACGTCGTCGAGGCGCGCCCCCGCGTTCATCTGCTCGAGTGTCTGGGCGACCAGCGATTCGAGGGCGCTGGCGACGTCGTCGAGCACCCGGGCGATGCGCCGTTCGCCGGCGATCGGGAGCCCGTGGGCGGGGAGGAGCAGCTCGGGCCGCAGGGCGGCCATCTCGCGCAGCGCCCTGGCCCACTCCACCGGGTAGCGCTGCACCTTCTGCGGGTTCCCGGCGTTGGGGAAGACCCAGGTGAGGAAGTCCCCGGCGCACACGGCCCGGCGCTCCGGCATCCACAGCCAGGCGTGGTCGTCCGTCTCGCCCAGGGCGTGGCGGAGCTCGACCACCTCGTCTCCCAGGCGCAGCGTCATGCGGTCGCTGAAGGTCGTCCCGGGCAGGACCCAGTCCCACGGCCAGTCGCCCTGCCCGACCCCGAGCTGGCTGCGGCGCCGGAACTGCCGGGCGTTGATCAGCGCGTTGTAGCCGTGGGTGAGGTCGTAGCGGGCGAAGCGCCGGGCCACCGCCTCGTGGGCCACGACCCGCGGCCGCGGGCTCCCGGCGGCGACGGCCTCGTCACGGAACAGCCGGGCCCCTCCGACGTGGTCCACGTGGCCGTGGGTGTAGATCATCGTGGTCACCGGCGCGCCCGACCACGTCCGCAGCGCGGTCTGCGCCCGCGGCGCGAGCGCCTCCGAGCTGGTGTCGACGAGCGCCAGGCCGTCGCCGTCGCCCACCGCGATCACGTGCGAGAACGACGTCACCAGGGCCAGGCCGTCTCCCAACTCGGCCAACCGGCCGTCGATCGGGCTGACCGAGGCGGGTCCCTCGTACTCGCCCTCGTCGACGCAGCGCGCCGAGCGGTCGAGGAGCTCCCCGGCGACGTCGTTGCTCACCGGCGCACGGTCATCGTCGGGTGCCCCGGAGCTCGTAGGCCCGCCAGCGGAGCATCCTGGTCTCGACGGCCCGGACCGCTCCGGCCACCAGGAGCGCCACGATGACCAGGAGCACCAGGCCACCGAAGAAGTTGGTCGTCTCGAACGTCCCCATCTGCAACGCCAGGTAGCCCCCGAGGCCCTGGCTCCCCTGCAGCATCTCCCCCACCACCGCACCGAGGAACGCGTAGGTGAGCGCCAGTTGGAGTCCGGCGAAGATCGACGGGGCGGCGGAGGGGAGGACGAACTTGCGGAAGCGCACGAACCGGCCGGCGCCGAGCGTCCGGGCGAGGAGCAGGTGGTCGCGGTTGCAGCTCTGGAGCCCGGCGTAGGTGCTGAACGCGACGATGAAGAACGAGAGCGAGACGATGAGGATGATGACCGAGAGCGCGCCCAACCCGAACCACAGGACGAAGAGCGGAGCGAGCGCGATCCGGGGCACCGAGTTGAACCCGGTCATGAACGGGCGGGCCACCAGGTCGATCAGCTTGAACTCGGCCAGCAGGTACCCGGCCACCAGCCCGAGGACGGACGCGGCGGCGAAGCCCACGAAGGTCGCATACAAGGTGGTCCCCATCAGCGACAGCAGGTCCCCCGTGGTCACGCCGTGCCAGAATGCGGGGAAGAACTGGGACGGCTCGGAGACGAACGCGGGGTCGAGCACCTTGGTCGACGCCAGGAGCTGCCACGAGCCGAAGAGGCCGACGATCACCGCCAGTTGCAGCAGCCGGGCGCCGACGTTGCGCCGCTTCGACCTCCGCCGGGGCCGGGCGACCGACACCGCCACGTCGTCCGCCAGCGCTCCGACGTCGGCCACCGTGGTCATCGGGGGGTCACCTCCTCGGCGAGCTGCATCCAGATCTGTTCGTAGAAGCGGTGGAACGCCTCGTCGGACTGCAACGAGAAGATGGAGCGGGGCCGGGGCAGCTCGACCGGGAAGACGGCCTTGATCCGGCCCGGGCCGCGCGTCATCAGCACCACCCGGTCGGCGAGGGCGATCGCCTCCGCCAGGTCGTGGGTGATGAGCACCACCGTCGATCCCAGGGTCGCCCACAAGGAGGCGAAGGCGTCCTGGAGCACCAGCTTGGTCTGGGCATCCAGCGCGGAGAAGGGCTCGTCGAGGAGGAGCAGGGCGGGCTGGGTGGCCAGCGTGCGGGCGATGGCCACCCGCTGGCGCATGCCCTGGGAGAGCTGGGCCGGCCACGAGCCGGCGTAGTCGTCGAGGCCGACGTCGTGGAGGAGGGCCAGAGCCCGGTGCTGACGCTCTTCCTTGGGCACCCCGAAGAGCTCCATGTTCAGCTCCACGTTGCCCAGGACCGTGCGCCAGGGGAGCAGGGCGTCCCGTGCGAAGAGGTAGCCGACCTCCCGGTCCCCGGTGCGGACTGCGTGCCCGTCGACCTCGACGGAGCCGACCTTCGGCTGCTCGAGGCCGGAGAGGATGTTCAACAGGGTCGTCTTCCCACACCCCGACGGCCCGACGATGGCGACGAACTCGCCGGGCGACACCGTGAGATCGATCCCGTCGAGCGCGGTCACCAGGGTCCCGTCCTCGGACTCGAAGCTGTGCGAGATGCCCCGGAAGACGGCGGCGGGGGCCGTGGGGCCGTCCGGGCCCGAGCGCCCGGCGCCGTTCCCGTTGGTCGGCTGTACGCCGCTCCCGTCGGTCGGCTGGACGGGAGTGGCCACGTCGATGGACCTCGTCCTCATCGGCTGCGGCGCCGACGGTCGGAACGCCGGATGGCGGATCGCCCGGTCGTGCCGTCAGATCGCCCGGTCACGAGGCGGTGGTCCCGAGCTTGGCCTGGCCGGCCTTCGCCACGTTCGCCACCACCTGGGCGGACGACGTCGAGATGGTCGAGGAGAAGTAGGTGCTCGGGGACGGGAAGCTCGTCGGGAGCAGCCCCGCCTGGACCCAGAAGTTGCGGATGGCCGGGGCCGACCCGGCGGGGACGTAGGAGATCACGTAGGGGAGGATCGACTCGAAGTACGGCTTCTGCGCCGCTCCCGTGGCGAAGGAGGGGAGGTTCTGCTGCGCCGAGAGGTCGGAGAGCACCTTGGGCAGGTTGGACGGATTGTGCATCCAGACGTCGGCCTCCTCCATGGCCAGCTGGTACCGCTGCACACCGCCGGGATGCGAGGAGATCCACGCGTCGGTGGCCCACATGTAGCCGCCCGACTTGCCGATCCGGGTCTTCCACAGCCCGCCGGCGCTCTTCAGGGAGGCGGGGTCGTTGTAGTTGAAGATCAGCTGCTGGTGCAGGACGTTGGTGAAGTAGTAGGCCAGATCCGGAGTGACCAGGGCGGCCGCCACCCTGTCACTCGCGAGCGCCGCCGCTGCTGCTGCCGGGGTTCCCCCGATGGCCACGTAGTTGATGCTGGTGGGCGACATCCCCGCCGCGGCCACCAGCTCCTTCAGGTAGTAGTAGCTCGAGGTCCCGAGCGCCACCACGCCGACATTCTTCCCTGCCAGGGCGCGGATGGAGTCGGGGAAGCTGGTCGGGACGGTGGTGCCCTTTGCGCCGACGATCTCCCAGCCCGAGGAGACCGCCCCCGACACCGCGGTCAGGGCGACCCCCTTCTGGATGAACGGCCCGGCCAGGGGGAGGTCGCCCATGGCGATGTCGGCGCTGCCGCTGGCCAGGGCCGAGAAGGCGACGGCTCCGCCGCCGGTGATGTTGAGCATGGTGGCGTCGAGCCCGTTCTTGGCGTAGAAGCCCTGCACCTGGGCGAGGTCAGCGAGGTAGGTGTAGAAGGAGCCGGAGTAGAGCTCGACGTTGACCGGGATGGGTGTCGTCGACGCTGCCGTGCCGCCCGTCCCCCCCGAGCTTGCCGGCTTCGACGACGCCGTGGACGACGAGCTGCACGCCGCGGCCACCAGCGCCACCGCACAGAGCACGACCCCGACCCGTACGAACTTGACGGTCTTCACCACAGGTATCTCCCCCACATCGGCCGACCCCGGAATCTTGGGATTAGCGTTTCGTTAGTTTTCGATTGTGAACCCGGCGGGGCCGGTTGTCAATGCCGGATTCGAGAGGTTGCCGCGAGCTGCGAGCCACGCGGCCAGCTCGGCGGCGAGGAGGGGGACCACCCGGCGCCAGTCCCCGGTGACGCCGATGTCGGCACCGTCGAACACCGGGGCGGAGGGATCGCTGTTCAGGGCGAGCACGGCACGCGCCCGGCGGACCCCGACCATGTGGTTGACGCTCCCGCTCAGGCCGATCGCCACGTAGAGGACCGGTCGCACGGCCGACCCGGTCACTCCGATCTGACGCGTCTTCGGCAGCCATCCCCGGTCGGTCACCTTGCGCGTCCCGACCAGCTCGGCCCCGAGCAGTCCGAGCAGCGGGTCGAGCTCCCCGTAGAGGGCAGGGTGGACCCCCTGGCCGACGGCCACCAGCGCCGTCGCCCGCTGGACCAGGTCCGCCTCGGGGTCGCGGCTCCGCCCCGTCACCACCACCCGCCCTGCGCCGGCCACCGTCACCGTCGCCACCCGGGGACGCAGGCCGCCCGCCGGTGGGCGGGGTGCCGGGGTCACCGCCCCGGGGGCCACTGTCGCCAGCTGCACCGGGGAGTGCGTGGTGACCGCCGCCACCACCCGGCCGTCGAAGGCCGGCTTCCAGGCCACGAGCTGCCCGCCGTCGAGCTCGAGGTCCACCGCGTCACCGATGAGGCCGATGCCGAGTCGGGCCGCCACGCGGCCGGCGACGTGCCTCCCCCACGACGTGCCCGGCGCGAGGAGGACCGGCGGGCACTCGGCGGTCACCCATGCAGCCACGGCCGAGGCGAACTGCTCCTCGTCGGGCACGCTCCCGGCGGCATCCCGGAACTCCACGATCCGCCCGGCGCCGCTGCCGACCAGCGCGCCGACCTCGGCCGCTCCGGCCACCAGTGCTGCCACCCCGCCGCCACCCGCGCCTGCCAACTGGGTGGCGGCGGCGAGGAGCTCGCCCGTCGGCCAGGGGCGATCCGGTTCGACCAGCACTGCGACAGACGACCCTGCGGCCCCGGGGCTCTCCGGCTCCGATCCTCCGGGGGCCGGCGGCTCCGGCACGAGGCCTGCCGTCCCGGGCTTCGCCGGCTGCGTCCTGCGCGGCGGGGACCCCGTCGGGTGGGAGCGCCCGGGGGGCCGTCCTGCCACCTCCCATCCGGGGCCGGAGCTGGGGCCGAACAGTGCCTCGAGCACCCCGGAGACCCCGAGCATCGCCACCGCTTCTCGGACCTGGCCAGCCTCGGTGCCCACCGTCCGGTACCGGCCGCGGTCGAAAGCCGGCACCCGGGTCGCCCCGACCCGGGTCGGGCTCCCGTCGGACCCCCACGGTCCCGGTCCGAGGCGCTCCAGGCCGATCCGCCGGACTCGGTCCGAGGCGAGAGGGGGCCATCTGGACGGATCGACCTTGGCCGGCGCGCAGAGGCGCTCCGCCACCGAAAGGACGGCCGGCAGCGACACGGCGACCTCCGTCCAGCCGTCGTCCCGTTCGCAGCCCAGGGTGAGTCGGCCGTCGACGAGGTCGAGCTCGCGCACGCCCTCCACGAACGGCAGTGCCAGCAGCTCTGCCAGCTCGGGGGCGAGCTGGCCGGTTCCGGAGTCGACGGAGTGGAGACCGGTGAGCACCAGGTCGAACGGGCCGGTGGACCGGACGGCGGCGGCCAGGGCGCGGGCCGTGACCAGGGAGTCCGACCCCGCCAACCCGGGATCGCTCACCAGGACACCCGACTGCGACCCGTAGGCGAGGGCCTCGCGCACCACGTCCTCTGCGCCCGGAGGGCCCATGGTCACGACGACACACGTCCCGCCGCTCGCGGTCGCCATGCTCACGCCCTGGGCGAGGGCGCGCCGGCAGTAGGGGTCGAGCTCGTTGGCGGTCCCCTCGCGTCGCAGGCGGCCGTCCTCGCCGAGTGCCAGGTCCCCGAGACGGGGCACCTGCTTGAGGAGCACCACGATCCGGAGCGGGCGCACGCCCCCTGGTCGCTCCCCGGGGCCTTCAGCCTCCGGACGTGGCGGCAGCATCGGCCGGGCTCCCCGCCACCGCCAGGGAGTCGACGGCGAGGAGCGAGCCGTCGGCGGTCACCAGCACCGGGTTCACGTCGATCTCGGTGATGTCGCCGTGCGCCCCGAGCACCGCTTCGAGCGCCGTCGCCGCATCGGCCACCGCGTCGATCCCCACGGGGGTCCCGGTGAGATCCTCGATGCCCCGCCGCAGTGCGTCGAGCCCTGCGGCCGACAGCGGCAGGCAGGCAGCCACCCGGCGGTGACCGGCCTCCTCCACCCGAGCACCGCCGGGCCCGACCAGCACGACCGTCCCGTAGTCCGGGTGGCGGAGCGCCCCGAGTGCGAAGCTCCCGGCGGAGCTGACCATCGGCTCCACCACGACCCGGGCCCCGTCCAGCCCCTGGGCACGCGCCGCCGCGAAGAGACGCTCCACCGTCTCGACCAGGGACCCGTGGTCACCGATCCCGACGGCGACCAGCCCGAGCCGGGCACGGTGGGGAGCACCGGGGTGGTCGACCTTGGCGACGAACGGTGCGCCGATGCCGGACCGACCGACCGCCGCGAGCACTTCGCCGGGGTCGCGGCCGACCGCCATGGCCACCGAGGGCATCCCGGCGGCGGCGAGCGCCGGGCCGACCACCGCCTCGGTCATGACCGGCACCACGGTGAGCGGTCCCGGCCGGCGACCCCGACGGGCTTCGAGCGCCGCCACGCACTCGGCCGGGGGCCGGCGGGGCTGGGCCGCCAGCGAGCGCACCAGGTCGGGGATGGACCCCACCACGCGCCCTGTCGCCGCCTGCCCCGCGATCTCGCCGTCGGGCGCACCCGCCCAGACGAACCACGTCGGCACCGGATACCCCTCCAGCTTGGCGGACAGCGCCCGGTAGGCGTCGAGGAAGCGGTCCCCGAACGTGAAGTAGAGCGCGACCGCGTCGATCGCCGGATCGGCCGCCACCAGACCGATCAACTCGTCGAGCCTCCCGAGGTGCCGGTTGAACATCCCGGTGAGGTCGACCGGGTTCCCGTCGCCGGCGAGGCCGATGTCGAGCGCCCGGAGCGAGGCGCGGGTGCCGGCCGAGAGCTCGGGCACCTCGGCGGTGTTGCCGACCTGGTCGGCGACCATGGCACCGCCGCCGCCCGACATGGTGACGATCCCCAGCCCGGGCCGCGCCGGGAGCAGGGAGGGGCGGCCCAGCCCGCAGACGGCCTCGGCGAAGGTGAGCTCGTCCCCGACCAGGGTGACACCTTCCTCGCGGCACACCGCTTCGAACAGCTCCGCCTCGCCGGCGGCCGACGCGGTATGGGAGAGCGCGGCCCGCTGTGCGGCCACCGTGGTCCCCACCTTCAGAGCGACGACGTGGCAGCCCCGTGCGCTCGCCTGGCGACACGCCTGCCGCCAGCGGTCGACGTCCCGCACGCCCTCGAGGTAGCAGCCCAGGACTCGCACCTCCGGTCGCGCCGAGAGGTAGTCCACCAGGTCGGCGACCCCGAGGGCCGCCTCGTTGCCGGTGCTGGCGTAGTAGGAGAACCCCACCCCGCGCCTCCGGAGCTGCTCCGCCAGGATGTACCCCATGGCGCCCGACTGGCTCACCAGGGCCACCGGGCCCGGACGGCGGTCCCGCCCGAGGAACCCGGACACGGAGACGACGACGTTGGCCGGGTCGCTGACCAGACCGAGGCAGTTGGGTCCGAGGAAGGGCACGCCGCCCGCCGCCGCCACGAGCTGTTCCTGCAGGAGCCGGCCCTCCTCACCCTCCTCTGCGAACCCCGAGGAGAACACGACCGCCCCGCCGACGTCGGCGGCGGCGGCCTCCCCCATCACCTCGACCGCCCCCTTGGCGG
>JAJYYG010000062.1 GCA_021801235.1 Actinomycetes bacterium
ACCACGATGACCAGGCGGCCCGACTCCACCTGCTCGCAGGTGAGTCGGCCGAGCGGCAGGTGGGTCGCCTCCCGGGCATGTCCCGCCAGCCACTCGTCGTGCTCCCGCACGTCGATGAGCACCGCTCCCGCCTCGGTCACGAGGCGGTGGGCGGTGGAGGCGTCGACATCGTCGGGCCCCCCGTACACGGCGGCCTCCCCGCCGCCCTCCGGACCGTGCGCGTGGGCGTCGCCGTCGGGCTCCGGCGCACGCCGGGCGAACTGCGGGAACTGCGGGAACTGCGGGGACATCACGGCCTCCTCGAACGGGCGAGCAGGGACGGAGCACCCCCGGGGCCGGGGCCCGACGCCCCGACCGGGCGGACACCCGGGGCGGTCGGATCGGTGACGTCGATCCGGTAGCCGGATCGCGCCGAGAAGTCGGCCACGGCGCTGAACCGGTCACCCCGGACCAGGGTCCTGCGCCACTCGACCGGCCGGTCGCGGGCGAACCCGAGGCGGTCGATGGAGAGCGCGGCGAGAGTCCGGTCCAGCCGGAGGAGCGCCCGCTCCTCCGTGTCGGGGACGACCGCACGGATCTGCTCACGGCCACCCGTCAACCGGGTGCCGGTGCGTTCGGCCAGCAGATCGTAGAAGGCGGCGTGGGAGAAGTCCGCCTGCAGCAACGGGCGGGCCAGGTCGGCTGCCATCCACACCCGGTCCAGCGCCAGCGGCTCACCACCCGCCAGGCGGAGGCGCTCGAGATAGAACAGTTCCCGGTCGGGGGCGATCCCGAGGTGGTCCGCCGCTTCCGGATCGTTGCGCACCTCGAGGGACCGCACCACGCTGCGTTGCTCCAGCCCGGAGGCCTCGACCGATGCGAACAGGCTGTAGAGGGCCCCGAGCGGCTGCTCGATCTCCGTCGCCGACGCCACCCTGGGCCGCCGACCGCGGGAGGCGATGACGACTCCCCCGGACCGCAGGTGACGCATGGCCTCCCGGACCGTGTTCCGGCTCACCGCGTACTCCGCCGCCAGCTCGAGCTCACCGGGAAAGTCGTCGTCGAACTCCCCATGCTCCACCCGGTCCAGCAGGTCGCCGTGCAACTGAGCCCAGAGGGGGACCGGGCTCGACCGGTCGGGCACCGTGCGCGGCACGCCCCCGGACGGCACCCGCTCCAGAATTTCTGAGGTTTCCCTTGCCATTCTCCCCGTCCCTGCTATAAATGTACCTACATTGGTATTTTAGCGCAAACGCCGTCGGGAGGGTGGACCGTGGTCCAGGTGGAAGTCATAGAGACCGGGGAACTGGGTGACCGGAGCTACGTGGTGCACGACGGGGGCACCGCCGTGGTCGTGGATCCCCAGCGCGACCTCGACCGGATCGAGGGGGTGCTCGCCTCCCGGGGGCTGGCCTGCTCACTCGTCCTCGAGACCCACGTGCACAACGACTACGTCAGCGGCGGCCTCGAGCTCTCCAGGCGCACCGGAGCGACCTACGTGATGGCGGACGACGACCCGGTCGAGTTCCCCCGGCATGGCGTGGTGGACGGCGACGAGCTGCAGGCCGGCGCGCTGACCGTCCGCGTGGTCGCCACCCCCGGTCACACCGACCATCACCTCTCCTACGTCATCGGGAGCGACGACGGCCCCCCTGCCGTCTTCACCGGAGGGTCCCTCCTGTTCGGGAGCGTGGGCCGGACCGACCTGGTCGACCCCGGACGGACCGAGGAGCTCACCCGGGCCCAGTACCACTCGGCGCGGCGTCTGGCCGAGCTCCTGCCGGACGAGACCCCCGTCTATCCGACCCACGGCTTCGGGAGCTTCTGCTCTTCCGGGTCCGCAGCCGGCGGCAGCACCAGCACCATCGGGTCCGAGCGGCAGAGGAACGACGCCTTGACCGCCGAGGACGAGGAAGCCTTCGTCGCCACGTTGGTCGCCGGGCTCACCGCCTACCCCAGCTACTACGCGCACATGGCACCTCGGAACCGCAAGGGTCCCGGCCCGATCGACCTCTCGGTCCCGGCGCCGGTGGACGCCGCCGAGCTGGCCCGGCGCATCTCGGCGGGCGAGTGGGTGGTGGACCTGCGCACCTCGACCGCGTACGCGGCCGAGCACGTCGTCGGCACCGTCAGCATCGAGTTGGGCAACTACTTCACCACCTACCTCGGATGGCTCATCCCCTGGGGTGCGCCGCTGACGCTCCTCGGCGAGTCCCGCGAGCAGGTCGCGGCCGCCCAGCGGCAGCTGGTCCGGATCGGCATCGACCGGCCCGACGCGGTCGCCATCGGGAAGCCGGGCGACTTCGCCGACGAGGACCGGATCCGCCGGTACCCTTCGGCGACCTTCGCCGACCTCGAGCGGCACCCCGATCCGTTCGTCCTCGACGTCCGCCGGGACGACGAGCGCGCCCAGGGACACCTGGCCGGATCGGTCCACATCCCCCTGCACTCGCTCATCGCCCGGATGGACGAGCTGGACGACCGGGAGCTCTGGGTCCACTGCGCCGCCGGGTACCGGGCGGGGATCGCCGCCAGCCTTCTGGATGGCACCGGCCGACGGGTGGTCTGGGTCGACGACGACTTCTCGAACGCCCGGGGGGCCGTGCGCCCGGGGGGCGGGCCTGCCGCATCGGAGGACGGAGGGCCGCCGGAGCCCGTAGCGAGCGGCGCCGCGGCCGCCCGTCAGCGCCACACCTGACCGACCGCCGGCACGCCCATCGAGTCGGTGGGCCCCGGCACCGACCGAAGCGTCCCAAGGGGGGAGCCAACCATGGCAGCAAAGCGTGACCACCATCAGGTAGTCGTCGTCGGCGGCGGCGCCGCCGGGCTCGATGTCGCCGCCCGCCTCCGACGCGGGGGGATCTCGGACGTCGCCGTGGTGGAACCGTCGGACACCCACTGGTACCAGCCGCTGTGGACCCTGGTGGGCGCGGGGTGCGCCCCGCTGGAGGAGACCCGGCGACCTCAGGCCGCGGTCATGCCGAAGCGGGTCACCTGGATCCGGGACCGAGCCACCACGGTCGACCCCGACGAGCAGACCGTGTCGCTCGCCGCCGGTGGCACGATCGGCTACGAGCAGCTGGTCGTCTGCCCCGGCATCCAGCTCGACTGGGACAAGGTCCCCGGCCTTACCGACGTCCTCGGCACCGGAGGCGTCTCGAGCAACTACCTCGCCGAGCTCGCCCCGCGTACCTGGGAGCTCATCTCCTCGCTCCGATCGGGGACGGCGGTGTTCACCATGCCGTCCGGACCGATCAAGTGCGCGGGCGCACCCCAGAAGATCGCCTACCTGGCCGCCGACTACTGGCGCCAGCAGGGGGTGCTCCAGGACATCCACATCGTGCTGGTGCTCCCCACCCCCGCCATGTTCGGGGTACCCGAGTTCTCGCGGGTGCTCGACCAGGTCGCGGCGCGCTACGGCATCGACGTGCGGCTCCAGCACGAGCTGGTCGAGGTGGACGGCGACACGGCCGTCCTCGTGGACCGGAGCGGCGACGAAGAGCGTCGCGAGACGGTCCGCTTCGACCTCCTGCACGCGGTACCCCCCCAGAGCGCACCGGACTGGGTCAAGGAGAGCCCGTTGGCCGACCCGGCCAGCCCGTTCGGCTACGTCGACGTGGACAAGCACACCCACCAGCACGCCCGTCATCCCAACGTCTTCTCCCTGGGCGACGCGGGCAGCACCCCGAATTCGAAGACGGCCGCCGCCGTGCGCAAGCAGGCGCCGGTGGTGGTGGCCAACCTCAAGGCGGCCATGGCCGGCAGGCCACTTCCCGGGAGCTACGACGGCTACGCCTCGTGCCCCCTCACCACCGCCCGGAACCGGATGCTCCTGGCGGAGTTCGACTACACGATGAAGCCCCATCCGACCTTCCCCATCATCGACACCCAGAAGGAGCGCTACGACATGTGGTTGCTGAAGCGCTATGGGCTCCCCCGGCTCTACTGGCACCTGATGACCAAGGGCCTGGCGTGATGCGGGGCCTTACCGCGGTCATCAGGTCCCGTCCCGACGGGCGCCGGAGCAACGGGTCGCAACGTCCGACTCCGACCCGGCGGTGCTGAAGCCTGCCGCGCTGCTCTACGACCGGGCGATGCGCGGGGTGGAGGAGGCGGGGCTGCTGGAGTGGAGACGCGCGTTGCTCGCCCCGCTCTCGGGGACCGTCCTCGAGATCGGCGCCGGCACCGGGAGGAACCTGGCGCTCTACCCGGAGGCGGTGACCTCCCTGGTCGTCACCGAGCCGGACCGGCACATGCGGTCGGTGCTCGCCCACCAGGTCCGGACGGGAACCCGCCGGTTGGAGGTGGTCGGAGCTCCTGCGGAGCACCTTCCGTTCGCCGACTCCACGTTCGACGCCGCGGTGTCGACCCTGGTGCTCTGCTCCGTGGCCGACCAGGCGTCCGCCCTCCGGGAGGTCCACCGTGTGTTGCGGCCCGGCGGGAGCCTGGTGTTCCTCGAGCACGTGGCGGCGGAGGACCGGCCCACCAGGCTGCGGTGGCAGCGGCGGTTCGAACCGGTCTGGAAGCGGGTCGCGGGGAACTGCCACCTCACCCGCACCACCGAGCGCGCCATCGGGTCGGCAGGATTCGAGATCACCGCGATCGAGCGGGCCGGGATGCGCAAGGCGCCCGGCGTCGTCCGCCCCACCGTCCGAGGGCACGCCACCGCCGTCGGTCCCGATCGCTGACGCCGGGCCCGCCCGGGTTCAGCGGCGGGAAGACCGGGTGGGACCTTCGGGATCAGCCACGGATCCGTCGGCCCGCCGGCTGATCTGCGCCAGCAGCAGGGAGGCGGCCGGGGACAGGACGACGGCTTTCGGCCACACGGCTCGGATCGCGCGCTCGAGGGAGAAGCCGCTGGTCGGGACGATGACCATCCGTCCCTCGCGCACCTCGGCCCGGATGGCAAGCCGGCTCAACACGCCCGGCCCCAGCCCGGATCCCACGGCAGCCTTGATGGCGGTGGTCGATCCCAGCTCGACCAGCGGGGTGACAGAGAGGCCGCACGCCCCCAGAGCCCCTTCGAGCACCTGACGGGTCCCGGAGCCCGGTTCCCGCAGGACCAACGGTGTGGCCGCGACCTCGGCGGCGCTGAGAGCCCCCCGCCGCCCGCTCCACGGATGGGACGGCGCCACCACCAATACCAGGTCGTCGCGGCTGACCACCTTCGAGTCCAGGGTGGCCGGCACGGTGTCGCCCTCCACGAACCCGATGTCGGCGTCACGCCGGGCGACCACGTCGGCCACGTGCTCGGAGTTCCCCATCTGCAGGGAGACGCCGAGATCGGGCTCGGCGGCACGCAGGCGATTGAGCCACCCTGGCACCAGGTACTCGGCCGCCGTCATGCTCGCCGCCAACCGCAGCTGGGTGCTCCCTTCGGCCCGGAGGGCGGCTACACCCAGCTGCAGTGCCCGCACCTCGTCCAGCACCGCACCACCCCATTCGACGGTGGCGGTGCCCGCCGGGGTGAGGCGGGCACGCCCGGAGGACCGGTCGAGCAGCTCCAGCCCGAGGGTCCGCTCCAAGGCCCGGAGTCGCATGCTCGCCGCCGGCTGGCTCACGTGGTGTGCCATGGCGGCACGCCGGATCGACCCCAGCTCGGCCACGCTCTGGAGGAGGTCCAACGAGACAAGGTCGGGAACGGGGTGTGCCAACGGCATAAGCACATGTTATAGCGCTGTCGTCGATCTGCGTCTATCCCCGGGCGATCCCCTCACCCACACTGGTCGACATGAGCGCACTCCCCTCCCTCGCCCCACCGGCCGGCACGCCGGAGACCGCCCCCGATCCGGACGGAGGCGGGTTCGGCGGTCGGATCCGATCCGTCGTCCCCGGTCTCGGGCTCGCCATGGCGGTGGCGGCGGTGGCGACGTTCCTCGGACGCCTCGCCCCGGTCATCGGTGCCCCGGTCATCGCCATCGTGGGAGGCATCGTCATCTCCGTGTTCCGTCAGCCTCGCCAGGCGCTGCGGCCGGGCCTGACCTTCGCCAGCCGCGGCGTGCTGCAGCTCTCGATCGTGGTGCTCGGCACCGGGCTGTCCTTCGGCCAGGTGCTCACCACCGGAACCTCGTCCCTACCCGTCCTCCTCGGGAGCCTCACGGTGGCCCTGGTCGGGGCCTGGTTGCTCGGTCGCCTACTCTCCATCGACACCGACCTGAGGACGCTGATCGGCGTGGGGACCGGGATCTGCGGCGCCTCCGCCATCGCAGCCACCGACGCGGTGATCTCCGCCTCCGAGGTGGACGTGTCCTACGCCATCGCCACCATCTTCACCTTCAACGTGGCTGCCGTCCTGACCTTCCCGACCATCGGGCACCTGCTCGGCCTCTCTCCGCACGCGTTCGGGCTCTGGGCCGGCACCGCGGTCAACGACCTGTCCTCCGTGGTCGCCGCCTCCTCCATCTTCGGGCACGGCGCCACCTCGTACGCGGTGGTCGTCAAGCTGACCCGCACCCTGATGATCATCCCGATCTCCCTGGCCTTGGGGTTCTGGCGGGCGAGAGCGAACGTCCATCAGAACCCGTCCGCGTCGGCGCAACCTCCCCTGCACAGCCGGCTCCGCAAGGTGCTGCCGGTCTTCATCGGCTGGTTCCTGGTGGCGGTGACCATCAACACCCTGGGCTGGGTGCCCCGCTCATGGCACGGCACGCTGTCCCAGACCGCCCAGGTGATGATCACGATCGCGCTGGCGGCCATCGGCCTGTCCACCCGCGCCCGCGACATCCGGAAGGCCGGGTTCAGGCCGCTCGCCCTCGGCGCCATGCTCTGGGTCCTCGTGGCGGCGGCCAGCCTCGGCCTCCAGTTCCTCACCGGGACGCTCTGACGCACGGTCGGCACAGCCCGGAGACCCTCTCCCCGCCCGGCACGTCCTCGTCGGGGACCGCTTGACGGTACCCCCTGGGGTATAGTATCGTCGTCACATGCAGATCGAAGAGGAAACGTCAGCGCAGGTGGTGAACCGCCTCCGGCGGGTCGAGGGGCAGCTGGCAGGCATCATCCGGATGATCGAGTCCAAGCGCGACTGCGACGAGGTGGTGACCCAACTGGCTGCAGCGAGCCGGGCGCTGCACCGGGCAAGCTTCAAGATCGTGGCTTCCGGCATGCGCCAGTGCCTCGATCCGGCCGCTGCGGACGGCGTCCCGTCGCCCGACGTGGAACGGATGGAGAAGCTCTTCCTCTCGTTGGCCTGATCCCCCCCCGCACGTTCCTCCGGGCTGCGGTTCGCAGGCGATCCGGAGGCGCCGCCACCACCAGGGGCGCCGATAGGAACCGGCACCCTCAACCCGGAACCGGCACCTTCGCACACACCTGCTAATACCCTACCCCGTACTGTGTTATCACCCTGACCCGCTCCGACACGACCACGCAAGGAACCACATGTCAGTCACCCAGATCACACCCGTCCGCCCCGGCAGCATCGATCCGCAGGGTCCTCCGACCGGAACAGGGCGGCCGGCCGGCGTCATGGCCCGCCTCGGTCGGTGGACGGCGACCCACCTCCGGCGCGTGCTGCTGGGCTGGTTGATCGTGCTGGTCGTGTTCGGGGTATTCGCCCCGCATGTGGAGAGTGCCCTGTCCGGCGCCGGCTGGGAGGACTCCACCAGCCAGTCGGTGGCAGCCCGGACCGTCATCCAGAAGGACTTCTCCGGGATGGGGTCGACGGCCATCCAGGTCGTCGTCCAGGACCACCGGGGACCGATCGCCGGGGATCCCGCTGCCCAGGCCACCGTGGATCGCGTGGCGTCCGTCCTCCGGGCCGACCCGCGCATCTCTCGGGTGGTGATGCCCCAGCCCGGTGTGACCCTGTCCGCCGACGGGCGCACGGCCATCGTCACCGGTGGGGCGGCCGTGGGCCCGAACGACATGGTCCGGGCGGCAGACTCGCTCGACAAGCCGCTCTCAGCCCTGTCGACCCCCGACGTTAGCGTGGCCATGACCGGGGACAGCGCGCTCTGGAGCCAATTCAACACCGCCAACCGGAGCGCCATGCTGCGGTCCGAGGTGCTGTCGTGGCCGGTCACCCTGATCATCCTGGTAATCGCATTCGGCAGCCTCGTGGCGGCGGGGCTGCCGCTGATGCTGACCATGGCAGGTCTCCTCGTGGCGGCGGGAGCGCTGGTGATCTCCACCAAGGTCGCTCCCGTGTCGATCTGGGCGCTCAACTTCGCCCTTATGTTCGCCCTGGCCCTGGGCATCGACTACGCCCTCTTCCTGGTTGTCCGCTTCCGGTCGGCGCTCAAGCGACGAGGAGTTCAACCCGGTGACCGCGAGGGCATCGTCGCCTCGGTCGCCGAGACGATGGACACCGCCGGCAAGGCGGTGGCCTTCAGCGCGGTGACCGTGCTGCTGTCGCTGTCGAGCGTGCTGCTCGTGCCCAGCCCCGCCTTCCGTTCGATGGCCCTCGGGATCATGCTGTCCGTGGTCGCCGTGCTGGCCGCCACGCTCACGCTCCTCCCGGCGGTGCTCGGCCGACTCGGGACGCGCGTCAATGCGGGACAGATCCGGATCCCCGGTCACGCCCGACGGGCCGGAGACCGCGAAGGCCGCGGTCACCACGACGGCCCGCTCGACCGCCGGCTCCACGTCTGGGGTCGCTTCATGTGGAACCACCCGGTGCCGGTGGCCGCGGTGGCCCTGGTCATCGTCGGGGGTCTGGCCGTCCCGCTCATCGGGTTCCGAACCAGCATGCCGTCGATCACCATCATCCCGGCCACGTCCAGCGCTCGGGTCGGCTTCGACCAGGTGACGGCCGCGTTCGGGCCTGGTGCCCCCGGAACGCTCCAGGTGCTCGTCCCGTCCGGCAGCGAGCAAGCGGCTCTCGCCACCCTGCACGGCGAACAGGGAGTCGCCGGGGTGGTGCCCGGTCCCTCCAACGCCGGATGGACACTCAACCAGGTCGTGCCGACGACCGGTCCCTCGGACCCGGCGACCGGCACCACCATCACCCACTTGCGGACGACCCTGCCGGGCGGCAGTCTCGTCGGAGGAGCTGCTGCCGAGAACTTCGACCTCCAACACGCCCTGGCTACCCGCACCGTCCTGGTGTTCGGGTTGCTGCTCGCCATCGGGTTCCTGATGCTGCTGCTCGCGCTGGGAGCGCCGATCCTGGCGTTGGCGGGAGTACTGGTGACGGCGTTGTCCGTCGCTGCTGCGTTCGGCGTGGCCCGGCTCATCTTCCAGAACGGATGGCTTTCCGGACTCCTCCACTTCACCCCCCAGGGTTTCGTCGACGCCTGGGGACCGATCTTCTTCGGCGCCATGGTGATGGGGGTGGCGATGGACTACACCCTGTTCCTCCTCTCCGCAGCCAAGGAGCAGTTCGAGCTCCACACGGACCCCGAACACGCCATGGTGTCGTCGGTGCGAACGTCCGGCCGGGTGGTCGTGTCGGCCGCCGCCGTCATGGTCGCCGTCTTCTTGACGTTCGCTCTGTCGGGACCTCTGGCGCCGAAGGAGATGGGGGTCATCCTGGCCGTCGCCGTGACTCTGGACGCGTTCGTCGTCCGCATGGCGCTCCTGCCGGTGATCCTGCGGCTCGGTGGGCATCGGATTTGGCATCAACCGGTGTGGCTCGCCAAGATCATGCCGAAGGTGCACTTCAGCCACTGAGCTGTCCGGCACCGTGGCAGCCGCAGGAGTCGCTGCCGCGGGGGAGAGCGCGCAGAAAGGACTGCCGTGAACAGAGAGGTATGGAACGAGCGTTACCGGGGAGCCGACCTGGTCTGGGGGAGCGGGCCCAATCGCTTCCTCGTGGAGGTCGCCGACAGCCTGACCCCCGGCCGGGCGCTCGACGTCGCCTGTGGAGAGGGTCGGAACGCCATCTGGTTGGCCGGAAACGGCTGGGCCGCCACCGGGGTCGACTTCAGTGCCGCCGGGCTCGACAAGGGTCGACGCCTGGCAGCCGAGCGGGGGGTTTCCGTCACCTGGATCGAAGCCGACGTCACCGCGTGGGAACCACCCGGGGAGTACGACCTCATCGCCGCCATGTACGTCCACCTGCCCGCTGGGGTCAGGCGGACGGTCCACGCCACCTTGGTAGCCGCGCTGGCACCCGGCGGCTCCCTACTTGTGGTCGGCCACGATCGCACCAATCTGACCGACGGGTTCGGCGGGCCGCCCGACCCGGACATCCTCTTCACGCCCGAGGAGATCGCAGCCGAGCTCGCTCCGCTCACGATCTCCCGATCGGAACGGGTCACGCGGGAGGTCGAGACGGAGCACGGGATGCGCCAGGCCATCGACACCCTGGTGCTCGCTGAGCGGACCGCGTGAGCGGTTGCGCATGAGCGGCTGAGCGGAGGCTCGGTCCGCGACTTCAGATCAACCCACCATCACCGTGTCGGCGCCGCGTCGAACCGTGTCGCCCCGTACCAGCTGGCGACCCCGGCGCCTCTCGGTTGCACCGTTGACCTCGACCCGGCCACCGAGGAGCTCCACCTTCGCGTCCGCACCGGAGTCCGCCAATCCGGCGAGCTTCAAGAACTGCCCCAGCCGGATGGCGTCGTCGGAGATCGCTACCGTGCGCATCGGATCACCCGGGTGGACATCGCTGCGTTCCGGAACGTGCTGTCTCGGCGGACGGAAGCGGGAAAGGGTTCACGATGCGGTCCCGACGATCGGTCTGTTCAGCGGGAGGCCTCCGAGGGAACCGTAGAAGGGGGCGTCGAACGAGAAGACGCCGCCGTCGGCGGCGACCAGGCGATAGCCCCCGCTCCGGAAGTCCGTGCCCAGGCCGACGATCGGCCTGTTCAGCACCAGCGAGCCGGTGGAGCCGTAGAAGCCGGCGTCCCCGAAGGCGAAGACCCCACCGTCGGAGGCCACCATCCAGTAGCCCCTCCCGTCGGGGGTCGCGGCGATCCCCTCGATGGGCCTGTTCAGCACCAGCGAGCCGGTGGAGCCGTAGAAGCCGGCGTCTCCGAAGGCGAAGACCCCACCGTCGGAGGCCACCATCCAGTAGCCCTTCCCGTCGGGGGTCGCAGCCATCCCAACGATGGGCCGGTTCAATCGGACCCCGCCCAGCGATCCGTAGAAACCGGCGTCGCCGAAGGCGAACAGTCCACCGTCCGCCGCGACCAACCAGTAACC
>JAJYYG010000125.1 GCA_021801235.1 Actinomycetes bacterium
GAGCTGGCGGGCCGGCTTGCCGGTCAGCGACCGCGAACGGACGGTGTCGGCCGACGTGGCCCGCAGGAACTTCTCCTTCACGACCGGATGGGTCTCCGCCTCCTCGGTGGTCAGCCACACCGAGCCACACCAGACGCCCTGGGCACCGAGGGCCATCGCCGCCGCCATCTGCCGGCCGCGCCCGATGCCGCCGGCCCCGAGGACCGGCGTTTCCCCGACCGCGTCGACGATCTCGGGGATCAGCACCATCGACCCGATCTCGCCGGTGTGCCCGCCCGCCTCCGAGCCCTGGGCGATGACGAGGTCCACGCCTGCGTTGACGTGGCGCTCGGCGTGCTGGGCCGCGCCGGCCAGAGCGCCGACCTTCCGTCCCGCCTCCTTGGTCCGCTCGATCATGTGCGGTGGCGGCGGCCCGAGCGCGTTGACCACCAGGGCGGTCCGGTGGTCGAGGGCGATGTCGAGCTGCGGGCCGGCCCGGTTGGCGGAGAACATGGCGTCCCCGTCCCGTCCCGACCGCTCCCCCGCTCCTCCGTCCCCCTCGCCCTCGAGGGCGGGGACGTCGTAGCGGCGGAGGAGGTCGTCCACGAAGGCGAGGTGCTCGGCGGGGAGGTGGGCCCGGATGTCGGAGACGGTGAGACCGCCCTCGTCGGAGCCGGCGTACTTCGCCGGCACGATGAGGTCGACGCCGTAGGGGCGGTCGCCGATCTGCTCCTCGATCCAGTCGAGGTCGATCTGGAGCTGCTCGGGGGAGTGGGAGACGGCCCCCAGCACCCCCATGCCCCCGGCCTTCGACACCGCGGCCACCACGTCGCGGCAGTGGGAGAAGGCGAAGATGGGCAGGTCGATGTCGAACAGGGCGGTGGCGGTGGTCCTCATGGTCGGTTCCTTCCGGTGGCGTCGTCGGTGGGGTCGGTCCTCGTGGATGGCCCCGGCGTGGTCGGTGGGTCGGCGGGTCGGTGGTGGTCGATGGGTCAGGTCAACGGCGGTCGGCGGGTCGGTGGTCGGCGGGCACCCAGGCGGCGGGCCGTTTCTGGAGGTAGGCGGTGATGCCCTCGCGCGCCTCGTCCCCGGCGAAGAGCCGAGCCGACAGCTCCGCCGTCCAGGCGAACGCCTCGTCGACCGCCATGCCCGGCACCCGCGCCAGCAGCTCCTTCGAGGCGGCGATGGCCTCGGGCCCGCCGGCCAGCAGGTCGGCCACCACCGCGTCGACCTCCTCGTCGAGCCGGTCGTCGGGCACGGCCGAGGTGACCAGCCCGATGCGCGCCGCCTCGGCCGCGCCGAAGCGGTTCCCGCGGAGGATCGCCGACCGGGCATCGGCCTCCCGGAGCTTCGGGAGGCACACCACGGAGATCATCGCCGGGGCCACCCCGACGCGCACCTCGGTGAAGCCGAACCGGGCGCTCTCCGCCGCCACCGAGACGTCCATGGCCGCGGCCAGGCCCATCCCTCCGGCGACGCAGTGGCCGGCGATGCGGCCGATGTAGGGCTTCGGAGACCGTCGGAACCGGGCGAACAGCTCCTCGGGACGGTGGCCGGGGAGCGGGGGGACGGAGGACCCCTCCCGTCCGGTCAGATCGGCACCGGCGCAGAACACGCGACCGCGGTTGGTGAGGACGACCACCCGCACACCGGGGTCGGAGTCGGCCCGGTCGAGGGCGTCGACCAGCTCGCCGACCAGTGCCGCCCCCAGTGCGTTCCGGTTGGCCTCGTCCGCCAGCGTCACGGTCAGCACGCCGGAGCGGAGGTCGGTCTCGACCAGAGCCATCAGCCCGCCCCCGGTCCGGGGGCGGTGGCGCGACCAGGCCCGCCTGCCGGAGCAGGGCCGTCGGTGGCGGGTCCGGCGAAGGCCTGCGCCCTGCTCATCCAGTCCCGGGCGGCCTCGCCCTCGACGACGAGCCGGGTGTCCTCCACGTTGCGCCGCTGGGTGACCACCAGGCAGAAGTCGACGGCGGGACCGCTGATCCGGTCCGGAGCATCCGTCGGACCGAACTGCCACCGCTCCCCCGAGGGGGCCACCAGGTCCACCCCCACTTCGCCGCCGGGCGCCGGCAGGCCGCGGTTGACGTACGACCACCCCCGGGTGATGACACCCAACCGGGCGATGTGGGCGAGGCGGTCGGAGCTGTCGCGGTGGGCGCCGACCGCGTCGACGACATCTTGGCCGTGGGCCCACACCTCCATCAGGCGGGCGGTGAGGAACGACCGGGCGCTCATCGACGGCCCGTACCAGGCCACCCTGGCCCCCTCGTCGAGGCCGGTGGCCGCCTCGGCCAGCCGAGCCCGGTTGCGCCGCCAGGCGTCGAGCAGCTCCGGGGGTGCCAGGCCCCGGTGGAGGGTGAGCGCATCGATGTCCACCCCTCCACGGACGAGCTCGTCGATCGAGGCGGCGAACGCTTCGGGCTCGGTGATCGCCTGGGCGGCCGCACCGTCGAAGTAGGTCAGGTGCCCGATCTGGTCCGCCACCGTCCATCCTTCGCTGGGGGTGGGCGCCGCCCACTGGTCGGGGGTGAGGCCGGAGACGATCCGGTCGAGGACCTGCTGCTCCTCGGCCAGGTCGTCCCGGATCCGGGCGAGATCGGTCATGGTTCCTCCCCTGTCGTCGTGGATGTCGCCGTGGATGCGGTCCGGGCGTCCCCCGGTGCCGGACCGGTCCGGCGCGGGCCGGGCGGAAGGCCCCGAAGGACGATGTCCACCACGGCGTCGGCGGCGTCCTTGGGCGACGAGCGCAGCGTGGGGATCACCTCCGGCCGGCTGAAGTCGCTGCCCAGCCCGGCGACGACCCGTCCGACCGCGGCGACGTCGAGATCGGCGATGTCCCCCTGCTCGACGGCGAGGTCGAGCAGGGTGCGGGTGACGGCGAACAGGTAGTGGTTGTGCCCGGCCCACAGCTGCCGTGCCGCGTCGACCGCCTCGAGATCACGCGTGAAGGCGGGGGTGGCCCGGCTGACCGCCACGGTGGCCGCCCGGAGGTAGGCGCGCAGGGCGTCGAGGGGAGCCGTCCCGGGATCGATGGCGTCGCGCGCCGCCCGCCCGATCCGCCAGAGGTTGCGGTCCACCACCATCAGCACCAGCTCGTCGCGGCTGTCGGCCAGCGAGTAGAGCGTGCGGAGGGAACAGCTCAGGCGGGCGGCCAGCTCGGCCATGGTGATCTGGGCGAACCCGTCGTCGAACATGGTGCCGAGCTGGTCGAGGACCTCACGCTGGCGGTCGGTGAGGCCCCGTTCGCGCTCGCGGTCGAGGACCGGGACCGGGGCGGGGACGGCCCGGATCCTGCGGGTCATCTCGTCGGCGCCGACGAGCGTCGTGGCCACCGGGCTCACTGACGGACGCCCGGATGCCGACGGGCGGCCCCCTGCCGGCGGGCTCCCGGAGAACGACGGGAAGCCACGCTCACCGGCGACCGTTCCCGGTGGACACCGTTGGGAGCAGGTGTGCGGGGATGTCGACCACCCGGGCGCGGAGCCACTCCCCCAGGCTCTTCGCCTGGCCGTCCTGGCGGGTGGAGGCGGCCACGCCCTCTTGCAGGAGCCCGTGGACGACGAAGTTGAGGGACCGCAGGGCGGGCAGCCGGAACCGCTCGACCTCCAGCGGTGCCGTCTCGGGGAGCAGCTCCGCCAGCCGGTCGAGCGTCAAGAAGCCGTCGAGCCACTGCCACGCCTGGTCGGTGCGGGCGAACACCCCGAGGTTGGCGTTCCCGCCCTTGTCGCCGGAGCGTGCGCCGACCACCCGACCGATCGGCGCCCGCACGGTCTGTCCGGCCGCGGTCTGTCCGGTCCCAGCCGGGGCAGCGTCCCCGGCCGGTCCGGTCAGCGCCTCCACGGTGACCGCGCCCGGGGGCGCCACCGAGTCGACCACGGTGCGCTCGCCGCCGAGGACGACCACGTGCTGGGGGACCAGGTCGGCCGGGATCACCGCCGGGCGGTAGACGCCGTAGGGGCGGGCGTGGGCACCCCCGCCGCCCACCCCGAAGAACCCGGGGATGGTGGAGAGGCTGAGCTCCACCATGGTGTCGAAGATGGCCCGGCCCACCTTGCGCTCGTCGGGGTCCTTGAGGGTCAGGCGCCACAGGGCCACCGCCTCCTCGTTGGTGCCCGGGTCCTCCTTGTCGGTCCGCACGAGCGTGGTGGCGACAGCGGCGAACTCCTCCGCCCGGTGCGGGCACGCCGACCAGAACGCCTCTTCCACCAGGGACGCCTTGGCCTCGATGTCGAGGCCGGTGAGGGCCACGGCGAGATCGTGGCGGTAGCCCCCGAGCTCGTTCATCGCCACCTTGAGCGTGGGCGGCGGCGGCTCGCCCCGAGTGCCGCTGATCCGGACCCGGTCGGGCCCCGCCGCAGCCAGCTCGACGGTGTCGAAGCGGGCGGTGACGTCCGGTCCGAGGTAGGCCGGGCTCCCGATCTCGTAGAGGAGCTGGGAGGTGACGGTGCCGATCGACACCTCCCCGCCGGTGCCCGGGTGCTTGCCGATCACGGCGGAGCCGTCGGCGGCGATCTCCGCCCACGGGAACCCGGTGCGGACCATGCCCTCCACCTCGGTGAAGAACGAGTAGTTGCCGCCGGTCGCCTGGGTGCCGCACTCGATGACGTGCCCCGCCACCACCGCCCCGGCCAGTCGGTCCCAGTCGTCGCGCCGCCACCCGTGGTGCCAGGCGGCGGGGCCGCAGACGATGGCCGCGTCGGTGGTGCGCCCGGTGACCACGATGTCCGCGCCGCGCCCGAGCGCGTCGGCGATCCCCCAGCAGCCCAGGTAGGCGTTGGCGGTGAGGAACCGGGAGGTGTCGCCGACCGGCTCGCCCGTCTCGAAGTGGGCCAGGTCCACACCGGACCCGACCAGCTCGTCGAGGCGACCCATGAGGTTGTCGCCCTCGACGTAGGCAACGGTCGGCGCCAACCCCAGCCGGTCGGCCACCTCGGCGACGGCCTCGGCACAGCCGGCCGGATCGAGCCCGCCGGCGTTGGAGACGACCTTGATCCCGCGGTCGAGACAGGTGCCCATCACCTGCTCCATCTGGGTCACGAAGCTGCGGGCGTAGCCGCCGCCCGGCCGCTTGGCCTGGGAACGGGCCAGGATGAGCATGGTCAGCTCGGCCAGCCAGTCCCCGGTCAGCACGTCGATCGGCCCGTCCTCGACCATCTCCCGGGCGGCCGAGAGCCGGTCGCCGTAGAAGCCCGAGCAGTTGGCGATGCGGATCGGTTCGGTCATCCCGGCTCCTCTGTCTCGTGGCCGGCGCCGTCCCCACCGTCCCCACCGTCCTGCTCGAACACCACCAGCAGCTCGCCGTTCTCCACCTGCTGACCCTTCGTCACCAGCACCTCGGCGACCCGGCCGGCCGACGGCGCCTTCACGTGGTGCTCCATCTTCATCGCCTCCAGCACCACCAGGGTCTGACCGGCCTCCACCGGGTCGCCTTCCACGCAGTCGACCGCCAGGACCACCCCCGGCATGGGCGCCCGGAACCCGCCGGTGGAAGCGCCGGAGCCGGCCGAGCCGGGAGCGGAGAAGCGGGGGAGCACCTCCACGGTGACCGTGCCCCGCTCCACCTGCACGGAGAGCCGGTCTCCGCCGTGACCTCCGTGACCGCCGGCCTCCCCGCCTTCGGCGGTGACCCGCATCCGCGAGCGCCGGCCGTCGATCTCCACGTCGATCGCCGCGTGCGACCAGGCGTGGACGGTCGCGGATCCCGTCTCGCCCACGGCGAAGGACCCGTCGCGCCGGGTCCGGTAGCAGACCTCGACCGTCTCCTCGCCGAGGCGAAGCTCGACCCGCTGGTCGGGCAGGCGTGCGTTCCGCCACCCGCTCGGCAGGTCGCCGAGGACGGGCGTTCCGGCCCGGTTGCGCCCCTGGAGCCACAGGGCGGCGGCCACGGCCACGCGGTGGGCGTCCTCGGTGGCCAGGGCCAGACGGGTGGACGGGGTGTGCCGTTCGATGAAGTCGGTGGTGGTGTCCCCGGCCAGGAAGGCGGGATGGCGGAGCGTCGCCGCCAGGAAGTCGCGGTTGGTGGTGACCCCTCCCAGGTGGAGCCGTTCGAGCGCCAGGGCGAGCTTCCCCGCCGCTGCCGCGCGCGTCGGGGCGTGGGCGATCACCTTGGCCAGCATCGGGTCGAAGTCGACCCCCACCACCGAGCCGGCTTCCACGCCGGACTCCCACCGGACGGCGGGGGTGGCCGCCGGGTCGAACGCGTGGAGGGTACCGGTGGCGGGCAGGAAGCCGGCCGCCGGATCCTCCGCGTAGAGGCGGACCTCGATGGCGTGCCCGGTGGACGTGATGTCGTCCTGGGTGTAGCCGAGCGGCTCGCCGGCGGCCAGCCGGAGCTGCTCGGCCACGAGGTCGATCCCCGTCACCTCCTCGGTGACCGGATGCTCCACCTGGAGCCGGGTGTTGACCTCGAGGAAGAAGAACGCGCGACGCTCCTCGTCGAAGAGGAACTCGACGGTGCCTGCCGACCGGTAGCCGATGGCGCGCGCCAGGGTGAGGGCCGCCTCGCCCATCTCCGCCCGCAGGGCCGGATCGAGGGCCGGGGACGGCGACTCCTCGACCACCTTCTGGTGGCGACGTTGGATGGAGCACTCACGTTCGCCCAGGTGGACCAGCCGGCCGTGGCTGTCGCCCAGGATCTGGATCTCGATGTGGCGGGACCGGGCCACGTAGCGCTCGAGGAACACCCGGTCGTCGCCGAAGCCGCCCGCCGCCTCGCGCCGCGCGGCGGCGACCGCGTCGCCCAGGTCCTCCGGGCGCCCGACCACCCGCATCCCCTTGCCCCCGCCGCCGGCTGCCGCCTTGACCAGCAGTGGGTAGCCCACGGCGCCGTCGTCGGTGGGGTCGTCCGAGGAGGGGAGCGTCGGGACACCCGCCTCCTCGGCGACCCGCTTGGCGGCCAGCTTGTCGCCCATCACCTCGATGACGTGGGGCGGAGGTCCGACCCAGACCAGTCCGGCCGCCACCACGGCGCGGGCGAAGGCGGCGTTCTCCGACAGGAACCCGTACCCCGGGTGGACGGCGTCGGCTCCCGCCAGCCGGGCGGCCGCCACGATCCCGGGGATGTCGAGGTAGCCGCCGTCGAGCCGGACCGCCTGGTCCGCCTCGCGGACATGGGGCGCATCGGCGTCCGCTCCGACGTAGACGGCGACGCACCGCAGCCCGAGGTCGTGCGCGCTCCGGACGATCCGGCGGGCGATCTCCCCGCGGTTGGCCACGAGCAAGGTGGTGAAGGGGGTGGCCGGCGGCAGGTCGGAAGGCGTCAGCGCGACCCACCCCGAGGTCGGCGACGCGTCGCCGCCGGCGGCGCGCTTCGGGGTGCCGCTCATGGCCGGAACACCCCGTAGGCGGAGGCGCCCTCCACCGGGCGGTTGCGCACGACCGACAGGCACAGCCCGAGGACGGTCCGGGTGTCGCGGGGATCGATGATCCCGTCGTCGCTGATGGCACCGGTGGCCACCAGGGCGAGCGAGCCCTGTTCCTGTGCCTCCTCCACCATGGCGACGATGGCGGCGTCCTCGTCCTCGTCGAAGGGGATGCCCTTGCGGGCGGCCTGGCCCCGCCGCACCTGGGACATGACCCCGGCGATCTGCTTGGGGCCCATCACCGCGATCTTGGCGGTGGGCCACAGGAACGTGAACCGGTTGCCGAACGCCCGGCCCGACATCCCGTAGGTGCCGGCCCCGTAGGACGAACCGATCACCACCGTGAGGTGGGGCACGGTGGAGTTGCTCACCGCATTCAGCATCTCGGAGCCTTTGGTGATGATCCCCGCCGCCTCGAAGTCGCGCCCGACCATGTAGCCGGTGATGTTCTGGAGGAACACCAGCGGCAGGTCGACCTGGTTGCACAGCTGGATGAACTGGGTCGCCTTCTCGGCCGCCTGCGGGTAGAGGACCCCGTTGTTGCCCAGGACGCCGACCGGGTAGCCGTGGATGGACGCCCAGCCGCAGACCAGGGTCGGCCCGTAGCGCGGCTTGAACTCCTCGAACCGCGAGCCGTCGGCGACCCGGGCGATCACGTCGCGGACGTCGACCGCCTGGCGCAGGTCGCGACTCACCAGCCCCAGCAGCTCCTCAGGGTCGTGGACCGGCGGGTCGGGGGCGAGTGCCGGCGCCGGGCCCCGCTTGCGCCAGTTGAGGTGGGACACCACCTCCCGGCAGATCCGGATGGCGTCCATCTCGTCCTCGGCGAAGTAGTCGCCCAGCCCCGACACCTCGGCGTGCATGCGGGCACCCCCGAGCTCCTCGTCGTCGCTCTCCTCGCCGGTGGCCATCTTCACCAGGGGCGGTCCGGCGAGGAAGATCTTCGAGTGCTCCTTCACCACGATGACGTAGTCGGACAGGCCGGGCTGGTAGGCCCCGCCCGCCGTCGACGAGCCGAACACGACGCAGACGGTCGGCACCCCCAGCTTGGAAAGCTCGATGAGCTCGTAGAACTGGCGACCCGACTCGGCGAAGTGGGTGGTCTGGACCTTGCGTCCGCCCCCGGTCTCGACCCGCAGGTCGGCGCCGGCGGACTCGACGAAGCTGACATAGGGGATCCGGTTGTCCCGGGCGATCTCGATGGCGCGGGTCCACTTCTTGGCCGCGTACGGCGTGAGCGCCCCCCCGAGCACCGACGGGTCGTTGCCCATCACCACGCACTCGACCCCGGCGATCACCCCGACGCCGACCACCATGCCGCCCCCGAGCGTGTAGTCGGAGCCGTAGCCCGCCAGCGCGCTGATCTCGAGGAAGGGGGTGTCGGGGTCGAGGGCGTTGGCGATCCGCTCCCGGATGGGCATCTTGTCGCGTGACCGCATCCGTTCCATCGCCGCGGGACCGCCCCCCGCGGCCGCCTCGTCGAGCAGGCGGTCGACTTCCGCCAGCTGCTCGGCCATGTCGGCGGCGTTGCGCCGGAACGACTCCGCCCGGGTGTCGAGGGAGGAGGGCAGGGGTGGGGCGAGGAGGGCGGGCCGCATGGAGCGGACTCTAGTGCGGTAATTTCTACTTGTCATTCTTACCGGTCCGGCCGAATCTTCTGCCCCGAAGTTGGGGGAGGATGGGGGGATGACCACCCACCACTACGACCTCGTCATCGTCGGTGCCGGCAGCGGCAACATGCTGGTGACCGAGGAGCTGGCCGGATGGAAGATCGCGGTCGTCGACGAGAGCCGGTTCGGCGGCACCTGTCTGAACCGGGGCTGCATCCCGTCGAAGATGTTCGTGTACGCGGCCGACGTGGCCGAGACGGTCCGCCATGCCGGCCGCTACGGCGTCCGGGCCGAGTGGCGCGGCGCCGACTGGCCGGAGATCCGCGACCGGGTGTTCGGGCGCATCGACCCGCTCCACGACCGCGCCGTGGCCTACCGCCGCTCCAACGGGGTCGACGTGTACCTCGACCACGCCCGCTTCGTCGGGCCCAAGGTGCTCCGGGTGGGCGACGACGAGCTGCGGTCCGACCGCTTCGTGCTGGCGGCCGGGTCCCGGCCCCACCTCCCCCCGGTGGCCGGACTGCGCTCGGTGCCCTACCTCACCTCCGACGACGTGATGCGGCTCGACGCGCTGCCCGCCTCGATGGCGGTGATCGGCGGGGGGTTCATCGCCGCGGAGATGAGCCACGTCTTCGGGGCGCTCGGCACGCGGATGACCCTCCTCGAGCGGGGACCGCACCTGCTTGCCCACCACGACACCGACGTCCGGGACCGGTTCACCGAAGCGTACGCGGCCCGCTTCGACGTCCGCCTCGGCACCACCGTGGAGCAGGTGGAGGCGACTCCCGACGGGGTGCGCCTCGGCCTGGCCACCCCGTCGGGGGCGGGCACCGCCGAGGCGGAGGTGGTGCTGGTGGCCACCGGCCGCACCCCCAACAGCGACCTGCTCGACGTGGCGGCCACCGGCGTCGAGGTGGACGAGCACGGCCACGTCCGCACCGACGACTCCTACGAGACCGACGTGCCGGGGATCTGGGCGCTCGGCGACCTGACCAACCACTTCCAGCTCAAGCACATGGCCAACGCCGAGGCCCGCCTGGTCGCCCACAACCTCGTACACCCGGACGACCGGCGGCGATCGTCCTTCCCGGTGGTGCCTTCGGCGGTCTTCGCCGACCCCCAGGTGGCCTCGGCGGGCGCCACCGAGCAGGACCTGCGGGCGCAGGGGCGGCCCTACGTCGCCGCCACCCGCCCCTACGGGGACACCGCCTACGGCTGGGCGCTCGAGGACACCTCGAGCTTCGTCAAGGTCCTCGCCGACCCGGAGACCCGCCTGCTCCTCGGTGCCCACCTGATCGGGCCCCAGGCGTCCACGCTCATCCAGCCGCTGCTGCAGGCCATGTGCCTCGGCAACACCGTCGACCAGGTGGCCACCGGGGTGCTCTACATCCATCCGGCGCTCACCGAGGTGGTCGAGCAGGCACTGCTCGCGCTCTGATCCGCACCGGCCGTCCGGCCCCGGCCCGGCCCCGCCTGGTCGGCGGGCCGGGGGGAGCGGTAGCGTCCGTCCATGTACCCGGGGGCCATCGCCGCAGTCCTGCCCGACAAGCCCGCCTACGTGATGGCGGGCACCGGCGAGACCGTCACCTACGCGGAGCTCGACCGGCGGTCCAACCAGGTCGCCCACCTCTTCCGCCGGAGGGGTCTCCGGCGGGGGGACGTGGTGGCCGTGTTCATGGAGAACAACGCCCGCTACTTCGAGGTCCTCTGGGCGGCGCAGCGGTCGGGCCTGTACTACACCGCCATCAGCTCCCGGCTCACCGCCGGGGAGGTCGCCTACATCCTGGAGGACTGCGGGGCCCAGGTCCTCGTCACGTCCGGGGCCAAGGCGGCTGTGGCGGCCGAGGCGGTCGCCGCCGTACCCGGGGTCCACACCCGCCTGGTGTGCAACGGGGAGGCGCCGGGGTTCGAGCCCTACGAGGCGGTGCGTGACGCCGAGCCGACCGGGCCGGTGCCCGACGAGTCCGAGGGCCTGGACATGCTCTACTCCTCGGGCACCACCGGCCGCCCGAAAGGCGTCAAGGTCCCGATGCGCGAGCCGGTGCCCATCGGGACCGGCTCCGGGGTGTACACGCTGGCCGTCGGCCTCTACGGCCTGACGTCGGAGAGCGTCTACCTGTCGCCCGCCCCGCTCTACCACGCCGCACCGCTCCGGTTCACCATGTCGTGGATGCGGGCCGGGGCCACCGTGGTGGTGATGGAGGCGTTCGACCCGGTCGAGTTCCTCCGGCTGGTGGAGCGGTACCGGGTCACCCACACCCAGGTCGTCCCGACGATGTTCGTGCGGATGTTGAAGCTCGACCCCGCCGAGCGGGAGGCCTTCGACCTCTCGAGCCTGCAGGTCGCGGTCCACGCCGCCGCCCCGTGCCCCGTTCCGGTGAAGGAGCAGATGATCGACTGGTGGGGCCCGGTGATCCACGAGTACTACGCGGGGACCGAGGGCAACGGCTTCACCGCCATCTCCTCGGCCGAGTGGCTCGACCACAAGGGGAGCGTCGGCCGTGCGCTGGTCGGGACCGTCCGCATCGTGGGCGAGGACGGCCACCCGGCGCCGGCCGGGGAGCCGGGCACGGTGTACTTCGACGGGGGCGGCGAGTTCGAGTACCACAACGATCCGGAGAAGACGGCCGCCTCGCGCAACGAGCACGGGTGGTCCACGCTCGGCGACGTGGGCTACGTCGACGAGGACGGCTACTTGTACCTGACCGACCGGAAGTCCTACATGATCATCTCGGGCGGGGTGAACATCTACCCCCAGGAGGCGGAGAACCTCCTCGTCACCCACCCCAAGGTGATGGACGTGGCCGTGCTCGGCGTCCCGAACGAGGAGATGGGCGAGGAGGTCAAGGCGGTGGTCCAGCCGGTCGACCCGGACGAGGCGGGACCGGACCTCGAACGCGAGCTGATCGACTTCTGCCGGGCCTCGCTCGCCGCCTACAAGTGCCCGCGCTCGGTCGACTTCGAGGCCGAGCTGCCCCGCCACGCCACCGGCAAGCTCTACAAGCGGCTCCTGCGCGACCGGTACTGGGCCGATGCCACCCCGGGAGGGCCGGCCGGGATGGGCGGTGGGGCGGGGCCGGCCGGGATGGGCGGTGGGACGGAGCCGGCCGGGCAGGGGGACGGGAGAGCCGACCGGTGACCACCGCGCCGGAGCCGCCCGACCACGAGGCGCTCCGTGCCCGGTACCGGGCCGAGCGGGACAAGCGTCTCCGTGCGGACGGGAACGACCAGTACCTCGAACCGACCGGGAGGTTCGCCCACTTCCTCGACGACCCCTACGTCGACCGGGTCGAGCGGCCTCCGGTGCGCGAGGAGGTGACGGTGGCGGTCATCGGCGGGGGCTTCGCCGGGCTCGTCACCGGGGCCCGCCTGCGCCACGCGGGGATCGACGACGTCCGCCTCATCGAGGGCGGGGGCGACGTGGGCGGCGCATGGTACTGGAACCGCTACCCGGGGGCGATGTGCGACACCGCGGCCATGGTCTACCTGCCGCTCCTCGAGGAGACCGGCCACATGCCGACGATGAAGTACACCGCGGCGCCGGAGATCTTCGCCCACGCCCGGCGGATCGCCCGGCACTTCGACCTCTACGAGCGGGCGTTGCTGTCCACCGAGGTCCAGGGGCTCCGCTGGGACCAGGCCTCGTCGCGGTGGATCGTCCGGACCGACCGGGGTGACGAGCTGCGCGCCCGCTTCGTCATCATGGGCACCGGTCCGCTCCACCGGCCCAAGCTCCCGGGCATCCCCGGGATCGAGACGTTCGGCGGCGAGTGCTTCCACACCAGCCGCTGGGACTACGGGGTCACCGGGGGCGATCCCTCGGGCGCCCCGATGACCGGCCTGGCCGGGAAGCGGGTGGGGATCATCGGGACCGGGGCGACCGCCGTCCAGTGCATCCCGCGGCTGGCACGCGACGCGGGGGAGCTCTTCGTCTTCCAGCGCACGCCGTCGTCGATCGACGTCCGCGGCAACCACCCCATCGACCCGGCGTGGTTCGCCTCGCTCCGTCCCGGATGGCAGCGCGAGTGGTTGCGGAACTTCTGCACGCTCCAGACCGGCGGGTTCGCCGACGAGGACCTGGTGATGGACGGCTGGACCGACATCTCCCAGCGCATCCGGGACCGGATCGTGGCCCTCGTCGAGGGAGGGGCGGAGCTGACACCCGAGACCATGCGCCGCGCCTACGAGGACAGCGACGACGAGAAGATGGAGGAGATCCGGGCCCGGGTCGACGCGGTGGTCTCCGACCCGGCCACGGCCGCCGCGCTCAAGCCCTGGTACCGCCAGCTGTGCAAACGGCCCTGCTTCCACGACGAGTACCTGGACGCCTACAACCGGGCGAACTGCCACCTGGTCGACACGGACGGCCGGGGGGTGGAGCGCATCGACGAACGGGGGGCGTGGGTGGACGGGGTCCACTACGAGCTCGACTGCCTCATCTTCGCCTCGGGCTTCGAGGTGGGCACCGACCACGCGCGCCGGGCGGGCTTCGAGACGGTCGGGCGCGACGGCCGGACGCTCGGCGGGTACTGGGCCGACGGGATGCGGAGCCTGCACGGGATCCACGTGCAGGGATTCCCGAACGCCTTCGTCGTCGGGCTCGCCCAGGGTGCCAACCTCGTCTCGAACGTCACCCACAACCTGGTGGAGGCGGCCACCACCATCGCCGCGGTGATCGCACACGCCCGGTCCACCGGAGCGGTGGAGGTCGAAGTCACCGCCGAGGCCGAGGAAGCCTGGGTCGGCCTCCTCCAGAGCAGCGAGCGGGGCTTCCTCGGCGACCCCGACTGCACGCCCGGGTACTACAACAACGAGGGCCGGACCCTCGGTCCGAAGGAGCGCCTGGGGATGAGCGGCTACCCGGAGGGCGCGCTCGCCTACTTCGACTTCATCGACCGGTGGCGGCGCCAGGGGACCTTCGAGGGCCTGACGTTCCGGACCCGGGTCTGAGGTTCCCGACCCGGGCCTGACGTTCCGGACCCGGGTCTGAGGTTCCCGACCCGGGCACGCGAACGGTGCCGACCGTGGATCAGCGGTGGCCGCCCCCGCCCGCCCGCCGGACCCGGCGCCGCGCCCCGGCGACGATGAGGCTCTGGTAGAGGCCGGCCGGCAGGCGGGCCAGAACGTCGATGACGGCGGCATCCGGCCCGACCAGCACCCGCCGCCGGTCGCGCTCGACGGCGGCGAGGATCTGGCGGGCGGCGCGCTCCGGCGACGTGATCGCCACCCGGTCGAAGCCGTCGCGGGCGGACTCGGGGTCGCCGGCGAGCGCGGTCACGCTCCCGTCCATCCGGGCGTTGCGGGCGATGGCCGTCCGGACACCCCCAGGATGGACGGTCGTGCACGACACGCCCGAGCCCTCGATGGCGAGCTCCATCCGCAAGGCGTCGGTGAACCCGCGCACTGCGAACTTCGACGCGTTGTAGGCCGACTGGGACGGCACGCTGATCAGGCCGAACACGCTGGAGAGGTTGACGACGTGCCCTTCGCCCGCCGCCTTCAGGTGGGGCAGGAACGCCTTGGTGCCGTGGACGACGCCCCAGAAGTTGATCTCCATCAACCATGCGAAGTCCTCGTAGGACATCGCCTCCACGGTCGCACCGAGGGCGACCCCGGCGTTGTTGACCACCAGCTCCACCCGGCCGTGCTCGTCGACCACCGTGTCCGCCCACGCGTGGACCGCCTGGCGGTCGGCCACGTCCAGGCAGTGTGCGGTGACGGTGGCCCCGGCCCTGGTGCAGCGGTCCACCGTCTCGGCGAGGCCCTGCCCGTCGACGTCCGCGAGCGCCAGGCAGGAGCCCCTCCGGGCGAGGTCGAGGGCGATGGCCCGCCCGATCCCCGACCCGCTGCCGGTGACCGCCGCCACCCGGCGGCCGAGGTCGCGCACCGGGATCAGCCCCGCCCGTCGCGGGCGCCGGCACCGACCGCCGCCGTTCGGGGGGCCCGCGGGTGATCCCGAGGCTCACCGGGCGGCTCACCCGGCGGCTGGTCCGCCGGGTTGGAGAACCGCAGGTCCGGACCGGCGATGCCGTGGAGCTTGAGCGCCAGGTAGTCGCGGAGGTAGCTCTGGTGGACCCGCCAGGGGAAGCGGGCCCCCTGCTTGGGGAACCGTCCGGCGGCACGCTGCACGTACCCGGAAGTCAGTCCGAGCAGCGGCTCGGTCGGCCCGGAGCAGCCTTCGGCGACGGGGGTGCACTGGTGCAGACCGGTCGCCCGCTGGTGGGTGAGCAGGCGGCACACCTGGTCGCAGATCAGGTCGCACTTCAGGGTCCACGACGCGTTGGTGTACCCGATGGCGACCGCCAGGTTGGGCACCCCGTCGAGCATCATGCCCTGGTAGGTCAGCGTGGCCCCGACGTCGACGGCCCGCCCGTCCACCACCAGCTCGATCCCTCCGAGGAACAGGAGCTCGAGGCCGGTGGCGGTGACCACCACTTCGGCGTCGATCTCGACGCCGGACCGGGTCCGCACCCCTGTCCGGGTGAAGGAGTCGACGTGGTCGGTGACCACCGAGGCGGTGCCGGCGCGGATGGCGGCGAACAGGTCACCGTCGGGGACGACACAGAGGCGCTGGTCCCAGGGGTCGTAGTGCGGGGAGAAGTGGGTGTCGACGTCGTAGCCGGGGGGCAGGAGCTTCTCCGTCCTCTTGCGGAGGGCGCGCCTGGCCGCGTCGGGCCAGCGCCGGCTGAAGGCGTAGGAGCCCTGGGTAGTCAGCGCCCGCACCCACCGGAGCAGCGGCCCCGAGAGCCGGGTCGGGAGCACCCGGCGGATGAGGTCGGCGAGGGGGTCCTTGCCGGGGAGCGACACGAGGTAGGTCGGCGACCGCTGGAGCATGGTCACGTGGGCGGCCGTGCGGGCGAGGGCGGGGACGAGGGTGACGGCGGTGGCCCCGCTGCCGATGACCACGACGCGCTTGCCTGCGGTGTCGAGGTCGTCCGGCCAGGACTGGGGGTGGACGATCCGGCCGGCGAACGTGTCGGTCCCCGGGAAGTCGGGGAGGTAGCCGTGGTCGTAGCGGTAGTAGCCGGTGCACGAGAAGAGGAAGCCGCAGGTGAGCTCCACCGTCTCGCCGGTGTCGGTGCGTTCGGCGGTGACACGCCAGCGCGCGTCCGGGGTGGACCATTGCGCCCGCACGACCCGGTGGTGGTAGCGGATCGCCCGGGAGACCCCGGTCTCCTCGGCGGTCCGGTGGAGGTAGCGCAGGATGGACGGACCGTCGGCGATGGCCTGGTCGCCCTCCCACGGGCGGAACGAGTAGCCCAGGGTGAACATGTCCGAGTCGGAGCGGATCCCGGGATAACGGAAGAGGTCCCAGGTGCCGCCCAGGCAGTCGCGCGCCTCGAAGACCGCGTACGACGCCCACGGGCAGTTCGCCTGCACGGCGTGCCCGGCCCCGATGCCGGACAGTCCGGCCCCGACGATGAGGACGTCGAGATGCTCCATACGGTCGGCTCCTTCAGGCGGCGGGGGTGGTGACCTTGCCGGCCAGCGTGCCCTGCGCGCCGAACAGCCTCTCACGCCACTGCTCGACCAGGACGGTCGTGTCGTGGTCGTCGGGGTGGAAGTCCGGCCGGTCGTAGTCGCGCAGGCGGTCGAGCACGGCACGGCTCATCATCGGGGAGCTCCGGAACGACCGCCAGCTGCGCCGGAGGTTGCCCCGCCGGAAGGTGTCCCGGTCCCCGAGCAGCGAGATGACCACCGCCACGGTGGTCGCCACCACGAAGCCGACCCGTAGGTGCCGCATGGTCCGGACCCGGAGCCGCTCGCTGCCGCCGATCGTCTTGTAGACGTCGAACGCCACCGCTTTGTGCTCGGACTCCTCGAGGGCGTGCCAGAGGAAGAGGCCACCCACCTCGGGATCGTCGAGCTCGGCCTGGGTGTCCCCGTTGACCAGCACCACCTCGGCGAGGGTGGCGGTGAAGTGCTCGAGGGCGGCGGTGACGGCGAGGTTGGCGACCGGCGAGCCCAGGCGCTCCTGGATCGCCAGGGCCCGTCTGGTGACGCGCTCGACGAGCTTGGTGGGATAGCCGAGCTCGGCGAGCCGGTCGTTGAGTGCCCGGTGCTCGCGGCCGTGGACGGACTCCTGGCCGATGAAGCCGGTCACCTGGCGCTTCAGCTCGGGGTCGGTGATGCGGTCACGGAAGTGACGGACCGAGCGGACGAAGAACTCCTCGCCGTCGGGGAACATCCCCGAGAGGGACGCGGTCAGGTGGGACTGGATGAGGTTGTCGGCGGAGGCGAAGTGCCGGGGGACGGCGCCGAAGGCGTCGAAGCTGATGCGGCGGGTGGGGACCGCTCGGGTGGTGGCCATGGTGGGTGGTTCCTTCCGGTCGTGGGTCGGGTGCGGGGTGGAGGATGCAGGTCGGCTCCGGGATGTGGGTCGGCTCCGGGGGTGGACCCGGCTCGGCCGGGATCCGACCGCCCCGGCCGTTGCTGCGACTCAGTGTAGAATAAATGAAAGAAAATCTCAATATCTCATTTCTGTGGACCCGGTGGTAGGCTGGCGCCGATGGAACCCCGGTCCCGGCGGGCACAGCGAAGACGGGAGCAGTCCGGTGGGCCACCGGCCGGCAAGTCACCGGCCGGCAAGTCTCCGCCCGCCGGGCCACCCGCCGACAGGTCGCCGCCCGGCGGGCCCCACGGCAAGGGTGCCGCCACCCGGCGGGCCATCCTCCATGCCGCCATCGCGCGCTTCGGCCGCGAGGGCTACCGGTCCACCTCGGTGACGGACATCGCCCGGGATGCGTCGGTGGGCGGGAGCGTCGCCTACGCCTACTTCCCCAACAAGGAGGGGCTCTTCTTCGCTGCGGTCGACGAGGACGCGGCAGGGCTGATCGGCGAGGCGCTCGCCTCCGCACTCGGCACACCCGACAGCCGCGACTGGCCGAGGGCGATCATGTTCACCGCGCTCGCCGCGCTCGATCGCCATCCGCTGGCCCGTCGGATCCTCGGAGGTCTCGAGCCGGAGGTGACCAGCCGCGTGCTCGAGATGCCGAGCCTCACCGATCTGCGGAAGGTGTGCGCGGATCGCCTGCGGGCCGACCAGCTCGACGGGATCGTCCGACCGGACATCGACCCCTTCGTGGTGGCCAACGGGATCGTCACCATCATGCTGTCGCTGCTGATGTCGCTCGTGCAGCTGGGCGAGGAGACCGCCACCGCCTACGGGGACGATGTGGCCGCCGTGTTCGATGCGGCCGTCGCCCCCGTGGCGGACCTCCACGACTGAACCGGGGATGCCCGGACCGCTCCGGCCCGGGCTCACTCCTCGGTCAGCACGGCCCGGAGCACCGCCGCGCTCGATCGGTCGAGGTCCTTGGTGGCGGTCAACAGGACGAGGCGGTCGTCGGCGGCCCGTCGGCGCAGGCTCTCGAGCGCCCCGGCAGCCGGTTGTCCCGCCAGCTCCTCCCGGTAGCGACGGGCGAACTCCTCGAACCGCACGGGCGCGTGCCCGTACCAGGTCCGTAGCGCCGTGCTCGGCGCCACGTCCTTGGCCCAGTTGTCGAACGGGGCTCCGGAGCGTGCGACCCCCCGGGGCCACAACCGGTCGACGAGGACGCAGCGGGCGGGGTCCTCGCCGACCGGTCCGTAGACGCGTGCGATCCCCACGTCCGGTGCCTCGGGAGTCTCGGGTCTGTCGTGCACGTCGGGAGTACCCGGTCCCTCTGGGGCAGGCCCCGATGCGCTCCCGACCAGGGGGAGCGCGCCGGCCAGGCGTTCGAGCTCGCGCAGGTGGAGGGTGGACAGGGCCTCGAGCCGGTCGGCGCCCTCGGCGGTGAGGTGGAGACGGACGACCCGGTGGTCCTCACCGGACCGCTCACGGGTGACCAGACCTGCCGTCACCGCCCGGTCCACCAGACCGACCGCGCTGTGGTGCCGGAGCAGCAGGGCGTCGGCGACGTCGCCGATGGTGGGACCCCGGGGATCCCCGCTGCCGCGCACGGCCAGGAGGAGCTGGTGCTGGGCGGGAGTGAGCCCTTGCGCCCGGGCCTGCTCCTCGCTCCACCGCTGGAAACGCCGGAGACCGGTCCGCAGCGCCAGCAGGCGGGCGTAGACCTCGTCCGGAAGGCCGGCGCTTCGCTCCACGGCCGCATCTTCCCATCCCGGACGGGTAGAGGCGACGGGCTCCGACGTGTCGTCGTCGGGGTCCATTCCCACCGGTGGGACGGGAGGGGATGGTCGCCGGAGGAGGGTGGGCTCCTGGGGGACGGACTCGGACAGCCGCCGCGCCAGCGTCGCCACCACCGTCTCCCGGGTGACGACGCCCACCGGCACGCCGCCCTCGGTGACGACGACCCGGACGGCGCCATCTCCGAGGAGGTGGGGGAGGGATGCGGCGAGGTGCGAGGTGGACGGGAGGCATGGCTCGCCGGGGTCGGGCACGGGGGTCGGGAGCGGGTCCATCACCTGGTCCACTCGAACCATGCGGAGGGGGTCCGCCTGCGTGTCGAGCTCGACCCTGAGGCCGCGCCGGACGAGCTTGTCGGTCATGATCCGTTCGGGGAGGAACCGTTCGCCGGCGAGCTCGGCGACCCCGAGGGCGATCAGCATCGGGACGACCAGGTGCGCGTCCCCGGTGACCTCGAGGGCGAAGACCCCGCCGGTGAGGAGCGCCCGCGACGCGACGCCGAAGGTGGCACCCATGGCGACCAGGGCGAAGGCGCCCGGCTGGACGTGGGCCGAGGGGAGGAGGTGGGCGAACCCGATCCCCACCATCTCGCCCATGGTCGCGCCGACCAGGAAGATCGGCGCCAGGGTGCCGCCGGAGGTGTTGGAGGCGAGGGAGAGCCACCACGCGAGCAGTTTGGCGGCGCACAACGCGGCAGCCGTGCCGAGGAGGAACCGGCCGTTGACCGAGTCGGTGATCGCCCAGTAGCCGACCGAGAGCGAGCCGGGAACGACCAGCCCGATGAGGGAGAACGCCAGGGCCCCGAGCAGGGGGTGGAGGAACGGGGGCACAGGCAGGCGGCGGAACCCGGACTCGGCGGCGAACAACCCCCGGTCGACCACCACGCCGAGGAGGCCGGCGGCGACGCCGAGAGCGGCGAAGAGGGGGAGCTGCATCGCGGGTACGGGGACCTGATGGACCACCGCGAACAGCGGCTCCGCCCCGAGCAGCAGGTCGTGCATCCCGGTGGCGATCCCGGTGGCCGGCAGCAGGGGGAGGAGCGACCGCAACGAGCGCTCGAAGAGGAGCAGCTCGAAGGCGAGCAGGACGGCGGCGATGGGCGTCCCGAAGACGCCGGCCATCCCGGCGGCCGCGCCGGTGGCCAGGAGGATGCGCCGCTCGGCCGGGGTCACCCGCACGACCTGGCCGAGGAGGGAGCCGGTGCATCCTCCGGTCACGATGATCGGTCCCTCGGCCCCGAACGACCCGCCGGTGCCCATGGCGACCGCGGCGGACAACGGTTTCGCCACGAGGACGCGCGCGCTCACCCGGCTCTCACCGACCAGGATGGCCTCCAGCGACTCCGGGATGCCGTGGCCCTTGATCGACGGGGTCCACAGGGCGAGGAGCATCACGGCCAGGGCACCGCCCAGAGCGGTGGGGATGAGGACCCACGTCGGGTGGTAGGTGCTGAGGTTCGGGAGGTCGAAGCCGACCCGGTGGAGCAGCGCCAGGTTGCTGACCAACCCGACGAACCGCACCACGAGGAATGCGGCGGCACCGCCGACGAACCCCAGCACGGTGCCGAAGCCCGCCAGGATGGCCATTCTCCCGGCGGTCTCCCCGAGGCTCACGTCGCGGTCGGTTCCGGTTCCAGACGGCGCCCGGAGCCGGAGGCGCCGGAGCGGCCGGGGCTGCTCGTGCCGGTCGCCGGGTCGGTCCACGTCCGGATATTATATCGGACTACGATCTATCGATGGGGACGCGGGTCGTCGCCGTTCCCGTCCGACACGATCAAGGCGCCCCCGTCGACGCCGATGGAGCCGCTCCCGCCTGAGCGGGTGGTGCTCCGCCGTCGGCCATCTCGTCCATGCCGATCGGCCCCTCGGTGGCACCGGCGAGGAACTGGCGGATCACGGGATCGTCGGACGCGCACATGACGTCCTTCGGGCCGAACCGGACCAGCCGCGACCGGAACAGCAGCCCCAGATGGTCGGCGGTGCGCATCACCGACGGGATGTTGTGGGTGATGATGAAGAAGGTCGCCCCCGTCTCGCGCTGTGCGGTCACCACCAGTTCATCGAGGTAGGCGACGCGGACCGGGTCGAGCCCGGAGTCCGGCTCGTCGAAGAGGACGATCTCGGGGTCGAGCACCATCGCCCTGGCAAGACCGGCCCGCTTCTTCATGCCGCCCGAGACCTCCCCCGGAAGCTTGCCGAGGTGGGCCACCAGGCCGACCAGCTCGGCGTTGCGGTGGACGATCTCGCGGATCTCGCGTTCGCCCTTCCGGGTGTGCTCCCGCAGCGGGAAGGCGATGTTCTCGTAGAGGGTCATCGACCCGAACAGGGCGCCGTCCTGGAAGAGGACCCCGAACTTCCGGCGGACACGGAACAGGTCCTTGTCCGACATCGTGCCGATCACCTCCCCGTCGACGAGCACCTCGCCCTCGTCCGGACGGAGGAGGCCGATGATGTTCTTCAGCAGGACGGACTTGCCGGTGCCCGACGGCCCCAAGATGGCGGTGGTCTTCCCCCGGGGGACGTCGAAGGAGACGTCCTTCAGGATGGTGTTGGAGCCGAACCACTTCGACACGCCCCGCAGCGAGATGACCGCGTCGTCACGGGTCGCCCTGGGTACCACCTGGGGCCGGGGTCTCCGGAGGGCGAGAGGCATCGATCGGGGAACGGGCCAGGGTCCCGGACCTTGCGGTCCCGCGACCCGGCCTGTCGTCGCGGAGGGTTCAGCCGAACAGGCCGGAGACCGCGCCCCCGAGGCCGGAGACCGTGCCCCCGACCGGTGCGGTCACCGACGACCCCGACGACCCGAGCGCCCCGCCGAGCGCGCTCACCCCGGAGCCGACCCCGGAGACCGCACCCCCGACCCCGGACACCGCGCCCCCGACCGAGACCCCGGACACCGCGCCCCCGACCGGAGCGGTCACCGACGACCCCGACGACCCGAGTGCCCCGCCGAGCGCGCTCACCCCGGAGCCGACCCCGGACACCGCGCTCCCGACCGGAGCGACCCCCGAGGGGCCGGACGAACCCGGGCGAGCGGACGAGGGGGTGCCGCCGGACGAGACGGCGGAACCACCGCCAGACGACGAGCTCACCGATCCCGGGCCGGTCGGAGCGGAGGTGTTCCCCGGTGACGTGGAAGCGGTCCCAGTGCCGGTGCTTCCCGGATGCGCGGTTGTTCCCGACGCCGCGGTGGCCGGTACTGGACCGGTCCGCCCAGAACCCGCCGGCGCCACGACCGCGGGACGTGGGTGTGCCTGAGGGGCGGTGCCGCCGGAGAGCAGGCCCGTTCCCACGCCGATCGCCAGCATGCCGGCGGCGACGGTGGTCCCGATGGTCACCGGGGTGAACGCCGAACCTTCTCCCCCGCCGGCGTGCCGGAGGAACGACGTCACCGCCCGGAGCGGCCGGGACGCCGCGCCGAGGACCCGCAGCCGGAGCACGGCCAGGAGCCCGGCCAGGCTTCCCAGGCCGCCCTCGGGCCCGGCCAGGGAGGCGAACTCGCGCTTCAGGGACTGTCGGGCCCGCCACAGAAGCGTCTCCACCGCGGTGACGCCGACTCCCTCGTGGTCGGCGATGCGCTGGTAGGACCACCCGGACCCCTCGCGCATGGCCAGCACCCGGCGGTGACGGTCGTTGAGCTTGGCGAACGCGGTGGTGACCATGGCTGCGTCGACCTCGTGGAGAACCGCGTCCTCGGTGTCGTACGAGCCCAGGTCCACCGCATGGAGGCGGCTCTCCTCCACCGGAGTGGTGCGCGCCCGTCCCCGGTGGGTGTCGACGCACAGGTTGGAGGCGATGACGGTCAGCCACGGGTAGAAGCGACGCTCTCCCGAGAAGCGGGGGAGGGCCCGCCAGGCGCGGGCGAACGTCTCCTGGACGACGTCCTCGGCGTCGTGGGGGGAACGGAGCCGTTGGAGCGCATACCGGTACAGGCGCCGGTGGTAGCGCTGGTAGAGCGCGTCGAAGGCGCTCCGGTCACCTGCCTGGCACCGCTCCACCAACGCCCGGTCACCTTCGAGGTCGACATCGCCGTCCCTCGGGGACCGATCGCCCGCACAAGACACGACCTCGTCGCTCCGGATAGCCATCGTTCGCACTCCCCCGTTGTCCGCCACAGCAATCGTGACGGCCCAAGCCCACCCCGCAGCGGAACCTTTTCCGGGACTTCGTCCCCCACTATACGGATCGCGCCGCGAATTGGAAGGGGTGCGGGGAAAAAAATCGCAAGGTCGGGCCCCCGTCCCCGTTGCCCTGGTGTGAGCAAGGTGCTCGGCACGAGGAGAAGGACGGCGATGGAAGCGGAAGTGGTGCTTCGGAGGACGGCAGGAGCGATCGGGGCGGTGGCAACCGTGTGCGCCCTCGGCCTGGTCCAGGTGGTTGGGACGGTCCCGGCCGGAGCGGCGACGACGGGGCCCGGTTCCTACCAGGGGGCGGCGAAGGGGGCCGCGCTGGTGGTGACCCTCGGCGGTCAGACCCTGACCAGTGGATCCACCTCGGTGTCGGGCGACTCCTCCCCGACGGCGAGTGCCACCGGCGCCGGTGAGCTCCTGCCCGTCCTGGTGGGCTCCCAGAGCGCCACCGCCAGCCAGGTCGGGGCCGACCAGTCGCTCCCCCAGGCGTGCGGAACCCCGTCAGGGCTCAACGTCCCGGCCCCGCTCAGCTCGCTGGTCGGCATCGGGACCGCCTGCGGATCGGCCGGGGCTTCGATCGACGGGAGCGGGGAGCCGGCAGCCACCGCCACCGGGTCGGCAGCCGACGTGTCGGTCGGCCTCGGGACGCTGCTCTCGCAGGTCGTCACCGCCGGGTCCCCGTTGGCCGGAGCGTTGCAGGGCATCCTGGGCTCGCTGCCCACCTTGCCGACCGGCGGGCTGTCGCTCTCGTCCCTCCTCACCCAGCTCGGCGCTTCGGCCGCCTCGGCGACGGGACTGCTCTCCGTCACGGCCGGGGCCACCAGCAGCGCGCTCACCACCACCGCCTCGACGGTGACCACCTCTTCCAATGCCACCGGCGCCACCGTGTCCTTGCTGCCCGGGGTGGGCGCCTCGGGGGCGCCGCTCCTGTCGATCTCTGTCGGGGCCTCCCACGTGACAGCCGCTCTGGACCGTGGCACCGGCGTAGGGACCGCCACCGCCACCCCCGCCCTGGTGGCCGTCACGGTCGGGACGGCGGCGACCGGGACGCATACCGTCGACATCGCTCCGGGGCAGTCGCAGACCTTCCTGGCCGGGACGCCGTTGGCGAGCACCGTCACCTTGGGGGCCGGATCGGTGACCCACGGGGCGGGTGGCGCCTCGGCCACGGACGGCGGCCTGGTGCTCGACCTGGCCCAGGGGGTGGACGGTGGGTTCGAGGTCGACCTGGCCAGCGGCACCGCCTCGGTGGGCGGCGCCGCCTCCGCCGCGCCGGTGGTCCCCGCCGCGGTGCCGGTGGTCCCGGTCCCCGCACCCACGGCCAGCCCCGTGCCGGAGACGGCGGCGCCGACCGTGATCCCCGACGTGACCGTCGTCCACACGGGAGAGCCGTGGGGCGGCGCCCTGCCGGCGGTCGGAGCGGCCTTCGCATTCGGACTCGCCCTGTTCTACCGGCGCCGCCTGATGTCGCTGGTGCCGGCGCTGGGCCGGCTCGGCGCCGGCCGGGTTCACGGAGCACTGTCCGGCCTGGTGCACCACGTGGTCGGACGCCCGGACGGGCGTGGTCCGGGCGGGCGTGGTCCGGGCGGCGAGGAGAGCTGACCGGTGCGCTGGGGAACGTGGGTGCGGAGGGGGCCCACGGACACGGACGGTCCGGTTGACGGGCCGGCCGGCCCGGGGGAGGCGATGCCGGGTCGGGTGCTCCGCTTCGTCGCTCCGGCGACCGGTGCCCTGCTGGTCTGGTCGTCGCTCGCCTTCGCCGGGTACGCGGCCGGATGGACGGTCCACCAGCACCGGGCCCAGGCCGAGCTGGTGTCGCACCAGTCGGTACCGACCCGGCGGTCGGCGGCGCCGGCACCCTGCATCGAGTCCACGCCGGCGGTCGGCCAGTTGGCCGGGATCCTGCAGATTCCCGCCATCGGCCTCACGGCACCGGTGGAGGAGGGGACCGGCGACGCGGAGCTGGCGGTGGCGGTCGGGCACGCCCCGGCCTCGGTGCTGCCGGGAGCGAGTGGCACCGCGGTGCTGCTGGCCCACGACGTCAGCTACTTCGTCCACATCGACGCGCTGCGCCCCGGCGACCTGATCCGCTTCGTCAACCGGTGCTCGACGGTCACGTTCTCGGTGACCGGTCACCAGGTGGTGGCGGCGGGCTCCCCGGTGTTCAACACGCCCGGCCCGGGGAGCCTCGTGCTCGACACGTGCTGGCCGACCAACGCGCTGTTCTTCACGTCACACCGCCTGCTGGTGACGGCGGCGGAGGTCAGCGCGCCGACGCCGGCCCGCTCTGCATCCCGCTCCGGGCACGGCGTCGTCCTCCGGTCGCCGACGTCCTCCCGCGCCCCGGCGAGCCCGGCCGTGTCGCCGGCCCCGATCACTCCGACGGTCGACCAGGTGAGCTACCAGGTTCCCGCACCGGCGGCGCTGGTGGCCCAGGGCCTGACGCTGACCCAGAACGAGGCGCCGATGGGGACCATGACGCTCACCGGCGACCCCTCGCCGGCATGGGTGGAGTCGCCCGGCCCGATGGCGGTGACCGCCGCCGCGCTGGAGGCCTACTTCGGCGGCGTCCACGCCATGGCCCAGGACGAGCAGGCCTGGTGGTCGGCGATCGCCCCGGGGGTGCCCATGGCCGGGCCCCTGGTCGGGGGCGAGATCGTCGGTCACGACGCTCCGCTCGACGTCACGATCGACTCCTCCGGCGGGACCGTGACCTCGGTGACGCTCTCCACCGAAGTCACCGTCGCCGGCGGCAGTGCGCCGGGCAGCTACGCCGAGTCGGTGGTACTACCGGTGTCCGGCGGCACGGTCACCATCGGATCGTGGGGGATGGCCCGTGCCTGACGCATCCCCCGCTCAGCCCGGGGCCCTCTCCGCGTCGGATCCGCCGGCGCACCGTGCCCACGACGTCTTCCTCCCTGGACGGGCACCGGCAGCTGCCCGCCCGGCCCCTCCGTCACGCCCAACCCCGCGGGCGTGGTCGGTGCGTGGCCGGGTGGGCACGCTGGTGCTCGTGACGGGGGGCCTGATGTCCCTCGGCGCGGGCGCGCTCGTCGGAGGCGCGGTGTCGCCGGTGGCGGTGTCGGTCCCCGGGGTGCACCTCTTCGCCGTCGACGTGGGCCACCACGCGATGGGGGCGGGTGGCGCTCCAGGGGCCCCTCCGACCACCCGTGCGCGCCATCTGGGGAACAGCCGGCCGCGACCCGACGGTGCGGTGACCCATCCCACGATCCGACAGGGCGTGCAGAGCTCCCACGTGCCGGGGCCGCTCGTGGTCGCGACGGACGCACCCACGTCGGCAGTGCCGTCCCCGTCCGGCGTCCCGGGGGACACGGGACGCCCACCTGTCCCGTCGGCCAGCAGCCTCCCCGCGGCGACTGGCCGGCAGGGCACGTCGTCGGCGGGCGCCCCGGTTGCCCCCGCCGGCGGTGCGACCTCGGGCGTCGGGAGCGGTACCGGTACGGGTGCCGCGGCACCGGCGACCGGGGAGACCGGATCCGGGCAACTGGCGACCGGGGGCGCCGGGGACGCGTCAACGTCCACGGCGTCCGCGTCCGGCGCGTCCGCGTCCGCGTCCGGCTCGCCATCAGGCGCCACCGGGGCCCCGACCACCGCGACCGGCACAGTCGACTCAGCCGGGTCGTCGGGGTCGTCGGGGTCGTCGGGGTCCAGCGGGAGCCCGACCAGCTCCGCCGGGAGCCCGACCGGCTCGGGGAACACCGGTGGTCTGGGAGGCCTGATCGTCACGATCCTCGGCGGGGCGTAGGGACCGATCCGCCGACCGCCCCGGCGGCCGGCATCCCACCGCCCCCCGGCCCCTCGTGGTGAGAGCACCCACCCGCGTCACCGGTGGTGCCGCACACGTCGGAAGGGATCGCCTGCCGCAGGGAGGGGCCCGGGTCCCGGAGGGGTCCGCCGGAGTGTACGAAACATGTGTCTAACACCTATACTGGCGGAGTGATGAACGACAGGAGCCGTGCGATGAAGGGGGCGGGCCGCCAGCCGCGGTGTCGCTGTCGGCTCGGCCCGGGCCGATTCGAGGTGAGGGCCCGTATCGAGCGGTTCGTCGAACCGGCCGTGCTCCTGCTGCTGGCCGAGGGGCCGAGTCACGGCTACGAGCTCGCCGATGCGCTCGAAGCGTTGCTCGAAGAGGGCAGGGTCGACTTCGGGAACCTCTACCGCTTGCTGCGGTCGCTGGAGGACGAGGGGATCGTCTCCTCCACGTGGGTCGAGGAGGCTCCCGGGCCGCTCAAGCGCACCTACGAGCTCACCGTCGAAGGCGCGGCGTTGCTCGGCGCCTGGGTCGTCTCGCTGAGGAGCGGCCAGCGCCGGATCGCAGCGCTCGTGGATCGCTACGAGTCGGTCGCGGCGACGGTCGGCGACCGAGGCCGGGGCACCGAGCACAAGGACAGGGAACCGACACCAAAGACAACAGATCCAACACAGATGACGAGAGACAACAGAAGGGAACAACCATGACGACGACACCAAGGGAAGACACCGAACGGGGCCCGCGGGGCCGCGGACGCGGCGGGTGCGGAGGGCCGGGCTGCTGTGGCGGCCACGGCCATGGACACGGCCACGGAAGGGGCGCCGAGGGCGGGTTGGACACCCGGCGGGCCACCCTTCGGGAACGCCAGCGGGACCTCGAGCAGGAGCTGGCGGAGGTCGCCGGCGCACTTCGGGACCTCGGGGCCGACTGACCGGGAGCTGGACCGGGAGCTGGGGGCGCGCGGCCGGGGCAGCGCGCTCGCGCTCGGTTCCCGGTCAGCTCGCGGGTGCCGACGGCCAGTTGCGCTGGTCGAAGTCGTTGAGGATCTCCGTGCACAACTGATGCTCGTTCGTCGGCAACGTGCAGGTCAGCGATGCCGCGGAGCCTTCGGGACCGTAGCGGTAGTTGATCACGCCGTTGGCCGGATAGGGACCGCCAGACGGGTTGCCGTCGCCCACCACCCCTGGCGGGTCCTCGAAGGAGATGCGGTCGACCGACGTCGGGCCGACCGGGATCGAGGCTGACCCGCTGAGCCATGTGATGCGCTCCGCCGCCGGAGGGGTCGGGCACGGCTGGGAGTAGCCGAGCTGGGCGTCCGCCGTGGGGATCAGGGGGCAGACCAGTCCGTAGACGCAGTCTTGGCAGGCCGACGGGGTGTACGCCACGACGGCCTGGTCGGTCGATCCCGTGAACGGCCGTGGGAAGAGGTTGCCGGCAGGGAAAGAGGACGCCTCGGCGGGCGGAAAGACGGCGACCACGGTCGACCCGTCGGCCCCCACTCCCACACCGCAGTCCCATCCGCTCGGACCCATCACCGGCGCCAACGACCGCGAGTCGTCGCTGTAGTAGGCGAGCCGTTGTCCCAACGACGCGGGAAGCGGCACGGAGATCGTCGCGGGGAAGCGCGCCGGTGGGGTCCCCGGGACGCCCCGGGTGGTCGGGCAGGCCACCACCGTCAGCGACGTGCGGACCGGAGCACCGACGGACGGAGCCGGTGACGCGGCGGGCGTCGTGGTCGCAACCGTCGGTCGTGTCGAGGCGGTGGGAGCGGTCGTCTTCGCCGGACTCCCCGTCGCCGAGCTCCCGCAGGCCGCGGCGATCGCGACGGTGGCGGCCAGGGCGGCCGCCACCTGCCACCTCGGGCGCAACTCGTGCCGACACCGGTCGGGCCGCCCCGTCCCAGAACGGAATCTCGTCATGCCCCGCTCCCCGCTCCGGCTGTCCGCATCGCCGGCTGTCTATCCCGAGCCGGTCGTACGGACGTGCCCGAGCCGGTCGTACGGACGTGCTCACCCTACCTGGTTCGACCCCAAGGACCGCAAGGTTCGCGCTCCCCCGCCGTTCTCCCCCCGAACGAAGAACGAACGAAACGAAGAACGAACGACGGGTGGGAAAAGGGGGTCGGGGCCCGCGGCACGCAGGGGAGCCAGGGCGGGGGCCGTCTCCGGAGCCGGCCGCGACGCACGGTCCCGCAGCGAGTTGGAGGAGGTGAGATGTCCGAACGGGGAGCAGGGAGCGAGGGGGTGGGCACGTTGGGCGACCGGCCCGTCGGTGGCCCCGGCACCCCGGTGACGCCGGCATCCGGTGCTCCTCCGGCCTCGTCCGTCCTGCCGAAAGGCTGGGTCGCGACCCAGACTCCGCTGGCTGGCCTGGTCCGGGTGGTCGCGGAGCTCGGCGCCATGGTGGCGGCAGCCCTCGAGTCGCTGCGGCTCGGCCTCCGCCACGGCGTGCCGTTCGGGGAGTTCATCGACCAGTGCTGGTTCCTGGTCCGGGTGACCACCATCCCGCTCATCCTGGTGTCGATCCCGTTCGGCATGGTGATCGCCCTCGAGGTCGGCTCCCTCCTCCAGCAGATCGGGGCCCAGTCCCAGCTGGGAGCGGCGATGGTGCTGGCGGTGGTGCGGGAGCAGGCGCCGGTCGCCACCGCCCTGCTGATCGCCGGTGCCGGGGGCTCCGCCATGTGCGCCGACCTCGGCTCCCGGCGCATCCGCGACGAGATCTCCGCCATGGAGGTGATGGGTGTCCGGCCGCTCCACCGCCTGGTGCTGCCCCGGCTGCTGGCCGCCACCGTGGTCGCCATCCTCCTCGACGGCATCGTGTCGGTGGCCGGCATCGCCGGGGGCCTCTACTTCGGGACCCACAACCTGCACATCTCCGCCAGCGCGTTCTTCGCCACCTTCGGCGAGCTCAGCCAGCTCGCCGACCTCTGGATGGCGCTCTTCAAGGCGGGCGTGTTCGGCTTCATCGCCGCCATGGTGGCGTGCGCGAAGGGGATGTCGTGCCGGGGCGGCCCGAAGGGGGTGGGCGACGCGGTCAACCAGGCGGTGGTGGCGACCTTCATCCTGGCGTTCTTCGTGAACTTCGTGCTCACCATCGTGTACTTCCGGTTCATCCCCCAAAAGGGCCTGTGACGATGGGCACGACGGTGGCAGGCCTGGTCGACGGGATCTACGGGCAGCTCGTCTTCTACGGCCAGACGGTCCGCGCCCTCCCCCGGGCGCTCCGCTACCGCAAGGAGATCGTCGTCCTCGTCTCCGACATCACCATCGGGGCCGGCGCGCTGATCATCGGCGGCGGGATGTTCTTCGTCATCACCAGCATCGCCTTCTTCACCGGCACCGAGGTCGGCCTCGAAGGGTTCGCCGCCCTCCAGCAGATCGGCGCCCAGTCGCTCACCGGCGTCATCTCCTCGCTGGCGAACACCCGGGAGATCACGCCGCTGGTGGCCGGGGTGGCACTGGCCGCCCAGGTCGGCGCCGGCTTCACCGCCCAGCTCGGGGCCATGCGGATCTCCGAGGAGATCGACGCGCTCGAGGTGCTCGGGGTGGACAGCATCGTGTACCTGGTGGCGACGAGGGTGTGGGCGGCGCTGATCACGATGATCCCGCTGTACCTGGCCGCGCTCTTCGCGAGCTTCCTCGCCACCCAGCTGATCGTGACCGACTTCTTCCACCAGTCGGCGGGGACCTACTCGTACTACTTCCACCTCTTCCTCCCGCCGATCGACGTGTTCTACTCGTTCGTCAAGGCCATGGTGTTCGCGGTGGCCGTCACGTTCGTCCACTGCTACTACGGCTACCGGGCCACCGGGGGTCCGGCCGGGGTGGGCGTGTCGGCCGGGCGGGCCATCCGCGTCTCGATCATCGTGATCGTGCTGCTCAACTTCCTCCTGTCCACCATCATGTTCGGGGGCCCGGGCTCCACGGCCCGGCTGGTCGGATGAGCGGGCGCAGGACCCATCCCCGGCTGCGGCTCGCCTACCGGGCCACGGTGCTCGTCGTCGTCGCCGCCGTGCTCGTGGCCGGTGTCGACCTCGCCGTGCGCGCGTCGGACGGCGCCTTCGACGGGAGCTACCCGGTGGTCGGGATGTTCGGGTCGGCCGGCCAGGGGCTCCATCCCGGGTCCGGAGTCGACTTCCGGGGGGTGCAGGTCGGCCAGGTGGGCACCATCGCCCTCTCCGGCCGGCGGGTGCGGGTCGTGATGCAGATCGACCCGTCCTTCCGGGTGCCCGCCGACGCCACCGCCACCATCCGGCCGCAGAACCTCTTCGGGGCCGAGGACGTGACGTTCACCACGGCCTCGCCCGCCGCACCCCCGTCGCCGCCGTGGATCGCCCCGGGCGGCTCGGTCACCCGCACCGCGGTCTCCAGCCAGCTCGACGACCTGTTCGCGGCGGCAGACCCCCTGCTGTCCACCATCGACACCACCGCGCTCTCCTCGACCATCTCCGAGCTCGACCAGGGAACCGCCGGCCAGGGACCGGCGATCGCGTCGGGCATCGACGAGGGGGCGAAGTTGGCGGCGCTGCTCGGCAACACCCTCGGGGCCCAGCTCACCGCCCTCGACTCGCTCACCGCGTTGTCGGGGGTGCTGGCCCCGGAGGGACCGGCGTTCGACGACGTCGCCGCCCAGGTGAACACCGCGCTTCCGGCGATCAACCGCTCCGAGGCGGCCTACCAGCGACTGGTGGCTTCCCTCACCCCGCTGGCGGAGAACGTGGCCCAGTTCCTCAGCCGCTACCGGCCCGACATCGGCACCCTCCTCACCACCGGTGCCAACGTGACCCGGGTCCTGCTGGCCAACCAGCAGAACATCGAGACCCTGGTCAAGGGGGCCTACGAGTACGTCTCCGACATCGCCCGGGCACCGTCCGCGGCGACGCTCCCGGACGGCTCCCACTACGCCTACTTCCAGATCTTCATCGACTTCAGCGACGTGAACAGCCTGGTCTGCAACCTGGTGGCTCCGGCCGCTCCGAACCTGGCCTTCCTCCAACCCCTCCAGCAGGCGCTCGACGCCCCCGGCAGCCCGTTCGACTGCTCCGCCCAGGTGGCCGCGTTCGACTCGCTCCCCCAGTCCGCCACGACCCCGGCCGCCGGCGCCGTCTCCCCCGCCACCCCGGGGACCGCGACCCCGGCGACCGGCACCCCGTCGGCGGTCGCGAACGCCGCCCGCCAGGCCGCCGGCAGCGTCTACCAGTCGCTCGGGCAGCCCCAGGTGCCGGTGGGCCGGTCGCTCCAGGGAGTGGTGACCATGCTGTTGGGAGGCTCGTGATGCGCCGGCCGGGACGGGCCGCCCCGGGGCGCCGGTCGGGTTCCCCCCGCGGTCTCCGCCGGGGCCCGGCGGGGGAGCGCCGCCGCGGGCCGGCGCGGACCCGCCGGGCCGGTCTTCTCTTCGGCGCCTTCGCGCTGGCGGCCCTGGTGCTCCTCGGTGCCCTGGCCCAGCGGGTGGGCAGCCTCACGTTCTTCAACCACCAGGTGACCGAGCGGGCGGCCATGACCGACGCCACCGGCCTCGCGGCGTCCGATCCGGTGAAGATCGCCGGGGTGACCGTCGGGCAGGTCACCGGCGTCGGCGTCGACCACGGGCACGCGGTGGTGACCTTCACCCTCAACCGCGGTGTGCGGATCCGGACCAGCACCCAGACCGGACTGCGCGCCCAGAACGTGCTCGGCCAGGAGTTCCTCTACCTCTACCCCGGGACGACCGGTCCCCTGCTGGCGGCGGGCGCCTCCCTGCCGCTCGACCAGAGCCTGGGGAATGCCGGGGTCGGCGCCCTGCTCAACGCGCTCGGGCCGTTCCTCACCGCGGTCAACCCGAAGGAGGCGAACACGCTCCTCCAGAGCCTGGTGGCGGCGTTGCAGGGCAACGAGAGCGAGGTGGGATCCCTCATCGACAATGCAGCCACGGTGTCGACCACCGTGGGCTCGATCGACGCCCAGGTGGGCGCGGTCATCGGCAACCTCGATCAGGTGCTCACCGCGCTGGCCAACCGCAGCACCGACCTCGGCACCCTGCTCGACAACCTCCAGACCGTCTCGCAGGCACTGGCCGGGCGGAACTCGCTCCTCGACAGCGTGGTCACCAACCTCTCCCACGTCACGGGTGAGTTCGCCGGCCTGGCGCAGGCAAACCAGGGCACCCTGCGCACGGCCATCGACGCCCTCGACTCGGTGACCGGCGCCGTGCAGCAGAACGAGCAGCAGCTGTCGTCGGGCCTCACCACCCTCGGCACCGGCCTCGCCCCCTACACCGAGGTCTCGTCCTACGGGCAGTTCTTCGCCATCCAGACCATCTACCTCTGCCTCGCCGGGGAGACGGTCTGCACCTACAACGATCCGTCCAGCCCACCGGCGGGGGCGCTCCCCGGAGGAGTGGTCCCCCCGCTGCCGCTCGCCTCCCCGGCGGGAGGGGCCGGGTCGAGGTCCGGGGTCGGCTCGTCCGGCTCGCCCGGTGCCGCCGCTCCGGGAGCCGCCCCGGCCGGCACCGCGGGCTCCGTGCTCCAGATGGTCGCCGGAATCCCGGCCACCGCCGCGCCGTCAGGGAGCGGATCGTGAAGGCCTTCACCGAGCGGAGCCCCCGCCTGGTCGGCCTCGCCGTCGCGGTCGCGACCGTCGTGGCGGTCGGGGCGGTGCTTCTGGTCAACAAGAGCATCTTCGAGTCGACGTACACGGTCGACGCCCGCTTCTCCGACGCGGCGGGAGTCGTGCCGGGTACCCCGGTGCTCCTGGCGGGGGTGGACGTCGGCACGGTGGGTTCGGTGTCGCTGGCGGGGAACGGGGTCGACGTCGCGCTCGACATCAACCACGGCGTGGTGCTGCCGGCCCGGACGGCGGCCGCGATCAGCGTCGAGACCGTGCTCGGCAACCTGGGCGTCGTGCTCCAGCCCGTCAGCGGATGGTCCCACCCGCTGACGGGGGGTTCCACCGTCGCCAGCACCACGGTCCCGGTGGAGCTCTACCAGGTCCAGAACGAGGCCGGCGCCCTCCTCTCCCAGACCGACGCCGGCGAGCTGAACCAGGTGATCACCTCGCTCGAGAAGATCACGGCTGGCAAGCAACAGCAGGTGTCGCAGATCGTCCACGGGCTGAACGGGATCACCGGGGTGGTCGACCAGCGGCAGGCGCAGGTCAGCCAGCTCATCGACGCGGCCACCACGCTGTCGGACACCGTGGACCAGCGAGACCAGCAGCTCGCTTCGACCGTGGACAACCTGGCGACGGTGGTCGGCGGTCTGGCCCAGCGCAGCACCGACCTCGGGGCCCTGATCGACAACACCCAGCAGGCGGCATCCCAGCTGTCGGCGCTGGTGGGCGGCAACCAGCCCCAGCTCGACCAGTTGATCTCGCACCTCGACTCGGTGCTCGGCGTGCTGGCCACCCACCAGCTCGACCTGGCCCAGGGCATCTCGTCGGCGGCCTCGGCGGTGACCGGGTTCGCGTCCATCGGCTCGTCGGGCACCACCGCCAACCCGGGGTGGGCGAACGTCTACACCGACCTGGTCGGGGCGTCCGGTGCGCTCGGGGTCCTGGGCAACTGCGGCGCCCTCGACCAGGTTCTCAACCAGGCGCTCGGCCCCGACCCGTTGCCGTGCGACCAGCAGTCCGGGCCACCCGTCGAGGGCACCGGGGGGAGCCCGGCCACCTCGGCCACCTCGGCCACGCCGTCGGCGCAGGCAGCCCGCTCCAGCGGTGGTCCGGGAGGCAGTGGAGCCGGAACGGGCAGCAGGTCCGGCGCGTCGTCGAACGGGGCCGCTCCGGCCACCGGCGGCACCTCCGGAGCGTCCTCCTCGCTCGGCGGGCTGCTGCAAGGTCTCCTGGGGGGTGGGTCGTGACCGGTCGCCGGGTCCTCGTCAGCGCGGTGGTCGTCGCCGTCCTGGCGGCGGGGGCGGTGGTGGGGGAAGTGGTCACCCGTTCGCCGGCTCCGACCGTGGTCCGCGCCGTGTTCGCCAGTGCCGACGGCGTCTTCGCCGGCAACACCGTCGAGGAGCTGGGGGTGCCGATCGGCACCGTCCGGTCGGTGCGCAACGTCGGGGACGCCGTGGTCGTGACGATGGCCGTCGACCACGACCGGCCGGTCCCAGCCGACGCCACCGCCTCACTGGTGTCCCCCCAGCTCCTCGGCGAGCCGTCGGTGGAGTTGGCTCCGGGGTACACCGGGGGTGCGCGCCTGGCGGACGGGGGGACCATCCCGCTCGCCCGCACCTCGGTCCCCGTCTCGACCGACCGGTTGCTGAAGGACCTCCAGTCCTTCCTCTCCCAGGTCGACCCCCATGCGACCGGCACCCTGCTCGGCAACCTGGCCGCCGACCTCGCCGGCCAGGGCGCCGGACTCCACGCGCTGCTGGGCAACGCGGCCGGGACGCTGCAGCTGCTGGCCAGCAAGGGGGACAACCTCGGCCAGCTCGACGGGACGCTGGCGCAGATCACCGGGACCCTCCGATCCCGTACCGCGGTCATCACCAGCCTGATCCAGAACTACGACACCGTCTCGGCGGTGCTCGCCTCGCACGGTCCGGAGCTGGGCAAGGCGGTGACCGATCTCGCCACCGCGACCGCCCAGCTCTCCGCACTGCTGACCCCGAACCTCCAGCCGATCGAGTCCGACGTGGCCGGCATCGCTCGGGTCGGGCGGACCGTCTCCCGGAACCTCTCCTCGGTCGACCAGCTGCTCTCCTCGGCCGTGCTGTTGTTCGCCGCGGCCGAGCGCTCCTATGACCCGGCCCACAACTGGCTGAACCTCAACAACCAGCTGGCGCCCGGCCTCACCGTGTCGGACGTGGCCGGCCTGCTCCGCGACCGGCTGGCGGGTGTCTGCCGCCGGATCGCGGCACACCACGCCAGCGGTCTGACTCCCACCCAGCTCTCGACGTTGCAGACCTGCGGCAACCCGGCGTCGGGGTTCTTCGATCCCCTGCTCGGGCTGTTCCCCCAGATCGCCGGTGCCCTCACCAGCGGTCCGGGCGGGGGGCCGTCCCCGGCCGCCCTCGAGTCGCTCCTCAGCCGCGGCCTGGCCATGATCCCCGGCGCCGCCGGCCTGGGTGCGACGACGGCGCCGGCCGCCGCCGCGCCGACCGGCGGGACCACGTCACCCGCCGGCACCCCCGCCGCTCCGACCGGATCGGGACCGGCGGAAGCCGGTTCGACGCCGACGTTGACCGCACCGGCTGCATCGCAGCTCCCTCCCCTCCCGCCGGCGTCCGGCGGGTCAGCTCCCTCCCCTCCCGCCGGCGTCGGCGGCCTGCTCGGCGGACTGCTGGGGGGCCTGTGAGACGGTCGGGCCGACGGGCCGCTGTGAGACGGTCGGGCCGACGGGCCGCTGTGCGGTGGCTGGGCGGACGGGCCGCTGTGAGACGGTCGGGCCGACGGGCCGCTGTGAGACGGTCGGGCCGACGGGCCGCTGTGCGGTGGTCGGGACCAGCGCGGCGGGCAGGAGCGGCCGTCATGCTGGCACTGGTTGCGACCGGGTCGACGGCCTGCACCGTGCCCTTCGGGACGCCCCCGTCGGTGAGCGCGGCGGCGGTCTTCACCGACGTCGGGGGCCTGGTCAACGGGGCGCCGGTCGAGGAAGGCGACCTGCCGGTGGGCCGCGTCACCTCGATCGCCCTGGACGGGACCTCGGCCCGGGTCGGGTTCATTGTGAACCGGTCGGCGGAGGTCCCCGCCGACCTCACGGTGGAGCTGAAGCGCACCACCATCCTCGGGCAGCAGTACCTCGAACTGGTCGACGACGGACACGGTCCGGCGCAGCCGTTGCTGGCGGACGGCACGGTACTGACCCGCACCGAGGTGGTCCCCGGGCTCACCCAGCTCCTCTCGTCGGGGGCGTCGGTGTTCGGAGCGGTGAACTCCTCGCAACTCGCCCAGCTGGTGGCGACCGGCGCCCAGGGGCTCGGAGGGCAGGGTGGCCGGCTCCGGTCGCTGCTCGACAACCTGGGCACCGTCCTCCAGGGATACGCGGGCCGAACGGGCGAGATCCGTTCCCTCATCGGCAACATGGACCAGCTCACCGCTTCGCTCGCCCCGGATACAGGGCAGGCCGGCGCGGCGGTCTCCACGTTGGCGACCACCACCTCGGTGCTGGCCAGCCAGTCGGCGGCGTTCGAGCAACTGCTCGCCTCGTTGGAGAACCTCTCGGTGCAGGGCCGGGCCCTGTTGGAGACCTACGTGAGCCAGATCGACGCCAACCTGGCGGGTCTGGCGGGGACGGCGAGCGCCCTGCGCACCAGCGAGCAGAACCTGGTCGGCCTGATCGATGCCCTGCCCGGCAACAACGCCGCCATCGCGTCGTTGGTCCGCGGGAACCAGGTGCAGGTGCTGGCCGATCTGGTGGTCTGTGGGCTCCCGCTCGGCGGTTCGAACGCATCCCAGCCGTCGTCGACCTGCGGGGGGCCGGGATGATCACCCGCCGGGTCGTGGCCAACCTGGTCAGCTTCTTCGTCCTGTCGGCGGTGCTGATCGGGTTGGGCGTCGTCAACCTGCTGGGCGACCCCCTGCGCCCGCCGACGGTCGTCTCCACCGTCCTCCCCGACGCCGACGGGCTGTACCCCGGGTTCACCGTCACGCTGAACGGGGTGGCCGTCGGCTCGGTGGACCGGATCGGGCTCACCCCCACCGGCGCCCGGGTGTCGATGGCGATCGACGCCGGCCGGCGCATCCCCGACGACGTGGCCGCCCGGGTAGAGGTGGCGAACGCGCTCGGACAGCAGCAGATCGACCTCGTACCCCAACGGGGCGGAGCCGCTCCTCCCCTGGCGCAGGGTGCCGTCATCCCCGTAGCCCCGGGCGGGGCGCCGGCCGACATCGGACAGGTGATCGCCACCGCCACCGGATTCCTCCGGGCGATCCCGGTCGGGAGCCTGAACACCGTGCTCCGACAGACGTCGGTGGCCCTGGACGGGGAGGCCGGCAACCTCCACACCATCATCGCCGCGGGCCAACAGTTCTCCCAGGAGTTCCTCCAGTACCAACAACAGTTCTCGGCCCTCCTGTCCAACGCCCCCCCGGTGCTCGACTCGGTGACCGCCGCCGGACCCGCGCTCCAGCGGTCCCTGGCGAACACCGCGGTGGTCCTCGGGGTCCTGTCCACCCACCAGGCCGCCATCGTGCAGTTGCTCGACTCGGGAGCGCAGGCGTCGAGCCAACTGGGCGTGCTGGTGCAGGCCGAGCGCCCGAACCTGGCCTGCATCGTCCACGACCTGGGAGCCACCACCTCCAACCTGTCGGTCCCCGCCAACCTGTCGAACCTCGGCACGGCGTTGGCGACCAACAACGAGTTCTTCGGTGCGGTGAACGCCGTGGCCACCTCAGGCCCGGCGCGCTCCCTCACCGTGGGCGGGTCGACCAACCCCGACCAGCTCTCCCTGCGCACGCGGCTGCTCCTCCCGCCGGTGCTGTCGCCCGCTGCCAGCACCTACGCCTCGCCGCGCACGCTCCCTCCGGTGCGCCCGGGGGCCGCCTGCTCGACCGAGTTCGGTCCCGGTGTTCCCGCGGCCACCCAACCCGGGTTCACCCCGGCGGTGCCCGGCGTGGTCGTCGACGAGCCCACTGCCGCCGATGCCCGGGTCCGGGGCTCCGGGTCCCCCATCCCCGGACCGCCGGCCACGGCGGGAACCACCGCCGCGGTCCGTCCGGCCGCACCGGGACGCGGTCCGAGTGGTGGCCCGGCGCTCCCCCTGATGGGGGCGGGCGTCCTCGCCCTGCCGGGGCCGGTGCGGCGTCGGTGGCGACGCCGCGGCCCCCGCCCGGCGCAACGCCGTTCCACGACCGACCCAGAGACGAAGGAGACGCATCGATGACAACCACCACCGGGAAGACCGCCGGCACCGCCGGCAACGGGCGCGCTCCGGGACGGGCAGGAGTCCGGAGAGCCGGTGCGGCTCGTCGGTTCGATGTGGACGATGGAGTCGGGGAAGGCGGCGTGACGGGGCCCCCGCGTCCAGGGGTCGCCGTCGTCGACCGTGGCACCGGGCGCACCACTCCGTTGCGCTCGGGCACCGGGCACCGGGTGGCGGAGCCGGATCCGGGGACGGGCGGCCCGGGGGAGGATCCACGGACAGAGGTCCGGGATGACGGGAGTGAGGACGAGGGTGCGAGGGGTGACGAGTCGGGTGCCGAGGAAGGGTGGGAGCCGGAAGGCGCACCCGTCGGTTCCCGCCGCAGGGCGTGGCCGAAGGGGGACCGGTCTCCGGGCGGCAGGCGGTGGGTCCGACGGTCTGTCGCGGCCGTCGCCGTGCTCGGTGTCGCCGGCACCCTCGGGTTCGGGCACGCCTGGGCCACCGAGCGCAGCACCCTGGGCGAAGAGGCCGCGGCAGCCACCGCGGCGCGCGGGTTCCTCCTGGCGCTCACCAACTTCGACGCCAAGAACGTGGACGCCGACTTCGGCAACGTCCAGCGGCTCGCCGCCGGGTCGTTCGCCACCCAGGCCAAGCAGTTCTTCGGATCGTCGATCCGTCAACAGCTCGAGGCCGCCCTGGCCTCGTCGCGCGGCCAGATCCGGAGCCTCTACGTCCAGTCGGCGAGCCCCACCGGTGCCAGCGTCTACGGCGTGGTCGACCAGACGTACGTGAACGACAAGATGTCGTCACCGGCGGCCGATGTCCTCCGGGTGGTCGTCGATCTGGTCCCGTCGGCGGCGGGCTGGCGGATCTCAGCCGTCACCGTCCTCAACAGTCCTTCGTCCGGATCCGCCGGGAGTGCTTCCGGTGGCACGTCGGCGGCCGCATCGGCGGGCGGAGCCGGCGCGGGTGGCTGAGCTGAGCGCCGGACGCGCCGGGCCGGAGCCGTCGGGCGCCGTGGGACACCGGGGGACCTGGCCCGGTGACGGTGGACCGCGGGGGAGAGCGGGTCCGGATCCGGCGGGCGCCGGAGCAGAAAGATCCAGATTTCTTCCGGTTGGACCGAAGGGTTCGACCCTCGCGCCCGTTCCCTTTCCAGAGTGACGGCATCGCCACCTGCGGTGCCGCTGGACATCAGGGAGGAACATCATGAATCGAGCGAAGATGGTCCGCCTCGCCGGAGGAGCGGCGGGGCTCGTCGGGGTGGCGTTCGTCGCCGGGGGTGCGCTCCCGAGCGGGGCGACCACCACCGCGGCGTCCGGCTCGGCGGTCAGCGGGGTCACCGTCCCCGGTCTCTCGTCCACCCCGTCGCTCCCGTCGCTCCCAGGGTCGGCGTCGTTGACGAGCCTGCCAAAGCTTCCCAGCCTGCCCTCGGGCGCCTCGAACCCGCCCGCCACCGGCACCAAGTGCGTGTCGACGCCGACACCCCCGGCCCTCCCCTTCCCGGGTTCCGCCTCCGGCGGGGGAAGCCTCAGTTTCGCCGGGAACGGCGGATCGGTGACCATCTCGAGCACCAAGGGGCTGACCGTGTGCATCACCGGCCCCGGCGCCGGATCGCTGCCCAGCCTGCCGAGCCTGCCCGGCGCGGGATCGCTGCCCAGCCTGCCGAGCCTGCCCGGCGCGGGATCGCTGCCCAGCCTGCCGAGCATGCACGGCGCGGGATCGCTGCCCAGCCTGCCGAGCCTGCCCGGCGCGGGATCGCTGCCCAGCCTGCCGACGGGTACCCCGAGCCTCTCGTCGATCCCGGTCGTCTCGAGCCTGCCCGGCGCGGGATCGCTGCCCAGCCTGCCGACGGGTACCCCGAGCCCCTCGTCGATCCCGGTCGTCTCGAGCCTGCCCGGCGCGGGATCGCTGCCCAGCCTGCCGAGCCTGCCCGGCGCGGGATCGCTGCCCAGCCTGCCGACGGGTACCCCGAGCCCCTCGTCGATCCCGGTCGTCTCGAGCCTGCCCGGCGCGGGATCGCTGCCCAGCCTGCCGACGGGTACCCCGAGCCCCTCGTCGATCCCGGTCGTCTCGAGCCTGCCCGGCGCCGGATCCCTGCCGAGCCTGCCCAAGCTCCCGAGCCTTCCTGGGGCGAGCTCCGTCCCGGGGCTTTCCTCGCTGGCCGGCACCCTCTGACGAGGGTCCGACCACAGATCGTGCCGGCGCTCAACGTCCCCGTCGGCCGCTCGGGTCACCCCGTTCCCGAGCGGTAGGCGCCGGCACTGCCGTCCGGCTCCGGTACTCCTGGCCACCCATGGGCCCCTGTCACCGTCCCCTCCGATCCCCCCTGAGCCAGCCGCTACTGGTGCAGCTCAGGATCGGTCGAACCGGTGATGGGAAGGAGTACCGGACCGGGCGGCACCACCCGCTCCGGCTCGCATCCTGACTGCCGGCCCGGGATCCGTCGGCCTCGTCGCGACGCACCACGCGGACCAGGGTTGCCACGTTCCGGTACCGATCGGTGGACACGGGAGCACCGTGCGGGCCTTGGCGGCCTACTGTCGGTAGCGCTCGAGCTTTCCGGCAACGGGTGGTCGGGAATGGGGCCCCGTGGCGACGCAGTAGCTGGGGCGTGGTGCATGCTCGGCTCGACCGGCGGCCCGCCTTCGTGAGCCTTCCCTTGGTCCGACGTCGAGTCGTCCGACGTCGATTCCAGATCCGGCAGAGCTGTGCGCCAGTCTCCGCGCTGAATGGGGCTGCGCAGTGCAGCGGCAGGTCCGGCTGGATCCGCCAGCTTGAGCCGGCGCCGGGTCCTGAGATGGAAGGGAGCGCGGGCCGGGAAGGCTAGGTGCGCCCTGTCGGTGGGAGGCCTGGGTTGAAGGCTCGCAACACGGGGCTCGGCGGGTGCGCCGGTCGACACCGGGACGGGCGACAGAGGCCGAAAGCCGAACCGTGGCGGCCCGGCGACCACCGTAGGCCGGCGACGCAAGACGCGATGGTCATCCGCGCTTGCGGGGCCCGATACGCGACCGGGGTCCGGTCGTAGGCGGATGAATGTGGGCACTTGCTGGGGATAGTGTCCCGTTCGGGCTCGTGGAGGGAGGATTCCGGCGTTGAAGCGAGCGGTGGCGGTGGCTGTGGTTCTCGCTGTCGGGCTGGTGGCCGCCGGGTGCGGATCGCCTGCCGCTACGACGGCGCCAAAAACAACCCAACGAGCGAGCACGCCGCAGGTGACCCCATCGACGACCACCTCGACCACCTCGACGGTGGCACGACCGCCGACCGCGTTGCCGACCACGACGGTTGCCCCGACCGGAGCAGCGTGTCAGAACAACCAGATCCGCGTCGAGGCGCTCGGCTACGGGGCGGCCGCGGGCAGTGTCGCCGAGACGCTGGGGTTCGTCAACGTCAGCGACCGGTCCTGCAGTTTGGGCGGCTACCCGGGGGTTGCGGGCCTGGACGCCGAGGGGAACCAGGTGATCCAGGCCACCCGGGAGACCACGAGCATGCTGGGGGGTCTGCAGAACGGCTCGAAGATCCTGCCGGTCGTCTCGCTGGCACCCGGGCAGACCGCGTCGGCCGACGTCGCAGGCAACGACAACCCGGTGGGCACGGCCACGTCCTGCCCGTACTACCCGTCCCTTCTGGTGACGCCCCCGAACCTGACCCAGCCGACCCTGGTCACCAAGGTCGGCGTGCAGGTTCCGGGTGCCACCGTTCGGGGGTTCCCGGGGTGCAGCGGGCTCTCTGTCGACCCGGTGGTCCCGGGCAGCACCGGGCGCGCATCCTGACACCGGCGACTACGACCCGCGCCCCGGAACCACGTCCCGGACCCGGGCGAGCCGCGCCGGGGGCACGCGACCGCACCGTGTGCAGAATCCTCGGACCGGACCGGACGGACCGGCAAGCCGCGGTGGTCGTTGCACGACGAGCGCATCTCGGATAGACAAGTTTCCTCGGCGACCGAAAGGCTACGAGCCGAGCGGTGGCACGGATCCTCCGAGGGCCACGGGTCGGTCCGGCCAGGAGGTCCACGCCATGATCCGCAAGGCGCCTATCAACCGGTCAAGGCGGGGCGGGCTCCGGTCCCTCGTCACCGCGCTGGCCTCGCTGACGGTACTCGTCCCCCTGGCCGGGGTCCAACCGGCGGCCGCGGCACCGAAGGTGCCGACCCCACGTGTGGCTCCGTCGGCGACGACCCACCAACTGCCGCCCGGTGTCACCGGACAGGTCGACAGCACCGGGCGCCTCTTCGAGCCGTCGACCACCTGTGACGTGGCCCAGCCCACCTGGCAGATCGTGACCTTCCCGTCGTACGCCTCCACGCAGGCGGAGATCTGCGGCATGTGGTCCCTGGAGGACGACGCCGAGCTCATGTACGCGCAGCTCCACGGCTGGCCCGCCGGCGATCCCCGGGTGGGAGAGACGGGACTGCCCGAGGTGGCGGGCATGGTGGAGAGCATGCTCAACGGGATCGCCGATGCCGAGGCCGAGGCGGCGGGGGCGATGACCGCCGACGACCAGGGTGCCTACCAGTGGATCCGCGCCATCGACCTGCAGTACGAGTCCACCGCCGCGCGCGACGCCCTGGCCGAGTACAACAAGTGGTCCTCGGAGCAGTGCAACTACCGCCCGCCCGACACGACCATCTTCACCTACAACCCGCTCGACCAAAACATTTGCATCCCGGGCACGACCGGCATTGGCCTCGAAGGCCTGTTCGCGTCGCTCCAGCCGCCGACCTACGCCGAGTTCGTCTCGTACGGCATCTACGACGCCGACCAGTCCCTCAACATCTCGGGAGCGCTGGGGGTCCCCGCCGACCAGACCGTGATCCAGGACGGCATCGTGGCGGGGGCAGGAGCGGCCTCCACCATCCTCGCCGGCGCCGTTCCACAGGTCGTCGCCCAGCTTGGAGTGGGGAGCGAGGGCTTCAGCGCGTTCCTGAAGCTCGTCCGACCCTTCAAGTACCAAAGCCTCAAGTTCCGCTCCGGCCTGCGGATCGCAGAGACCAAGAACGCTCAGAGCGCCCGCCTGACGGAGGTCAAGGCCCAGGCACAGGCGGAGGGTGAACCTCCGGACCCCGAGGTGAACGCACTCGACACGCTCGGGGACGAAGAGGCTGTCGAGGCGGGCATGGACACCTCCGCCTTCGACGCGGCGGGGGCGGAGGCCCTGGCCGGTCCTCTGGCCATCGCTGCGATCGCCGCCACGGTGGCGGTGGAGGAGGCGATCACCGTGGTGACCGCCTCGCTGATCCCCGGCAAGCTCCAGGCCGACATCAACGCCATCGTGGACGAGAGCCCGTCCGCCTTCGTCGCCAATCTGCTCAACGACCCCACCGGGAACGGGGGGACGGACAACCAGCAGAACTTCGCCGCGCAGCTCGACATCCCGGCGATCGACATCGGCAATGCCAACGGGTCCGCCTGCCCGTCGTGCGTCGTCTACTCGAGTCCGCCGGCGCCGAGCACGGGAGCGCCCGATCAGATCCGGGTCACGGGGATCAACTCCGACGGCACACCGGTCAACTCGCAGGTCGTCTCGACGGCCCCGAACATCGACACCTGGCCCATGGGGATCGACAACGGTTGGTCCGGGCCCCCCGAAGTCAACCTCAGCGTGTCGGGCGGGCTCGCCTGGACGGAGGACATGCCGCAGTACCCGCCGACGGACGCGACTCTGGCAGGCCTGAGCGGGTACCTGCCGTCGGGCGAGTTCCACTACTTCAACGGGGCGGGGCACCCGGAGATCGCGTTCATCGACGGCAACGAGTTCGCCACCGTGTCGAACCCCGGGAGCATCGATGCCGGCGGGCTGGACTCCGGCGACCAGTGCGTGGCGGCAGGCGAGTGCACGCTGTCACCCTCGATCGTCGTCATGGCCTACGGCGGGACGACCGTCCTCCAGGACCAGGTGAACTACTTCTCCTTCCTCGGCCACGCCTGCACGGCCAACGACCCGGGTTCCGCCGACTGCTTCACCCAGAACATCGTGCCGACGGGAAACCTCGTGTCGGCCGAAGGCAACACCATCGTGGAGGCCGACGGGAACGTACAGCAGTACGGGAGCAGCCAGCTCGAACAGCTCACGCTTGTGCCCGACTCCGGCACGCCCCCGGCCACCTGGCTGGTGAACAAGTACAACACGTTCGCCAACGACCAGTTGGACGGTGCACCGAACGGCGGCCTGGTGGCGGGCCAGACCACGACGCTCACCGACCCGAGCACCAGCCCGTCCGGCTACAACACGACCTACACCTGGCAGATCGAGACCAAGTGCCCCTACGACCCGACGAACCCCCCGAAGCTGATCCAAGAGGTGCCGGTGTGCTCGAACAGCCCCGACTACCACTCCACGACGGGGTTGGCCGCCAACGAGCAGGACCTCGCCGTCTGCAGCTTCGGCGCGGGGGTGTGCAGCCCGTCCGCCGAGCTCGGCTGGTCGGAGGACCCCGCTTTCCACGGCGACCCGGTCACCACGCTGGTCGGCGACTCGGTCAACTGGACGTGGCCGGCCCCGGGGACCTACCACGTCCGTCTCATCACCACCGACCAGTACGGCGTCACCCAGCAGAGCGACCAGAACGTGGTCGTGTCGGCGGCCGGTCCACCGGGCGCGAGCGGCGCGAGCTACGCCGCGGCCTCCGGTCCGCCACCGACGGCAATCGCGCCGTCGGTGGTCGGGCCGGTCCAGGACGGGAACGCCTTCACCCTCACCCAGTGCCTGGCCAGCCCCGACATGCAGGGGACCGCCAGCTACACGACACCCCAGGTCACCGTCGACTGGGGCGACGGGAGCACCCCCGACACCGCCACCGCCGGCTCCTCCTCCGATCCGAACCTGGTGTTCACCTACCAGCCGGGCGGGACCTGTGCCTCGTCGTGGTCGGTGGCGGCGACGCACACCTATCAGGTCGCGACCAACGGGCTGCCGTTCGTCCAGGAGCCGATCACCACGACGGTGGCGGACGTCACCATCCCGGCCACTGCAGCGGGCAGCGTGCCGGGCAACACCCAGACCTCCTCGACGCGCACCGTCTACGCGAACGTGTTCCCGACCTCGCCGGCGCCGGCGTTCGTCGCGGGCGCCTCGGCCGTGTTCCCGTTCACCGCCGGCGTCCCGCAGACCGTCGCGGGTGCCGCCACCGGCGCACCCGATCCGACCATGACGGACACGCCCGCCTCGGGAGCGTCGAGCGGCGGGGCCGCCTGCCAAGCGGGGCTGCCCGCCGGGATGGGCTTCGACGGCTCCGCGAACGGGCAGTTCGACGTGACCGGGACGCCGTCGGTGAGCGCCGGCGGCTGCTACGCCATCGACGTCAGCGCCACCAACACCTACGGCACCGCCACCGAGCAGGTGGTCGTGACCGTGGCCCAGGCGCCGGCGTTCACCTCCGCCTCGAGCGCCACGTGGGCCACCGGCGCGACCGGCTCGGCCACGGTCGCCACTTCGGGCTTCCCCTCGCCCGCCCTCACCGTCGCCTCGGTCACCTGCTCGACCGGCTGCGGTTCGACCTTGCCCGCCGACGTCCGCTTCGTCGACAACGGCAACGGCACGGCCACCCTTTCGTCGGGAGGTGCCAACCTGGCGACGTCGGACACCGGTGTCTACGACCTGACCATCGACGCCACCAGCACCTCCGGCTTCGTCACGCAGAGCTTCACCCTCACCATCGGGGGCCCGCCCGTGTTCACGAGCCCGGACAGCGCCGGCTTCACGACCCAGGCGGACGGCACGTTCACCGTGACGACCTCGGGGTCACCCACCGCCTCGATCAGCTGCACCATCGCGGTGGGAGGCTCGCCGACCCCCTGCACGACGGCCACCGGGTACAGCGAGATCGACTCCAACTTCTCGACCTACGGCCTCTACTTCACGCCCGCAGGCAACGGCTCGGCCACCATCGCCGGCGCGGGGTACACCAGCGGTGTGTACACGGTGACCCTGACCGCCACCAACGCGGTCGGCTCGACGACACAGACCCTCGCGCTCTACGTCTCGAACACCGGCGGTGCGCAGCTGACGATGGTCCCGGGGGGCAACCTCGTCTCCTACACCGCGCCGTCGGGCCTCGCACCGGCGTCCGGCCAGGCCACCTTCCTCGTCGGGCAGGCCGGATCGGTGACCCTCTGCTCGGACGACCCGACCGATACCCTCACCAGCCGGTCGCCACTCCCTGCCGGGCTCACGCTCACCGACGGGGCGGGCACCGGGTGCCCGTCCGGCGATGAGAGCAGCACCATCTCGGGCACGCCGACCACCCCGCTCATGCCGGGCTCCACCGGGTCGATCGCCGACCGCATCGTCGATGCCGCCCACGGAGAGGCGCTCCTCACCATCGACCTGGTCGGACCACCGACGTTCACCTCGCCGTCGACCGCGGTCTTCACCGAAGGCACCAGCGGATCCTTCGGCGTGTCGCTCGGCACCATGAGCTACGCCAACTACGTCTACTCCTTCGGATGCATCGCCGTCCCGACGGGTCTTCCGGCGGGGCTCTCCTTCACGGCCGGTGCCGACGGCACCGCCACCATCTCGGGAGACCCGACCGCCAGCGGCGTGACGGCCGTCACGCTGACCGGTTCGGACTGCGGCACCAACTCGGTGACCCAGACGCTCTCGATCCAGGTACGAAAGGCGCCCCAGCTCACCTCGGGAACCGTCGCCGGCTTCCGCTACGGAGCGGGCGGCGCCTTCACCGTCACGACGAACGCGGACGCCTACCCGGTGCCGGCGCTGTCGGTCGCCGGCCCGCTGCCTGACGGCGTCTCGTTCACCGACGACGGCAACGGGACCGCCACGCTGTCGGTGGCTCCCGGAGCGCCGGAGACGCCGGCCGAAGTGCCCCTGACCGTCTCGGCGACGTCGGTCGCCGGGTCGGCGTCCCAGGTCGTCGATCTGGCCATCGGCAGCCCGGCGGCCATCACCGAACCGACCGGCACGAGCGCCTCAGCGATCTTCACCGTGGGGACCTCGGGTACGTACTCGTTCACCGCGATCGGGGTGCCCACCCCGGCGTTCACCTGCACCGTCGGCCCCAGCCCGTGCTCGTCGTCGAACCTGCCGGCCGGGGTGTCCTTCACCGACCATGGGAACGGCACGGCGGTCCTCTCGGGGACGCCGAGCGCACCGGGGAGCGCGGCGGTGGTGGTGAGCGCGTCGAACGGCGTCGGCACCGCGCCCGGTGTGGCCCTCACCCTGCAGGCCGAGACCGCCCCGTCGTTCGGGGGTACGACCACCACGGGTCCGTGCACCGGCGCGTCCCCGTCGGCCACGTCGGACACGATGGTGGCACTCTCCGCCTCGAGCTGGACGATCTGCGGTGGCGGCTCGCCCGCCCCGGCGGTCACGCTGGCCTCGGTCACCTGCGCCGGCTCCGCCACCTCGCTGCCCACCGGGCTCACGTTCACCGACAACGGCGACGGGTCGGCGACACTCGCGGGGACACCCGACAACGGCGAAGGTGCCGCTTGCCCGGGTGGGTACTCGCTGCGGGTGGCGCTGGCGAACGGCGCCGGCACGGACTTCGAGACGCTGACCCTGTTGGTCAAGGACCAGATCGTGGCGACCAGCGCCCCCGACACCCCGACGTTCGTGGCCGGTGCGCCGGGCGTGTACCAGCTCAGTGCGTCGGGCATGCCGACCCCGGCGTTCGCCGTCGATCCGTCGACCCCGCTGCCGGGGTGGTTGACCCTCACCGACGGCCACAACGGCACGGCCACGCTGGCCGGCACGCCACCTTCCGCCGCCGCCGGCTCGACGGTGGACTTCACCGTCGACGAGACGAACGGGTCGGCGAACCCGCTCGCGGACCCGGTGACGATCACCGTTTCCCCGGTGGTGATGACCGCCTCGTCGCCGCCGGCGGGGACGCTCGCCCAGCCCTACGACTACCAGTTCGACGCCTCCGGACCGGCCGCATTCGCGCTCGCCCCGGGAGCGGTGCTGCCCGCCGGGCTCAGCCTCTCGCCCTCGGGGTTGCTCTCGGGGACCCCGCTGGAGGAGGGCCACTTCCGGATCGCACTCACGCTCACCGAGGGAAGCGCGACGGTGACGACCGGCCCCATCCCCCTCGTCGTCGGCGCCGCGCCCCACACTCTCGAGATCAGCCAGTTCCGTACGTTCGGCCCGAACGGCCCCGGCGACTGGTTCGTCCAGGTGACCAACCCCACGACGACGACGATCCCGCTCGTGGGTTGGGCAGTCCAGCTGAAGTCGGCGACCTCTGCGACATTCGACACCGTGGAGCTCGGCACCGGGACCCTGGCACCCGGGGGCACCGCGGTGGTCGCGGGTCCCTCGTTCAGCCTCGCCGCCCAGCTGCCGCCGGTGGCCCTCGGGCCCGGGGTGCTCACCGCCCTCAGCGGGTTCGCCGTCATGGCACCTGATCAGGCGGCTGTGGACATGGCCGGCACCGTGGGGGCGCCGGCGGGTCTGGTGGCCGGGAAGGGGTTGACCTATCCGGACTCGCTGACCATGGGCCCGCAGTTCGCCTTCGTGCGGCACGGGTTCACGAGCGGGGTGCCGGTGGATACCAACGACAACGCCGCCGACTTCAGTTTCGCCGTGGTCGCTGGCGTGTCGACGACGGGCTCTCTAGGGGTGGCAGCCGGCGGGGGGATGGCCGCCAACCCCAACGGGGGGATGGCCGCCAACCCCAACGGGGGGATGGCCACCCCCACCTCCGGCGTCGGGTACCGCCTGGTGGCCGCCGACGGGGGGATCTTCTCCTTCGGCGACGCTGCGTTCTTCGGCTCGATGGGCGGGGCCCACCTGAACCAGCCGATCGTGGGGATGGCCGCCACCCCGGACGGCAAGGGCTACTGGGAGGTGGCCGCCGACGGGGGGATCTTCTCCTTCGGCGACGCTGCGTTCTTCGGCTCGATGGGCGGGGCCCACCTGAACCAGCCGATCGTGGGGATGGCCGCCACCCCGGACGGCAAGGGCTACTGGGAGGTGGCCGCCGACGGGGGGATCTTCTCCTTCGGCGACGCTGCGTTCTTCGGCTCGATGGGCGGGGCCCACCTGAACCAGCCGATCGTGGGGATGCCCGCCGGCTGACCGCACGCCGGGCGGACCGGTTCCCCCCGGGTCCGGTGGCGGGTCGCGTCAGGTCACCGGCGTAGGGCACAATGGCCCGGTGATCGTCCTGCACGCCGCGTGGTCTCCCGGCGGCGCCGGTGCCGGTGCCGGGGAGGGCGTGGCGTTGTGGGCCGAGGACGGGGACCGTCCCCGGCGGGTCGTACCCCGCAGGGGCAGGCCCCCGCGGACGCCCCGCCCCCGGGCCCACCCGTTCGCCCTCGACGCGGGTGGTGTCCGCACCGCCTTCTCGGAGCTCGGAGGGTTCGCGGTGGACGACCTGGTTGCCGGGGAGGGAAACGAGCTCGTCCTCGGTCTTCCGGGCACCGCCACCGGGCCGCTCCCCTCGCCGTGGCTGGAGGACCCCATCTCCCCGGACCCCTTCCCTCCGGGCCGTTTCTCCCCGGACCCGGCGGCACCCGGGCCGCCCACCGGGGCCCGTCCGGAGGCGGGCGCCGCGGGCGCACCGGTCCCGGCCGGGTGGCCCTCGTGGGTGGTGCCGGCGATCGTGGTGGACCCGGCCCGGGCAGTGGAGCTGCTGGCGATCCTCGCCCCGTCCTTCGCCGGGACGACCCCCTTCCCCGGTTCCGATCCGACCGACGTCGTGGCCGCCACCGACCTGCGGTTCGCCGCCCGAGCCGCCGAGCTGGTGGTCGAGCTGGTCGCCCGGGGACGGATCCTGCCGTCCCTCGAACAGGTGCCCGGGGACGGGGCCGGCCGGTGGCAGGCGCGGTGGCGGCCGGTGGTGGACGGGGCCGACCGGGAGCGGATCGGGGCCCTGGTGGCAGCGGCCCCCGCGACATTCGGGACGGCCGGCGGAGGCGATCCGGACGAGGCGGTCCGCTCCTTCTTCTGGGCCGCCACGGACGCGCTGGCCCGCCGCCTGGCGCCGGGCCCGGCGTCGCCCGCCGAGCCGACGCCGCCCCGGCGGGCTCGCCGGCCC
>JAJYYG010000094.1 GCA_021801235.1 Actinomycetes bacterium
CGTCCGGGCTCCTCCAGGTGGCCGTCTGTGCCGTCGGTGCCGTCGGTGCCGTCGGTGCCGTCGGTGCCGCGCCACTGCCGGAGACGCTCAGCGACGACCGCCTCGTGCCCCCGGTCGCTGGGCTCGTAGTAGCGGGCGTCCCCGAGCTCGGCCGGCCGGTACCGCTGGTCGACCCAAGCCCCGGGCTGGTCGTGCGGGTAGACGTAGCCGGCGCCGTGTCCGATCTTCGCCGCACTCCGGTAGTGGGCGTCCCGGAGGTGGACGGGAACGTCCCCGCGGGGCCCCTCCTGGACGTCGCGCCGAGCACGTCCCAACGCCACGGTGACCCGGTTGGACTTCGGGGCGCACGCCAGGTGCACCACCGCCTGGGCCAGGTTCAGCTGGGCCTCGGGCAGGCCGACGAACTCGACGGCCCGGGCGGCGGCGTCGGCTACCACCAGCGCAAGTGGATCCGCCTCCCCGATGTCCTCGCTGGCCAGGATGACCAGGCGCCGGGCGATGAACCGGGCGTCCTCGCCCGACTCGAGCATCCGGGCCAGCCAGTAGAGACCCGCGTCGGGGTCCGATCCCCGCACCGACTTGATGAAGGCCGACACCTGGTCGTAGTGGTCGTCCTCGGCGTAGTGCTGGAGGCGCGCGTTGCGGGCCTTCTCCACGTCTCCGAGGGAGACCGGCCGGTCCCCCGCCAGGGCGAGCGCCACCTCCAGTGTGGTCAGGACCGCTCGAGCATCCCCGTCGGCCAGCCCGACCAGCGCTGCCACCGCTTCCGGATCCGCCGCGGCGCCCTCGGACAGGCACGCCCGGGCCACGACCTGTCCCAGCTCGTCGGCCGAGAGCGGTTCCAGCCGCCAGAGCGTCGAACGCGACAGCAGCGGGGCGTTCACCTCGAAGAAGGGGTTCTCGGTGGTGGCACCGATGAGCACCAGCAGGCCCCCCTCCACGGACGGGAGCAGGGCGTCCTGCTGCGACCGGTTGAACCGGTGCACCTCGTCCAGGAAGAGGATGGTGCCCCGGCCCTGCTCCCCGAGGAGCCGCCTGGCGTCGTCGACCACCTGCCGGACGTCTTTGACCCCGGCGGTCACGGCCGACAGCGGCACGAACTGCTTGGAGGTCGTCGACGCCACCACCGACGCCAGCGTGGTCTTGCCCGTGCCCGGCGGACCCCACAGGACGGCCGAGGTCAGGCGGTCCGACTCGATGAGCGCCCGCAGCGGGGCACCCGGCCCGATCAGGTGCTGCTGGCCGATGATGTCGTCGAGGGTGCGGGGACGCATTCGGGCGGCGAGGGGCGCCCGGGCGGCGAGGCGCTGCTCCGCCGCACCGGAGAACAGGTCCTCGCCGGCCACCCGGGCTCAGGCCCTGGCCGGCGCGGGGACCGCCCGGAGCCCGAGGTCGGCGAGCGTCCCGGGCGCGAGCGCCTTCGGGGCGCCGGTCATGGGGTCGGAGCCCGACTGGGTCTTCGGGAAGGCGATGACCTCGCGGATGCTGTCCTCACCGGCGAAGATGGCGGTCAGCCGATCGATGCCCACGGCGAAGCCGGCGTGGGGCGGGGCCCCGTAACGGAACGCCCCGAGAAGGAAGCCGAAGCGCGACTCGGCCTCCTCGTCGGTGATCCCGAGCACCGCGAAAACGCGGCTCTGGATGTCGCCCCGGTGGATCCGCACGCTGCCCGATCCCAGCTCCCAACCGTTCAGCACAAGGTCGTACGCCTGCGAACGGACCGAGGTCGGGTCCGACTCCAGCCGGTCGAGATCGTCGGGATGGGGCATGGTGAAGGGATGGTGGGCCGCCACCGGGTTGCCGCTGGCGTCGACCCCGTCGAACATCGGGAAGTCCACCACCCACGCATACCGGTAGGGGCCTTCGGACACCGGCCGACCGGCCAGGTCCACCCGGAGCTGGCCGAGCACCGAGCAGGCCACCCGGTACTCGTCCGCCACCACCAGCACCAGGTCGCCGGGACCTGCGGCGGTGGCAGCCAGAAGCCCCGATCGTTCGCCGTCCGACAGGAACCGGTCGAGCGGCGAGTCGAGGCCGGCCGTGCCGTCGTCCCCCTCGACGACCCGGAACCAGGCGAGCCCCTTCGCCCCCAGGGTCCTGGCCCGGTCGGTGAGCGTGTCGAGCCGTGACCGGGTGAGGGTGGCGCCTCCTCGGAGCACGATGGCACGGACGCACGGGGCGCCGAACGCCTTGACCCCGGTGCCCTCGAAGACGGGGGACAGGTCCACCAGCTCCATACCGAATCGCAGGTCGGGCTTGTCGGTTCCGAACCGGTCGATCGCCTCGGCCCAGGTCATCGTCTCGATCGTCCCCGGACGCTGGCCGGTGGCGGCCTCGGCGGCGTCGAGGACCGCTTCGGAGACGAAGGCGAGCACGTCGTCCTGGTTGACGAAGGAGGCCTCCACGTCGAGCTGGGAGAATTCGAACTGCCGATCGGCGCGAAGGTCTTCGTCCCGCAGGCACCGGGCGATCTGGTAGTACCGATCGATGCCTGCCACCATCAGCAGCTGCTTGGCCAGTTGCGGGCTCTGGGGCAGGACGTAGGACGAGCCGTGGTGGAGGCGGCTGGGCACCACGAACTCGCGGGCTCCCTCGGGCGTTGGCGCCCAGAGCAACGGCGTCTCGACCTCCACGAACCCCTGGCGGTCCATGGCCGCCCGCAACGCTCCGTTCACCGCGGCCCGGAGCCGCAGGTTGGCCTGCATCCGGGGACGGCGGAGATCGACGTAGCGGTGCCTGAGCCGGGTCGTCTCATCGACGTCCACCCGGTCCTCGACCGCGAACGGCGGTGGCTCGGCCGAGGCCAGCACCGTGACCGTGCACTCCCCCAGCTCCACCTCGCCGGTCGGAAGCTCCGGGTTGGCGGTGCCCTCGGGACGAGGACGGACGACACCCTCGACGGCGATGACGTACTCGCTGCGCACGTCGACGGTCCCGGGGACCACGCACTGGACGATACCGGTGTGGTCCCGCAGGTCGATGAAGGCCAGGTGCTCGCCGTGCTCGCGGCGCTTGGCCACCCATCCGCACACTCGCACCGAATCGCCCACGTCGGAGGTGCCGACCCGTCCGCACAGGTGGGTCCGCATCGACGTGGCGTCGAGCGGTCCGGGGATGGCGGTCATGGAACGTCCCTTCGGGTCGGCGGGGGCCCCTCGGGCCCACCTGCGGTCGGGCGAGCGGCCCGCACAGCTTCTACCACCTCGGCGACCGGCACCGGACGCTGGTCGCCACCCCCCCGGAGCGGCTTGACGATCACCGTGCGGGTTGACACTTCCTGCGGCCCCACCAGGAGCGCCACCGCCGCTCCCGAGCGGTCGGCGGCCTTGAGCTGGGATTTCATCGACCGGCCGTCGAAGGCCCGATCCGCCCGCAGACCCGCCTGCCGGAGCCGCCAGGTCACGTCCCTCGCCACGTCGCCACCGGTGACGTCCACCACGAAGGCGTCGAGCCTCGGCGGGTCGACGGCGAACACCTGCTCGGCGTCGCAGGCGAGGAGCAACCGCTCGATGCCGATGCCGAACCCGATGCCGGGGGTGGGCGGGCCGCCGAGCATCTCGACCAGCCCGTCGTAGCGTCCTCCCCCGCCGACGCCGTTCTGGGCGGCGTCCAGCGCACCGGACGCGAACTCGAAGGTCGTTCGGGAGTAGTAGTCGAACCCGCGTACCAGCCGGTGGTCGAGCCGGTACGGGACGCCGAGGGCCTCGAGCCCACGTCGCACCCGGGCGAAGTGGGCGGCACACGGGTCGCAGAGGACCTCGACCAGGCGCGGCGCGGCGTCGGTGGCCTGGCGGCACTGCGGCCGCTTGCAGTCCAGGACCCGGAGCGGGTTGGATTCGAGCCGTTGCGCGTGCTCGTCGCAGAGGGCGTCCCGCCGTTCGGCGAGGTAGGCACGGAGGCGCTCCACGTAAGCCGGACGGCAGAGCGCATCCCCCATCGAGTTGAGCTTGAGCACGATGTCGGTCAGCCCGACCGAGCGCAAGGCCCCGTCGGCCAACGACACCACCTCGACGTCGAGGTCCGGATCGGCCGGCCCCAGAGCTTCGACCCCGAGCTGGTGGTGCTGGCGGTACCGGCCGGCCTGGGGCCGCTCGTAGCGGAAGGCCGGCGTCGCGTACCAGGCCTTCCACGGGAGGGCGGGGCGGTGCTGGACGAACGCCCGCACCAGGGGGGCCGTGCCCTCGGGACGCAGGGCCAGCATGCGTCCTCCCCGGTCCTCGAACTCGTACATCTCCTTGCCGACCACGTCGCTGCCGGTGCCGATGCCCCGTCGGAAGACCTTGACCTCCTCGAAGATCGGGGTGTGGGCCAGCCCGTAGCCGGCCCGCTCCACCTGGGCGGCGAAGAGGGCGAGGAGCGTCTCCCAACGGGTCGACTCGGGCCACAGGACGTCATGGGTGCCACTCGGGGCGCGCGCGGCGTTCGCGTCGTCGGTCACCGGGACGTCAGCCCTTCTGCCCGGGGAGGATCCGGTAGGCGTCGTAGACGGCGTCGAGGTGCCGGATCTGGTGCAGCACCGAGTCGAGGTGGGCGGGATCCGCCAGCTCCACGTCGAACCGCATGCGGCTGATCCGATCGGCATTGGTCTGGGTGTTCGCTCCGACGATGTTGAGGTGGTGCTCGGAGACGACCGTGGTCACGTCGGCCAGCAGGCTGGAGCGGTCGATCGCCGTCACTTCGATGGTGGCGACGAACACGCCCGACGAACGGTGGTCCCACTCCACCTCGATCAGCCGCTCCCGCGACCGCGAGGCCAGCGAAGCGGCGTTCGAACAGTCGGCCCGGTGCACCGACACCCCCCGGCCGCGCGTGACGAACCCGATGATCTCGTCTCCGGGAACCGGGGTGCAGCACTTCGACAGCCGCACCATCAGGTCGTCGAGGCCCTCGACGTACACGCCCACCGAGGTCGCCCGCCCGGGCCGGGGACCGACGGCGTGGTCGCGTGCGGTGACCGGGAGCTGCTCCTCATAGGCCCCCCCACGCAGGTTCCGGAGAAGTCGCTGCGCCACGGCGCGGGCGGAGAGGCGGTTGTCGCCGATGGCGGCGTGCATGGCGTCCAGGTCCGCGTAGTGCATGGCCGCCGCCAGCTCGATCAAGGCACGGTCGGAGGACAGCTTCTGCACCGGAAGCCCTTCCCGACGCAGTTCCTTGACCAGTTCCTCCCGGCCCAGCTCCCGGGCGTCCTCCCGGCGTTCCTTCGAGAACCACTGGCGGATCTTGGCGCGAGCCCGGGAGGACGCCACGATCTGCAGCCAGTCCCGCGACGGTCCGGCGCCGGGGGCCTTGGACGTGAAGATCTCGACGGTGTCCGCCGACGAGAGACGGGTGTCGAGCGGTACCAGGCGGCCGTTCACCTTGGCCCCGATGCAGCGGTGGCCGACCTCGGTGTGGATCGCGTAGGCGAAGTCGACCGGCGTCGAGTTGGCGGTGAGGGAGATCACCTTCCCCTTCGGGGTGAACACGTAGACCTCGTCCTGCTCAAGATCGAGCTTCAGCGCCTCGAGGAACTCGATCGGGTCGGTGGTCTCGTTCTGGAAGTCGACGATCCGCTGCATCCACTCGATCTCCGCCGTGGTGGAGGACGTCTCCTTCGCCAGGGCCAGCCGCTCGGCCCGCCGATCGCGCTCGACCATCTCAGCCCTCTGGGCATCCGTGACCCCGGGAACGGGCGGCGACCCGGCCTCGCGGACCCCCCGCTGGCCCCTGCCGCCGCGGAACCCCCGCAGCCGCCTTCCCTCCTCGGCCGCACCTTCTCCGCCACCCTTGGACGCCCGGTTCCGGACTCCGCGCGACTTTATGCCCCTCGACTCCCGCTCGAGCGCCCGCACCGCGCGGTCGGCGACGGTGTCCCCGAGCGTCGCCCCTTCCTTGTACCCCCAGTGGGCCGCGATGCCGTACTCGGCCCGCCGGTGCATCTCGTGGGTACGGACCTGCACCTCGATCGGCTTCCCGTCGAGGCCGATCACCGTGGTGTGCAGAGACTGGTAGAGGTTGAACTTCGGGGAGTTGATGTAGTCCTTGAACCGTCCCTGCACCGGGGGCCAGATGGCGTGGATGGCACCCAGTGCGGCCCAGCAGTCCTTCTCCGTGTCGACGATGACCCGGATCCCCACCAGGTCGAAGAGGTCGTCGAACTCCTTGCCCCGGACCACCATCTTCTCGTAGATGCTCCAGAGGTGCTTCGGGCGCCCGGTCACCTCGGCGGCGATCCCCGAATCGGCGATCCGCTCGCGCACCGCGACGAGCACCCGGGCCACGTACTCGTTGCGCATCGGCGCGCGGCTCGCCACCATCTGCTCGATCTCCCGGTACCGCTTCGGATGCAACGTGACGAACGCGAGGTCTTCAAGCTGCCACTTGACCTCCTGGATCCCGAGCCGATGGGCCAGTGGCGCATAGACGTCCAGGGTCTCCTGGGCGATCCTTCGTTGCTTCCACTCGGGCATCACCGACAGGGTCCGCATGTTGTGGAGCCGATCGGCCAGCTTGATGATCAGGACCCGCCAGTCGTTCGCCATCGCCACGAGCATCTTGCGGATGGTCGCCGCCTGCTGGGCCTCCTTCGAGTCGAACTGGAGCCGGTCGAGCTTGGTCACGCCCTCGACGATCAGTGCCACCGCCTCACCGAAGTCACGGGCGATCACCTCGGTGGTGACCCCGGTGTCCTCGACCGCGTCGTGGAGGAGTGCGGCCGCCACCGTCTGCGCATCCAGGCCGAGGTCGGCGACCACGCCTGCGACGGCGATCGGGTGGGTGATGTACGCCTCGCCGGACCGGCGGAACTGACCGGCGTGGGCCTCGGCGGCGGTCTCCGCCGCCCGGACGATCAGGGAGACGTCCTCCCCCGGGTGTCTCAGGTGGAAGGCCTCGATGACCTGGTCCACCGACGCCCGCTCGTCGTCGGAGAGCCCGGGGCCGGGCTCCACCCTGGACGCGCCCGGAGAGCCGGAGGATCCGGCGACGAGCACGCCCCGCCCGGGCACCTCTCGGGCCAATGTCATCTCTCTACGGTACCCGCCCGCACCCACCCGTTCGACCGGGTCCGCTGGGCACCAGGGCCGGGACGACCGGGTCTGGTCAGCGCCTCCGACCCTTTCCGCCCTTCCCCTTGCCCTTGCGCGGACGGGGTGGGGGGCGGTTCCCGGCAGGTCGCGCCCCGCCGGCCCGTGCCGACGATGCCGATCCCGAGGAGCGGGCGCTGCCCGCCGACGAGCCGGCCGTGGCGGGGGCGGTGGCCGTGGCGGTGGCCGACCGGGACGCACCGGCCTTGGAGGACTGACCGCCGGCCCCGGGCCGGATGACCGTCCCCGACGACGCTCGGCCCCGACCGACGCGGCCGGTTCCCGGTCCCGCAGCCGCGCCGACCATCGCCGCGGCTGCGGCGGGGGTGAGGATGCCGATGCGGTCGCCACGGGTCTCCAACCGCTGCCGGATGGTGACATACCGGGGCTCGCGCTCCTTCATCAGGGCGAGGAGGGGCGAGGCGATGAAGATCGACGAGTACGCCCCGCTGGTCAGGCCGATCACCAGGGCGAGGCCGAAGCTCTGGAGCGTCGTGGCCCCGAGGATCACCGAGCCGACGATCAGGACGGAGAGCACGGGGATGATGGCCACCAACGACGTGTTGATGGAACGGGCCAGCGTCTGGTTCATCGACAGGTTCACCATGTCCGAGTAGCTCACCCGGCCGGAGGCACCGAGACCCTTGGCGTTCTCCCCGATGCGGTCGAAGACCACGACCGTGTCATAGAGCGAGTAGCCGAGGACGGTCAGCACGGCGATCACGGTGTCCGGCGTCACCTGGAACCCGGTGAGGGAGTAGATCCCGACCGTCACCAACAGGTCGTGGACCACTGCGGCCAGCGCAGCCACCGCCATCTTGAACTCGAACCGGAAGGAGATGTAGACCGCGACCGCGATGAAGAAGAGGATCAACGCCTCGACGGCCTTGTCCGTCACCTGGCCACCCCAGGTGGGACCCACATCGGTCACCGAGACGGCCGACGAGGACACGCCTCCGGCATGGGCAAGGGCGTTCTGGACGGCCGTCACCGTCGCCTGGTGCTGGCTGGTGGACAGCGAATTGAGGTCCGCCTGGACCTCGATCTGCTTCTCGTGGGTGATCTGGTTGGTGAGCTCCACCACCGTCGGCTGGCTGACGCCGTTCGCCTTGGCCACCGCGGCGGCCTGGGTCACGGTAAGGGTCTGGGACGGAACGGTCCACGAGGTCCCGCCCTTGAAGTCGATGCCCAGGTTGAGGCCCCGGGTGCTGAGCGAGAGGACCCCCGCCAGGATGATCAGCCCCGAGATGGCGAACCACCAGCGCCGGTTCCCGATGAAGTCGAACGACGTGCCGCCCCGGTAGAGGCGGATCAGGGCGTTCGGACCCTCCCGCCGGACCCGTCCGGTCTTCGCCGCTGATGCGAGCTCCTCATCGAACGCCTCTTCGAGGTCCTCTTCGACGTCCGCCTCGAGGTCCTCCGCCACATCCTCGGGCTCGACCGGTGCGTCCCCGTCGTCGATGACCGCGTCGATCACCTCCTCGTCACCCTCCGAGCCGGCCGGGCTCCCCTTGGCCCGCTTCCCGTTGGTTCCCGCCGGGGTCACCGTGCCACCCCCGTAGTCACACCGAGGCCGGCGGCGACGCCCAGCGAGCTCGCTTCGTTCGCGTTACGGCTCCGCCCGAGGAGGACCACGAACGGTCTCGTGAAGAAGTAGGTCACGAAGATGTCGAGCACCGTGGAGAGACCGAGGAAGAGGGCGAAGCCCTTCACCGTACCGATCGAGACGAAGTAGAGGATGACGGCGGCCAGCAGCGAGACCGCATCGGCCGCCAGGACGGTCCGAAAGGCGCTGGCGAACCCCTTGTCCACACTGGTCCTGACCGTTCTCCCGGATCGGGTCTCGTCCTTCAATCGCTCGAAGTAGACGATGTACGAGTCGACGGTGATCCCGACGGACACGATCAAGCCGATGATGCCGGCGAGGTCGATGGTGGTGTTCAGGCTCTGGCCCATGGCCGAGATGATGGCCCAGAGCAGGGCGGCGGTCACTGTCAGGCCGCTGATCACCACCACCCCGAGGAGGCGGTAGTAGAAGAGCATGTAGAGCATCACCAGTGCCAGGCCGGCGAGGCCCGAGATGAGGCCCGCTCGGAGCGAAGCGGCACCGAGGGTGGGCGAGACCGTCTGGACGTTGATCCGGTCGAGCTTGACCGGGAGGGCTCCATAGTTGAGCTCGACCGCCAGGGTCTTGGCCTGGTTCTCCGTGAAGCCGCCGGTGATCTGCACCTGGCCGTTGAACGAGGTGAAGGAGCCGTTTGTCGGTTGGGTGATCGGCGCCGAGATGACCTGCCCGTCGAGGTCGAACGCGACGATGGCGTGGAACTGCTGGCTGGCCAGGGTGTCCCATGCCGTCGAACCGGGCCCGGTCAGGACGATGTCGACCGCCCAGGCGTTGTTGACCAGCTGTGCGGACGCCGACTTGATGGCGTTCCCGGTCACTGCAGCCGGGCCGAGGACGTACCGAGCGGTTCCCTGCGAGGACGAGGACGGCGGGAGCAGCACGGTGGCGTTCTGGACATCCTTCGAGGGAGGCGTGGAGGGATAGGTCGCGAACTGCGGATCGTCGGGGATGTTGGTGTTGTAGGTGTAGGGCTGGGTGACGCTCGAGGGGTTCGGCTTGACGTCCAGGTTCGCCGCGGTGAGCTGCGAGGACGAGGCGCAGGTGGTCGGGAGAGGGCCGGTCGAGGGAAGCTTGCCCTTGGGCACGCTGTAGGCGGGCGCGTAGCAGAGCGCCGGGCGCAGGAAGAGCTGGGCGGTGTTGCCCAGCGTCGCCAACACCTGCTGCGTGTTCTTCTCACCGGGGATCGAGACCGCGATCTCGTTGGACCCCTGGCTCCCGACGGTGGCCCCACTGGTACCCGCGTTCACCCGGTTGCTGAGGATGGTCACCACGTTGTCGAGCTCCTGCGAAGTGACCGGTTTGGCCGTCTTGTAGACGACCGACAGGCCCCCTTTCAGGTCGAGGCCGAGCTTGGGCGTCCAACCGGCGGCAACGGTGGCGCCGAACGCGACCAGGGCGATCGCCACCACGCTGAACAGACTCACCCAGAGGGACCGCTTGTTCCTCATCGTCCGTCAGCCCGATCGCCTGGGACCGCGGCCGCGCCTCCCGGGGCGTCCACCCTCGTCTTGCGTGTCATCGTCGTCCCCCGTGTCATCGTCGTCCCCCGTGTCATCGCCGTCCCCCGTGTCATCGCCGTCCCCCGTGTCATCGCCGTCCCCCGTGTCATCGCCGTCCCCCGTGTCATCGCCGTCTTGCGTGTCATCGTCGTCCCCCGTGTCATCGCCGTCTTGCGTGTCATCGCCGTCCCCCGTGTCATCGCCGTCCCCCGTGTCATCGCCGTCCCCCACCGTCAGGCCGACCTCGTTCCCGAGCTTGCGGATGATGTACTGACGCAAGACGACAAACGAGGCGCCCACGCTCGTCTCGAGCGTCACTCGGTCGTCCTCGATGTCGAGGATGTGGCCGACGATCCCCCCGGCGGTGAGCACCTCGTCGCCCACCTCCCACTGGACGACCTGTTCGCGCTGCCGCTTGGCCTTCTGCTGCTGAGGTCGGAGGATGAGGAAGTAGAACCCCGCGGCGATCACCACCAGCAACAGCACCGTCCCGCTCGAACTGCTCGGCTTCTTGGCAGTGGTCGCGGCCAGGGTGGACACACGCCCGACAAGGACCGAGACCGCGGCCGTCAGGGGGTGATCGTGGAGTTGGGTGGGCTGCACAGCGGTCAGACTGTAGTCCAGGCGGTCACCGGACCGGGACCGGCGGTAGTCCAGGCGGTCACCGGACCGGGACCGGCGGTAGTCCAGGCGGTCACCGGACCGGGACCGGCGGTAGTCCAGGCGGTCACC
>JAJYYG010000050.1 GCA_021801235.1 Actinomycetes bacterium
GGTGGGCGGGATGAGCCCCCGCGCGATCGACAGCACCACCGCCACCGCCTCGATGGCGCCGGCCGCTCCGAGGCCGTGGCCGGTGATCCCCTTGGTCGACGTGACCGGGGGGGCGTGCTCGCCGAACACCGCCCTGATGGCGTCGGCCTCCGCTCGGTCGTTGAGCGGCGTCGAGGTGCCGTGCGCGTTGATGTGGCCGATCGCCGGCGCGTCGATCCGGGCGTCCTCCATGGCGAGGATCATGCACGACGCCGCCCCGGACCCACCCGGGACCGGGGCGGTGATGTGGTGGGCATCCGCGGTGCTGGCCGATCCGGCCAGCTCACCGTAGATCCTCGCCCCGCGGGCCACCGCCCGGTCCCAGTCCTCGAGGACGAGTGCGCCGGCACCTTCGGTGATGACGAACCCGTCCCGGCGGAGGTCGAACGGCCGCGAGTGACCCGAGGTCGACAGGGCGGTCATGTTGGCGAACGCGGCGATGCCGACCTCCGTCATGGCCGCTTCGGCACCGCCCCCGATGGCGACGTCGAGCCGGCCCGACGCGACCAGGCGGGCCGCGTAGCCGATGCTGTGGGTCCCGGCGGCGCAGGCGGTGGTGATCGTCTCGGAGGGGCCATGCCACCCCGTGCGCATGGACACGTTGGCCGCACCGGCGTTGGCCATCATCATCGGGACGAGGCGCGGGGAGACCCGGCGCGCACCCTTCTCGCCGTAGACGAGGACCTGGGATTGGAGGGACTCGAAGCCACCGACTCCGGTGCCCATGACGACCCCGGCGCGGGCGGGGTCCGCCTCGAGGGCGCCCGCGTCGTCGAGGGCCATCTCGGCTGCGGCCACGCTGAACTGGGCGAAGCGGTCGACCTGGCGGGCCTCCTTCGCCCCGAACCAGCGCTCGGGGTCGTAGTCGGGGACCCGGCGCTCGCCGGTCGGCTCGGGGCCGTTCAGCCCGGCCCAGAGGGCATCGGCTCCGGTGCCGCAGCACGAGAGCACCCCGATCCCGGTGATCGCCACCCGACGGCCGCGGACCTCGCCGGCCGGTCCCGAGGCCAGCAGCATCAGAGCTTGGCGGAGATGAGGTCGAAGGCCTGCCCGATGGTCTCGATCCCTTCGAGCTCGGTCTCCTCGACGGTGACGTCGAACGACTCCTCGAGCGCCATCACCAGCTCCACCAGGTCGAGGCTGTCGGCGTCGAGATCCTCGGCGAACCGCGCCTCCCTGGTGATCTTGTCCGCCGGCACCTGCAGCACCTCCACCGCGCACCCGCGGAACTTGTCGAACACCTCGTCGTCACTCACTGGTCGTACCCCTTTCTCTCTCTTGTCGTCCTGCTGTGGTTGTCGTCCTGCTGTGGTCCTGTTGCGGGTGGGCCGGTCGGTGGTCCACCCTGCGGTGTCCTGCCCGTGCACCCCCGCCACCGGTCGTGCGACCTTCCCGCACCGTCGTCCGCTGGCCGACGTCGGGTGTCCCGGGGCGCACGCATCTTGCCGCGTTTCGCGCCTTCCGTACAGATCGGATGCGAATCGGATGCTCCCGTACGGACGGGATGACCGGTCAGAGTCCCATGGCCAGTCCGCCGTCGACCGGCAGGACCACCCCGGTGACGTACCCGGCCTCCGGCGAGGCGAGGAACCCGACCGCCGCGGCCACATCCTCCGGCGTCGCCACCCGGCCGAGGGGCACCTGGGCGGCCATGGCGCCGATCCGCTCGTCGCCCAGTGCGGCGAGCATGTCGGTGGACACCAGGCCCGGTGCCACGACGTTCACCGTGATCGAACGGCTGGCGACCTCACGCGCCACCGAACGCGCCATCCCGACGAGACCGGCTTTCGCCGCCGCGTAGTTCGCCTGTCCGGGGGACCCGAGGAAGGCGCCGACCGAGGACATCATGATGATCCGGCCGCGGTGGAGCCGCAGCATCTTCGACACGGCGCGCTTGGTGACCCGGAACACGCCGGTGAGGTCGGCGTCGATGACGTCCGACCAGGCGTCCTCTCCCATCCGGAGGATCAGGGTGTCCCGGGTGATCCCGGCGTTGGCCACCAATACCTCGACCGGGCCCCAGGCCTCCTCCACCGTGGAGAAGGCGCGCTCGACGTCGGCGGCGACGGTGACGTCGCAGGGGAGGGAGAGCAGGCGATCCGCGGGGACGTCCAGGTCCTCGTCGACGGTCCCCGACCGTGACGTGACCGCCACGCGGTCCCCGCGGTCGAGGAACCAGCGGGCACAGGCGAGCCCGATCCCTCGCGACCCCCCGGTCACGAGCACCACCCTGGCGCGGTCCGGACCCACGTCGTCGGCTGTCGCCGCGGTCATCGGCCCGGTGCCGATCGGATCCAGACCACCGGCTGCCCCTCGACGACGCGCTCGCCCCGCACGGCCAGCCACCGCACGAGCACACCCTCGAACGGGGTCCGGACCTCGGTCGTGCCGACCAGGCCGACCCGGTCGCCGACCTGGAGCAGGGATCCGGGCGCCTGGCCACCTCCGCTCCCGGGTGCAGCGGTGGCGACGGCGAGGGCGGTGGACTCGAGCGCGGCCAGCTCGACATCCGGTTCGAACACGCCGGCCGAGGGGCTGACCACCACCCGTTCCGACGTGTACAGGTGCTCACCCTGATGGGTCGGCGAGGAGGCGTTCCAGACGTCCGGACCGGCCACCGCGTCCATCAGGGTGTCGAGATCGGCGGGGACCGCCACCGCCACCGCCCGGACATCGGGGATGGTCCGACGGACCAGGCCGGTGAGCACACCGCCGGGACCGAGCTCGACAACGGTGGTGGCGCCCCGCCCCCCGAGTGACTCGAGGATCTGGTGCCAACGGACCGGGCTGCAGAGCTGGGCGGAGAGCAGGCCGGGCCACTCCCCCGGATCGGTGTGGACCCGGGCGTCCACGTTGGCCAGGACGGGGACCTCGGGTGCGAGGAACCGGACCTCGGCCAGCGTCTGACGCAGGCGGGACCGGGCGGGGAGCATCAGGGGGGTGTGGAACGCGCCCGACACGGGGATGGGGAGCACCTTGCGAGCGCCGAGCTCCCGGGCCCGTTCGGTCCCCGCCGCCACACCCTGGACGGACCCGGCGATCACCACCTGTCCGGGGGCGTTGAAGTTGGCGACCCAGACCTCGTCCTCGGCGCGTTGGCACGCGGCCTCCGCGTCGCCGTCGTTGATGCCGAGCAGAGCGGCCATCGTCCCGGGATGCTCGTCGGCCGCGGCCTGCATCGCGTCACCGCGCTCTGTGACCAGGCGGATGCCGTCGGCGAAGGACAGGGCTCCGGCGGCGACCAGCGCGCTGTACTCGCCCAGGCTGTGACCGGCGCAGGCACCCGGGAAGAGCCCCAGGCGCTCGACGGCGTCGAGTACCACCATGCTCAGGACGAAGGTCGTCAGCTGCGCGTTGGCGGTCAACGTGAGCTCCTCCATCGGCGCGTCGAGGAGCAGGTGGGCGAGGTCGCGCCCGGCCAGCTCGGACGCCTCGACGGCGACCTCCCAGGAGGGATGGTCGACCCAGGCACGCCCCATGCCGGATCGCTGTGACCCCTGCCCGGGGAAGGTGAAGGCCAACACCTGCGGACTCCTCTCGGATGTGCTCGGGACGTTCGACCTCCGCGCCGGGCAAAGTGTTACACGACGGGGAGGCGTCACGCCTGCGTGCCCGGGGCGGGACTCGAACCCGCACGCCCTTTCGGACAATGGATTTTGAGTCCATCGCGTCTGCCATTCCGCCACCCGGGCCGCGCCAGAGTGTACCGGCACCGTGCAGGCGGCCTTAGCCTCGGAGGATGGATCCTCGGGGGATGGACGTGCCCGTAACGGCGGCACTCGCCTGGGACGGGCTGGGGGAGCAGGCGGCACTCGCCTGGGACGGGCTGGGGGAGCAGGCGGCACTCGCCTGGGACGGGCTGGGGGAGCACTCCGGGTTCGTCCTCCGGAGGGCGGAGGTGCTCCAGGTCGAGCTGGCCATGCGGGAGCCGGTGCGGACGGCACGGTCCACGCACCGCCGCCGCCCGGTGGTGCTCGTCCACGTGGTGGGCGAGGTGGACGGGCGCCCGGCGGAGGGGTGGGGGGAGTGTGCCGCCCTTGCCGACCGCACCTACGACCGGGAGGATGTCTCCGTCGCCTTCGCCCTCGTGGGCGGGCGGCTGCTGGCCGCGCTGGTGGAGGCGTGCGGCCCAGGTCGCCTCCTCCCTGCCGCGGGGGGATTGGGGACGGTCCGGGCAGCGGCCTCCGCCTCACCGCTGTCCTACGCAGCCGTGGAGGCGGCGGTGGGGGATGCCCATCTGCGAGCGGAGGAACGGTCCTTCGCAGCGCTCCTCGGGGTCGAGGGCACCAGCGTTTCGGTGGGGGCGGTGGTCGGTACGGCCGGCGACCTCGACGAGCTGGTCGGACGGGTCGGGCGGCTGGTGGGGCAGGGCTACGGACGGGTCAAGATGAAGATCGGTCCCGGCTCCGACGCGGGGCCGGTCCGGGCGGTGCGGGAGGCGTTCCCCGGGCTCCGCCTCCAGGTCGACGCGAACGAGAGCTACACCGAAGCGGAAGGCGATGCCCTCGCGGCGCTGGACGGTGCCGGCCTGGACTGCATCGAGCAGCCGTTCGACCGGAGGGACCTGGGTGCCCACGCCCGCCTGGCGCGCCGGATGCGGACACCGATCTGCCTCGACGAGAGCCTCACCTCGCCGGAGGCGGTGTCCGAGGCACTGGCCGCAGGTGCCTGCTCGGTGGTGTGCCTGAAGCCGGCCCGGTTGGGCGGGATTGCGGCCGCCATCGAGGTGATCCGTCGCTGCGCGGACGCCGGGGTGCCCGTCTGGATCGGTGGGATGTACGAGACCGTCTTCGCCCGGGGCGTCAACGCCGTTCTCGCGGCACTCGCCGGCCCGGACTGGCCCGGGGATCTGGCCCCCCCGGACACCTACCTCCTTGGCGACCCGTGGTCGGGGACGCGGGCCGCCGGGCTCTGGGGGGTGGACCGTTCGGGCGCCCTCACGGTGGCCACGGGCTCGGAACCCGGACTGGGACCGCTGCCGGTGCGGTCGGCGCTGGAGTCCGTGGTCACCCGTCGCTCTGGCATCGACGCTCGCTGACCGGTCCGGCGGGCCTCCGGCGGGCCTCCGGCGGGCTTCCGGCGGGCTTCCGGCGGGCTTCCGGCGGGCTTCCGGCGGGCTTCCGGCGACGGTCGCTCGGTTCCGTGCGTACAATTGCGGCCCCATGCACCGGTCGACCGTCGAACGCAGGCTGAAGGATGCCCATCAGCGGCTGGTGCGCGCCCGGGGTGAGCTGGCCCTGCTCGACGAGCAGCTGGCGGTGATCTCCGACATTGCGGACGAGACGCGGCTGAAGGCCCTGGTGGCCGAGACGCCTGCCGCCTCGCGCGAGCATGACGAGGCCAGCCGGCACGTCACCGCCATGCTGCGGAGCCGTCAGGCGCTGGCCGAGTCGATCTCCGAACTGGAGCGGCGCCAGAGCGAGCTGCTCGACCAGCTCGTCGTCGGTCCGGGCTGAGCAGCAGGCGGTCGGTGCCGGTGGGCGGGCGGCCGGGGATGACCACGGCCGGCCGGACGGGCTCCGCGGCACGCGGCAGGCCGGACGGAGTGCAGGGTGTCGGGGAAGTCACCCGGACGGACAGGGAGGAGAGTCAGTGAGCAGACGGGTGGTCATCGCCGAGGACGAGGCGATCATCAGGCTCGACCTGAAGGAGATCCTGCAGGACGAGGGGTACGACGTGGTCGGGGAGACGGGGCGCGGCGACGAGGCCGTCGAGCTGGTCCGCACCTGCAACCCGGATCTCGTCATCCTGGACGTGAAGATGCCGGGTTCCGACGGTCTGACCGCGGCACGGGCCATCCGCGACCTGGGCGGCAAGGTGGCGGTGTTGATCCTGACGGCGTTCAGCCAGCGCAACCTCATCGACGAGGCGCGTGACGCGGGGGTGGCGGCGTACCTGGTGAAGCCCTTCCAACGCGCCGAGCTGGTGCCGGCGATCGGCCGGGCCGTCACGCGCTGCGAGCAGGAGTGGGCCATCGACGCCGAGGTGAGCGCGGCCACCGACGGCGGTGCCCCGCTCTCGCCGGCCGAGGACAAGCTGGAGACGCGCCGGATGGTCGACGGGGCGAAGAGCGTCCTGATGGAGCAGCACGGGCTGGGGGAGTCGGAAGCGTTCTCCTTCATCCAGCGGACGGCGATGGGCAAGCGGACCCGGATGATCGAGATCGCCCGGCAGGTCCTCGAGGGCTCGCTTGCCCCGTAGGCAGCCCGGTCCGGCGCCGGCGAGCGACGGGGGCGGTCCCCTCATCCTCCTCGACGGGATGTCCCTGGCGTTCCGGGCCTACTTCGCGCTCCCGGCGGACCTCACCACCAGCGACGGAGTCGTCACCAACGCCGTCCACGGGTTCGCCTCGATGCTGGTCAACCTGGTGCGCGACCACCGGCCGTCGGGACTGGCGGTGGCATTCGACCTGCCGGGGGGCACCTTCCGGGACGATCTGGTCGAGGAGTACAAGGGTGGCCGTGCCGAGACACCCGAGGATCTGCTCCCCCAGTTCGACATGATCCGCACCCTGGTCGGTTCCCTGGCCATCCCGGTCGTCGCCGTTCCCCGGTTCGAGGCGGACGACGTCCTGGCCACGTTGGCGACCCAGGCGCGAGACCGGTCGCGTCCGGTGATCGTGGTCACCGGGGACCGGGACGCGTTCCAGCTGGTCGAGGACCCGTTCGTCCGGGTGCTGTACAACCGGCGGGGGGTGAGCGACTACGCGCTCTACGACGAGCAGGGCATCGTCGACCGCACCGGGGTCCGCCCCAGGGACTACCCGCTCCTGGCGTCCCTCCGGGGCGACCCCTCGGACAACCTGCCCGGTGTCCCCGGCGTGGGAGAGAAGACCGCCGCCCGGCTGGTCAACGAGTTCGGGGATCTCGACTCGCTCTACGGGCACCTCGACTCGCTCTCCCCGAAGCTGCGCCAGAACCTGGCCGCCTGCCGGCAACGCGTGATGAAGAACGCCGAGGTGATCCCGCTGGTACGGGACGTCCCCGTCGACGTGGAGGTCGAAGGGCTGACCCTGGGCGGATGGGACGAGGAGACGGCCCGTCAGCGCTTCGCCGACCTGGAGCTCCGGACCCTGTGGACGCGCTTCCTGTCGCTGATGCGCGAAGGCCTGTTCGGGGAGCCGGCCGCGGCGCTCCGCCCGGACCACCGCACCGGGCCCGGACCCGGGGGGCCGGCGGCGGATGCCGGGGAGGAACCCGGGTGGCTGCGGGCTCCCGGCCTGGTCGTTCCCCGGACGCCGTCGGACGCGACGGCTGCGATCGCCGCGGTCGGCGATCGGGCCCGGGCCGGTACCGGGTCGGTGGCGGTGCAGGGCCGGTGGTCGGGGCCACCCGGCCGGTCGGCGGTGCGGTGCCTCGCCCTGACCGCGGAGGGCGCGGAGCCGGTCGTCGTCCTGTCCGGAGCGGACGGGGAGGGTGACGGAACGGGACCGCTGCTCGGCGGGCTGGTCGGGGACCCGCAGGTGGTCGGCGCCCTGGCCACCCTGGTCGGACCGGGGGGCGTCGGCGTGGTCGGTCACGACGTCAAGGAGCTGATGCGGGTGCTGCTGCCCGCCGGGGTGGACATCACCGGTCTGGTGATGGACACCGCGGTCGCCGCCTACCTCCTCGACCCGTCCGTCGACCGGTACCGCATCGCCGACCTAGGCCGGCGCTTCCTCGGGGTGGCCGTGGACGATGACGCCGGTCCCCCGGGCCAGGGTTCGTTCGTCCTCGGGGACGACGCCGGGGGGGCCGGGGAGGCCGACGGCCCGTCAGCCGACGTGGTGGGCACGGCACGCCTCGCCACCGTGGTGGGTCGGCTCCGGGCGCCGTTGGAGGCGGCGCTGGACGAGGTCGGAGAGCGCTCCCTGCACGACACGTTGGAGCGACCGTTGGTCCGGGTGCTCGCCCGCATGGAGGTGACCGGGGTCCCGGTGGACCGGGAGGTCCTGCGCTCGATCGCGGCCGGGCTGGCGGAAGAGTGCCACTCCCTCGAGGCGACGATCCAGGACCTCGCCGGCATCCCCTTCAACGTGAACTCCGTCCCCCAGCTCCGCGAGGTCCTCTACGAGCGGCTGGCGCTCACGCCGGTGCGCAAGACGAAGACCGGGTTCTCCACCGATGCCCGGACGCTCGAGCAGCTGCGCGGCCAGCATCCGGTGGTCGACGTGCTCCTCCGCTACCGCGAGGTGGAGAAGCTGCGGTCGACCTACGGCGAGAACCTGGCCGCGGAGGTGGCCCCGGACGGCCGGATCCACGCCACCTTCCGCCAGACGGTGGCCCGGACCGGACGCCTCTCCTCCGACCGGCCGAACCTCCACAACATCCCGGTCCGGACGGAAGAGGGGCGCCGCTTCCGGGAGGCGTTCGTCCCGTCCGCCGGTCGGCGCCTCCTGGTGGCCGACTACGACCAGGTCGAGCTCCGCGCCATTGCCCACCTGTCCGGGGACCCCGGGCTCACCGCGGCCTTCGCCGCCGGCGAGGACATCCACCGCACCGTGGCGTCCCGCGTGTTCGGGTGCGATCGGGAGGCGGTCACCCCCGCCCAACGCACCACGGCGAAGATGGTCTCCTACGGCCTGGCCTACGGGATGGAGGCGTACGGCCTGGCACAGCGGCTGGGGATCCCGGTCGAGGAGGCCCAGGGGATCCTCGAATCGTTCTTCGCGGCGTTCCCCGCCGTCCACCGCTTCATGGAGGATGCGGTGGCGACGGCCCGGGCGACGGGGTACACGGTCACCGAGTTCGGCCGGAGGCGGCCCCTGCCGGACCTGGCCTCGACCAACTACCAGGTCCGTCAGGCAGCCGAGCGCCAGGCGATGAACGCCGGTATCCAGGGGTTGGCCGCCGACCTGTTCAAGCGGGCGTTGGTCCGCCTCGACGCCGCCCTGGAGGACGGAGGGTTCCGTTCGGATCTCGTGCTCCAGGTGCACGACGAGGTGATCGTCGACGTGGACCCGGAGGAGGCCGACCCGGTGGCGGCGCTCACCGAGGAGGCGCTGGTGGGTGCGGCGACGCTCCGGGTGCCGCTGGCGGTGGCCATGTCGTGGGGCGCTTCGTGGGCGGAGGCCAAAGGCGGGTAGCATGGAACCGGCCGCCGAGGCGCGGCCGAGCAGTTGGGCCCCCCGGCCACCGGTGTCGCTGGGGCCTCGTCCGGAAAGCGAGCTACCTACTTCATGTCTGACGTCCTTGCAGTGCCCGGGGGACCCGCCGTCCTCTCGTCCGAGGCCATGGGTCACTTCGACGAGAACGGCGTGTACGTTCCCCGTCCGATCACCGAGGACGACCTCGGCGGCGCGTCGCTCGAAGACGCGATGGTCGGCACCATCGTCGAGTTCGAGGACGGCGACCTCGTCCACGGGACCGTGGTGAAGATCGACCGGGACGAGGTGCTCCTCGACATCGGGTTCAAGTCCGAGGGCGTGGTGCCGGTCCGCGAGCTCTCGATCCGCAACGACGTGGACCCGTCGGAGATCGTCTCGTTGGGGGAGTCGATCGAGGCGCTCGTCCTCCAGAAGGAGGACAAGGAGGGTCGCCTGATCCTCTCGAAGAAGCGCGCCCAGTACGAGCGGGCGTGGGGGACGATCGAGAAGTTGAAGGAAGCCGGTGAGATGGTCACCGGTCCGGTGATCGAGGTGGTCAAGGGTGGGCTCATCGTCGACATCGGTCTGCGGGGGTTCCTCCCCGCCTCCCTGGTGGAGCTCCGGCGGGTCCGCGAGCTCCAGCCCTACGTCGGCCGGACCATCGAGGCGAAGATCATCGAGCTCGACCGGAACCGCAACAACGTGGTGCTCTCGCGCCGGGCGTGGCTCGAGGAGACCCAGAAGGAGCAGCGCGGCGAGTTCCTCGAGAACCTCAAGCCGGGGGAGCGCCGCCGGGGGACCGTGTCCTCGGTCGTCAACTTCGGCGCCTTCGTCGATCTCGGGGGGATGGACGGTCTCGTCCACGTGTCCGAGCTCTCGTGGAAGCACGTGGACCATCCGTCGTCGGTGGTGGCGGTCGGCGACGAGATCGAGGTCGAGGTGCTCGACGTGGACCTGTCGAAGGAGCGGATCAGCCTGTCCCTCAAGGCGACCCAGACCGATCCCTGGCAGGAGTTCGCCAACTCCCACCAGGTGGGCGAGCTGGTCTACGGGCGCATCACCAAGCTGGTGCCGTTCGGTTCGTTCGTCCAGGTGGGCGACGGCATCGAGGGCCTGGTGCACATCTCCGAGATGGCGGTCCACCATGTCGACCTCCCCGAGCAGGTAGTGAGCCCCGGCGAAGAGCTGTGGGTGAAGATCATCGACATCGACCTCCAGCGGAGGCGGATCAGTCTCTCCATCAAGCAGGCGGCCGAGGGTGGCGAGGTGTCCGAGGAGTACCGGGAGGCGTTCGGCGAGCACGCCTACGACGCCGAGGGGAACTACATCGGCCCGTTCGACTACACCGAGACCGACTTCACGCCGGAGACGGAGGCGCAGGCGGCCTGGGCCGACTATGTGGTCGAGCACGGCGCGGGCGAAGCGGCGGCCGGCGAACCTCCGGCCGTCGAGGCCCCGGTGGACGGGACGACCGTGGCGGTCGAGGCGACGGACCCGCCCGCTCCCGTGGACGCGCCGGCCGCCGCACCTTCGGCCGACGGGGCTCCGCTGGACGGGTCGGCCGCCCCGGAACCCGGCTGAGCCGGTCCCACGCCGAAGGGGCCCGCGCGTCGGCGTGGTCCGCGGCGTCGGTGCGTTCAGACGGTGACGGCCGCCCGTTCCGGGACCGGGACGGGGCGGCCGAGCGGGAAGTGGCAGGCGACCTGGTGGCCGGGAGCGACCTCCCGCAGCAACGGCTCCTCCGACGCGCACCGGTCCTGCGCGTAGGGGCACCGGG
>JAJYYG010000006.1 GCA_021801235.1 Actinomycetes bacterium
CGGCACCGGCTACTGGCTGGTCGCCTCCGACGGCGGGGTGTTCGCCTTCGGCAGCGCCGGCTTCTACGGCTCCACCGGCTCGATCCACCTCAACCAGCCGATCGTGGGCATGGCGGCGACATAGCCCACCCCACCAGACCAACGACCGGGCCGGCCGGGCCGGTCGGCCAGCTCAGGGGCACGCTCTAAGCTGGCACGACCATGACCTCCGGAGACACGTTCGTGCTCGTCGCCGCCCTCGCCTGCACGGTATGCGTGCTCGGGCTGGTGCTCTCGGTGGCGGTCCTCCGGCGCCAGGTGCGCGAGCTGCGCCAGATCGGTGACGAGCTCCGCCGTCAGACCGTCCCCTTGGTGGCCGAGGCGCACCGGGTCGTCGACCAGGCGGCCTCGGAGCTCGACCGGGTGGGGGCGGTGCTCGAGTCCACCGAATCGGTCCATGCCACGGTCGACTCGGCCTCCCGCCTCGCCTACCGGGCCTTCGCCAACCCGGTGGTGAAGGTGCTGGCGGTCCGGGCGGGCGCCGCCGGCGGCGTCCGCCGGCTCCGGGCGAGGCCCGAGCGGCCTTCCACCAGGGGCGGAGCCGGTGGCGCTCCGCGACGGTCGGGAGGTCGGTGACCGATGCCGCGGCGGACGTTCTGGCTGGTCACCGGCGTGGCGCTCGGAGCCGGCTCCTCGTTGTGGGCGGAACGAAAGATCCGGCGGACCGTGGCCGACGCCGCCGCACGGCTCCAGCCGGACTCGCTCGCCTCGGAGGTCGGCCGCGCCGCCCGCGCCTCCGCCGGACGGGTCGGTGAGCGGGTGCGCGACGCCGTGGAGACCGGTCGGGAGGAGATGCGGCGCCGCGAGGAGCAGCTCTGGGAGGGGCTGGCCGGCGGTGGGCCCGATCGCGGGCCCGGCGCCGGGCGTGGGTCCGGCCCTCTCCTGCCGGTGTCCGAGGCGGACGGCGTGGGACCCCGTCGGACGGTGGGAGCCAGCGGCAGGGCGCTCCGGGGCCGGTAGGCTCACCGCTCGTGACCCCTGGCACCTCCCCCGACGCCGACCACCTCCGGGACGCGTTCACCTCGTTCTTCGTGGAGCGGGGCCACGTGGCGGTGCCGTCGGCCAGCCTCATCCCCCACGATCCCTCCGTGCTGTTCACCATCGCCGGCATGGTGCCGTTCAAGCCGTTCTTCGTGGGGGAGGAAGCGGCTCCCTGGCCACGCGCCACGTCCGTGCAGAAGTGCTTCCGGACCCTCGACATCGACATCGTGGGGACCACGTTGCGGCACTGCACCTTCTTCGAGATGTTGGGAAACTTCAGCTTCGGTGACTACTTCAAGGAGCAGGCGATCCCGTACGCCTGGGAGCTGATCACGGGCGTGCTGGGCATCGACGGCGACCGGGTGTGGGTGACGGTCCACGAGAGCGACGACGACGCCGAGGCCATCTGGAGGGATGCGGTCGGGGTCCCGGCGGACCGGATCCAGCGCATGGGCGACGACAACTTCTGGAAGATGGGTGACACCGGGCCGTGCGGGCCGAGCTCCGAGCTCTACTTCGACAAGGGGGACTCGTACGGCGCCCCGGGCGGACCGGCACTGGGCGGGAGCGAACGGTTCGTGGAGATCTGGAACCTCGTGTTCATGCAGTACAACCGGCTCGACGCCGACACGCTCGAGCCCCTGCCGCGGCCGAGCATCGACACCGGGGCGGGTCTCGAGCGGATCCTCCCGGTGCTCCAGGGGGTCGACTCCATCTTCGCCACGGACCTGTTCGTGCCGATGATCGAGGCGGCCCAGTCGATCACCGGTCTGACCTACGGAAGGGACGAGCGGGCCGATATCGCCCTGCGGATCCTCGCCGACCACGGGCGTGCTCTGGCGATGCTGGTGGCGGACGGCGTGCTGCCGTCCAACGAGGGCAGGGGCTACGTCCTCCGCCGGATCGTCCGCCGGGCGGTGCGCCGTGCCCGCCAGCTCGGGGTGGAGACCCCGGTCACGGCCCGTCTGGTCGACGCGGCGGTCGGCATGCTCGGAGCGGCCTACCCCTCGCTGGCCGAGAACCACCACATGATCTCCGAGGTGGCCGAGCGGGAGGAAGCCGGCTTCCTGCGGACGCTCGCCACCGGCACTGCCATCCTGGAGGGCCAGCTCGCGTCCGGAGCGGTGACCATCCCCGGCGACGTCGCATTCCGGCTCCACGACACGTTCGGGTTCCCGGTGGAGCTCACGGTGGAGATGGCCGGGGAGGCCGGGATCTCCGTCGACCTGGCCGGCTTCGAGGCGGCGATGGACGCCCAGCGCTCCCAGGCACGGAACGCCTCCCGCTCCGGGGGAGCCGATCCGGGAGAGCGGGCCTACCGGTCCATCCTCGATGCTGCGGGCCCGACGGTGTTCGTCGGCCAGCGGCCCGACGGCTATTCGTCCCCCGCCCGGGTGGTGGCGGTCGTCGAGGACGCGGCGCATCCCGGGAGCGGCGAGGTGTTCCTCGACCGCACGCCCTTCTACGCGGAGAGCGGCGGGCAGGTGGGGGACACCGGGTCCATCGTGACCGAGACCGGCACCGCCCTGGTCTACGACACGGTGTCGGCGGTCGCCGGGCTCACCGCCCACCGCGCCCGGATCGAAGGGACGGTCGTCGCCGGTCAGGAGGCGCTCGCCACCATCGACGCGGTCCGTCGCGACGCGCTCCGGCGGAACCACACGGGGACCCACCTCCTCCACGCCGCGCTCCGCTCCGTCCTGGGGGACCACGTCCGCCAGCAAGGCTCGTTGGTCGCCCCGGACCGCCTGCGGTTCGACTTCAGCCACCACGGATCGATCGCCGCGGAGGATCTGGCCGCGGTGGCGGCGATGGCCAATGCGGACGTGCTGAGCGACGCCGAGGTCACGGTGGAGGAGACGACCAAGGCCGAAGCCGAGGCGATGGGAGCGCTCGCGTTCTTCGGCGACAAGTACGGCGAACGGGTACGCGTCGTCCGGGCGGGTCCCCATTCGATCGAGCTGTGCGGCGGCACCCACGTGACCGCGCTGGGGATGATCGGTCCGGTCACCGTGGTCTCCGAGTCGTCCATCGGCTCGAACACCAGGCGCATCGAAGCGGTGACCGGGACCGGTGCGCTCGACCGGATCGCCGCCCGGGAGCACCTGCTGACCGAGGCGGCTTCGCTGCTGCGCACCGAGCCCGACCACGTCCCCGAGACGATCGAGCGGCTGCTCGAGCGGCAGCGGGCGATGGAGAAGGCCCTGGCCGGAGCGCGGAGCAAGGAGCTGCAGGGCGAGGCGACAGCCCTGGCCGGCGAGGCGGTGGACGGGCTGGTGGTCGCCCGCAGGGACGGGCTCGGTCCGGACCAGCTACGGGAGCTCGCCCAAGCGGCGAGGCGTGCCGCCGGCCTCCGGACCGTGGTGGTCGGTGGCAGCCCCGACGGGGAGAAGGCCGCGGTCGTGGCCGCCTGTGACCCCTCGAGCGGGCCGGGGCCGTGGGCGGACGCCGGGGCCCTGGTCAAGAGGGTGGCCCCGCTGATCGGAGGCGGCGGCGGTGGCTCCGCCGAGGTCGCCGTCGCGGGCGGGCGGGACCCCGGGGGGATCGCCCGCGCCCTCGACGAGGCGCGCGTGGTGGTCGCCGGTGGATGAGCGGGTCGTCGACCCCATCGGTTCCGGAGCGACCCCGCGCCCGGGGCGGGCCATCGGGATCGATCTCGGGGAGCGGCGTATCGGGATCGCGGTAAGCGACTCGGCCCGGACCCTGGCGTCGCCCCGGACGACTCTGACCCGTACGGGCGACCCGGAGCGGGACCATCGGGCTCTCGTCGACCTTGTCGCCGAGGAGGAGGCCACGGTCGTGGTCGTGGGCCTTCCCCTCTCATTGGACGGGCGGGCGCGCCGGGCGGCCGCGGCGGCGGGCGGGGAGGCCGAGCTGCTGCGGGCCCGTCTCGCTCCGATAGGGGTCCCGGTGGTGCTCCACGACGAGCGCCTGACGACGGTCACCGCCCACCGCGCGCTGGCAGCCGGCGGTCGCACCGCCCGGGACCGGCGCGGGGTGGTCGACCGGTCGGCCGCGGCGGTGCTGCTCCAGGCATGGCTCGACGGCCAGGGTCGCTCCCGGTGAGCGCAGGTGACCCTGGCGACGACGTCGGCGCCCGCGACGTCGACCCCCCGTCCACGGCGTTCCGCCCCAGGACCCCGGCCGCCCGGACGACCGGACGGCGCGTCTGGTCGCGACACCCCCTCCGCTCCGCGGCGGTGGCGGTGGCCGTGCTGGTCGCGGTGGTGCTGGTCGCCGGCTTCCTGTGGATCGACAGTCAGGCCAACCCGTCCGGCCCGCGTGGTCGTCAGGTGGTCGTCACCGTCGCCAGCGGGACGGGCACGGATCGGTTCGCCCAGCTCCTCGTGGACCACGGCGTGATCGGGAGCGCGTTGGCGTTCCGGATCTGGATCGCCATCCACGGGAACCCGGGGGTGGATGCGGGCTCCTACGCCTTCGATCGCAACGACAGCTTCGGCGCGGTCAAAGACGTCCTCGACGGTGGGCCGAACGTGTTCGAGCTGCAGGTTCCGCCCGGGTTCACCGTCGCCGAGGTGGCCACCCGTCTGGGGCAGTTCCCGGGGGAGGACCCGGTGGCCTTCGAGCGGCTCGCCACCAGCGGTGCGGTCCGGTCGCCCTGGCAACCTCCCGGGGTGACCAGTCTCGACGGGCTCCTCGGCACCGGGAGCTACCAGGTGCTCCCGGGGGAGACGGGCACCCAGCTGCTCACCCAGATGGTCGACCGGTTCGACTCCCAGGCCAACGCCCTCGGCCTGACCACCGGCGCAGCGGCCATCGGCCTCACCCCATACCAGGCCATCACCATGGCGTCCATCGTGGAGAAGGAAGGGGTGATCCAGAAGAACCTGGGTCCGGTGGCCCGGGTGATCCTCAACCGGTTGTCCCAGGGTATCCCGCTCCAGATGGACTCGACCGTGCTGTACGCGGAGGGGCGCGACGGTGGAACGGTGACCAGCAAGGACCTGCAGCTGCAGACCCCCTACAACACCTATCTGAACAAGGGGTTGACCCCGACCCCGATCTGTTTCCCTTCGACCGCGGCCCTGGCCGCCACCCTCGACCCGCCGCCGGGGTCGTGGCTCTACTTCGTGGTGGTGCAGCCCGACGGGACCGAAGCGTTCTCGACCACGTTCGCCCAACAGCTGGCGAACGAGGCCCTCGCCTCCCGGCGCGGGCTCCCCTAGGCGCGGCGCGGTGGCACGGAGGGACGACGTCCCGCTCGATCGCGGGGCCCGGCGAGGGGACCGGCAACCGGAGGTGCCCGGGACCGCTGCCGTTTCCGGTGCCACCACCGTCGTCGGTGTGATCGGCGACCCGGTGGCGCACTCGTTGTCCCCGCGCCTGCACAACAGCGCCTTCGGGGCGATGGGGCTCGACTGGGTCTCCGTCGGGTTCGCGGTGGCGTCCGGATCGGGTCCCGCCGCCCTCGTCGGGATCCGGGCGCTCGGGATCCGTGGCCTGTCGGTGACGATGCCGCACAAGGAGACGGTGGTGGCCCTGGTCGACCGGCTGACCCCGGCGGCGCTCCGGGTGGGGGCGGTGAACTGCGTGTCCAACGACGGCGGCGTGTTGGAGGGGGACAACACGGACGGCGCCGGGTTCGTGGCCTCCCTGCGGAACGAGGCCGGGTTCGACCCCCGCGGGCGCGCCTGCCTGGTGATCGGGGCCGGGGGCGCGGCCCGCGCCGTGATCGCCGGGCTCGCCGACGCCGGCGCCTCGGAAGTGGTCGTGGTGAACCGCTCCCGAGACCGGGCCGAAGTGGCGGCGTCCGTGGCCGGGCCGGTCGGAAGGGTCGGGACCCGAGAGGACGTCCGGGCGTGCGCGCTGGTGGTGAACGCCACGCCGGTGGGCATGGCCGGCGTGGGGCACGGCGGCGGCGATGGGGCCGGCGTGGGGCACGGCGGTGACGGCATGGCCGGGCTCCCGATGCCGGGCGCCGGGCAGTTGGCCGTCGACCTGGTGTACCACCCGGTGTCCACCCCCTGGCTCGAGGAGGCCCGCCGGACCGGTGCGACGGGGATGAACGGGCTCGGAATGCTGGTGCACCAGGCGGCGCTGCAGATCGAGCGCTGGACGGGCCGGCCGGCCCCGGTGGCTGCGATGCGGCGAGCGGTCTTTCCCCCGCCCCCGGGGTAGCCTGTGGCACCGGAGCTCCTGTGACCTACGCCCCCGCCCACGCGCCTGCCCGCCACCGCCAGGTCGCCGGTCGTCTCGACCTGGTCCTCGTCGGGGCGACCCTGATCCTCGCCGCTGCCGGCGTGGTGATGATCTACTCGGCCACACGCGCCAAGCTCGCCCTCGCCGGCCAGAACCCCCACTACTACCTTGAGCGCCAGTCGCTCTTCGTCCTGTTGGGCGTGGCGGTGATGGCGGCGGTGGCCGCCTTCGACTACCGCCGGCTCGAAGAGGTGAGCACGGTCCTGTACGTCGGGACCCTGTTCGCCCTGGTCGGTGTCTTCGTGGTCGGATCGAGCTCCTACGGCTCGCAGCGGTGGTACCCGCTCGGACCGCTCGAGCTGCAGCCTTCGGAGTTCGCGACCCTCACCGTGATCATCGCCATCGCCACCTACTGCTCCCGGCGGCCGGACGGTCTCGACCTGCGGGACATGGTGCGGCTCGTGCTGTTGGCGGGTGTGCCGATCCTGCTGATCATCAAGCAACCGGACCTCGGGACGGGCATCGTGCTGAGCGTCATCCTGGTGGTCATGCTGGCGGTGGCGGGCATGCCCGGTCGCTACCTCCTCCTCCTCCTGTTCGGCGCGACCGTCGTCATCGTCGGGGCACTGGAGGCCGGACTCCTGCAGAAGTACCAGATCGAGCGGTTGACCAGCTTCATCAACCCCAACAGCGCCCCGCAGTCCCTCACCTACAACGTGACCCAGGCGAAGAACGCCATCGGCGCCGGCGGGATGTTCGGAACCGGGCTCTTCAAGGGGGCGCAGACCAACCTCTCTTACGTGCCCTTCCAGCAGACCGACTTCATCTTCTCCGCGGTCGGGGAGCAGGTCGGGTTCGTCGGCTCGAGCCTCCTGCTAGTGGTCTACGGCATCCTGGCGTGGCGGGTGCTGCGGGTGGCACAGACGGCGCGGGACACGTTCGGACGCCTGCTGTGCTCGGGGATCTTCGCCCTCCTCGTGTTCTCCGTCTTCGAGAACGTGGGCATGAACCTCGGGATCATGCCGGTGGCCGGCATCCCCCTGCCGTTCCTCTCCTACGGGGGCTCCGCCGCCATCGTGTTCTTCGCGGCGATGGGCGTGGTCCTCGCCGTCCACCACAGGTCCGCACGGTGACCGGGCCGCCGGCCGACGAACCGGCCGGTGTGGTCGGACAGGCACCCCCGACCGCCGCCGAGGACTCGGCCGACCGGCCTGCCGACGAACCGGAACCGGTCTACCAGGTGGACGGACGCACGGTGGGGGGTCCGGAGCGCTCCCTCCGGATGGCGCTGGTCGCCTCGGTGACCGTCGACCTCCCCAGCCAGTTCCCCACCGTCGTGCTCCGGGAGACCGAGCCGCCCCGCCGTCAGCTCTCCTTCTCGGTCGGCCTGCCCGACGGGGTGGCCCTGTCGCATGCGCTCCGGCGGCTCCCGACGCCCAGACCGCTGACCCACGAGCTGTTCACCGGCGTCCTGGCGGGGTTCGACATCGACGTGGTGGCGGTCCGGCTGGTCGGCCGCCAGGGGGCCACCTACTTCGCCGAGCTCGACCTCCGGGGCCGGACGGGGCGGACGGTGCTGTCGTGCCGTCCCTCGGACGCGCTCGCCGTCGCCCTGCGGCAGCCGGTGCCGGTGCCGGTCCTGGTCGACGACCGCCTGTTCGAGGAGCCCGGGGACGTGGCACCTCCCACCGGGCCGTCCTGAGCAGGGCCGTCCTGAGCAGGCGCCCGTCCGGCCGGAGGGATCAGGGGGCGGTCCGGACCGAGGTCGGTCCCGCGATGAGCGCCCGGCGACGTTCGAGGCCCTGGTCGTGGGCCTCCTGTTCACTGGAGTCGGCGGCGGCCCCTCCTTCGTCGGAGACCCGCACCAGCAGCGCGATGAGGATGTAGTTGGCGATCAGCGCCGATCCTCCGTAGGACACGAAGGGCAAGGTGATCCCCGTCAACGGCACCAGGCGGACGATCCCGCCGATGATGAAGAACGCCTGGAACCCGATGATGATGGTGAGCCCGGTGGCGGTGAGCTTGGCGAACTCGGACTTGGCCGCCTGGGCGATGCGCAGCCCCGTCCCGACCAGCAGGAGGAACGCCACGACGATCATGGTGGACCCGAGCAGGCCCATCTCCTCGCCGACCGCGGCGAAGATGAAGTCGGTCTGGACGTTGGGGATCAGCCCGGGGGAGCCGAGCCCCAGCCCGGTGCCCCCGATCCCTCCGGCACCGAGCGAGTACCAGGCCTGGCGGAGCTGGTAGCCGGGGTCGTTGGGGGGGATGATCTTCCACGGGTCCAACCAGGTCTCCACCCGGATGTGGGTCTGGGCGAAGTACCGGCTCGAGATGTAGGCGCCCACTGCGAACAACGCGATCCCGAGGACCAGGTAGCCGGTCCGTCCCGTGGTCACCCAGAGCATCCCGATGAACAGGGTGAAGAGCAGGGCGGAGAAGCCGATGTCGTGCTCGAGGCTCATGACCCCGATGGCGAACACCCAGGCGAGGGTGATGGGGATCAGCGGCCGTGGGTCGAGGACGAGGCGGTTCCCGAAACGGGCGGTCGGGATGGTCAGCAGCTCGCGCTTCTCGGCGAAGTAGGACGCGAAGAAGATGCAGAGCATGAGCTTGGACAGCTCAACCGGCTGGAACTCGAGCGATCCGAAGTGGATCCACAGGCGCGCGCCGTTGATGTTCAGGCCGATGTGGGGGACGAGCGGAGCGAGCAGCAGGCCGATCCCCCCGACGAGCAGGAGGTACCGGTAGCGGTCCAGGTCGCGGGACCGGCGGACCAGCACGAGCGTGAGGACGTAGACGGCGATCCCCACCGCGGTCCACGCGAGCTGCAGTGGCGCGTAGTGGGTGTTCTTCTCCTGGTCGATGCGGACGATCATCACGTAGCCGATCCCGTTGAGCAGGAAGGCGATCGGCAGCACCACCGCGCTGGCGTCGGGAGCGAACACCCGGTTGCCGATGTGGGCGACGGCACCGAGCAACAGCAGGCTCACCAGCAGCGGGACGGCGTCCGTGGGGAGGTTCTGGGTGACCCCGAGCGTCATCAGGACGTACGCAGCCATGATGATCAAGGAGGCGAGCACCAACAGGCCGAGCTCGGTCCGCCGACGTGCCTTGACCCCGCGGACCCGGCGCAGTGACGGTGGGGTACGGAGCGTCATCACCGGCACGGGAGGAGCCTACCGGTGCCGGCGTGCGGTCCGGGGGCGGCAGGTCGACCGCGTCGGAGTACGATCGGGGAGCGATGAGGCCGGGGGCGCCACGGTGACGACGCCCGCCCCGCCCGGACCCGCGCCGGTGACGCCGGCGGACCGGGCGATCGGCCGCTCCACCAACCGGGAGCTCTCGTTCCTCGACTTCTGCGACCGTCTCCTCGACCTCGCGGGTGATGCGGGACTGCCGCTGCTGGAGCGGGCACGGTTCGTCGGCCTCTTCGGTGAGAGCCTCGACGAGTTCTTCCAGGTGCGGGTGGCGGGGTTGGAGGACCAGGTGGCGGCGGAGGTCGTCTCCCGCTCGGCCGACGGCATGCGGCCGGCCGAGCAGCTCGAGGCGATCAACCGCCGGGTGGCGGCCCTGGTGGCCCGGCACGGCGAGATCGTCTCCGGCTCCGTCCTGGTGGACCTGGCGGCCGCCGGGGTGGAGCTGGTGGACTGGCACCAGTTGGACGCGGAGGAGACCGCCGCGCTCGCCGAGGTCTTCGACCGGACGATCTTCCCGATCCTGACCCCGCTCGCCGTCGACCCGGGGCACCCGTTCCCCTACATCTCGAACCTCTCGCTCAATCTGGTGCTCCGGGTGGTGGACCCGCAGACGGGGACCAGTCGCATCGCACGGGTCAAGGTCCCGCCGCTGTTGCCGCGGTTCGTCCGGGTGGCGGGGAGGGAGCGGTTCGTACCGGTCGAGCAGATCGTCATCGCCCACCTGGGCGCCCTCTTCCCCGCGATGACCGTCTCGGAGTGCCATGTGTTCCGTGTCACCCGGAACGCGGACCTCTCCGTCGAACGGGACGACGCCGACGACCTGCTGGCAGCGGTGGAGCTCGAGCTCCAGCGCCGACGGTTCGGCCAGGCGGTGCGGCTCGAGGCGGGGTCGGACATGAGCCACGACCTGCTCGACATGCTGGTGGCCGAAGTCGATGTGCCGGAGCACGGCGTCTTCCTGGTGGACACGCCCCTCGACCTCCGCTCCCTGGGTTCGCTCGAGGATCTCGACCGCCCCGATCTGGCCGCACCCGCCTGGACCCCGGTGACCCCGACCGTCCTTCCCGGCGGCACTCCCGCTCCCCCGCCCGACGTGGCCGCGTCCGGCCCCGTCCCCGGGCGTCCGTCCACGGTGCCCCCGGCGGTGCGCGGCCCGGCCGGCCCGACCGACCGGAGCTTCTTCGACGTCATCGCCGCGGGCGACGTCCTCGTGCAGCATCCCTACGAGTCGTTCGTCACGTCGGTCGAGGCGTTCCTCGCGACGGCGGCTGGCGACC
>JAJYYG010000066.1 GCA_021801235.1 Actinomycetes bacterium
ATCGAGTCGCCGAGGGTGAGCTGGTAGGCGGGTGCCGTGACCCGTCCGGACGCGGACGCCGACGTGGTGGCCGCCTGGGCGGGCAGGCCGGAGAGTGCCAGGGCGGACAGCGCCAGGGCGGCGGCACCGACGAGCGCCGCCGGTCGGGCCGGGCCCCGTCCGGCCCCCGGCCGCCTGCGGGTCGACCGACCATCGCGTTCCAGCACACGTGTCCTCATGCCCCACTCCTCACCGTCGTCTGCGTCCGCTCGTCTTCGCGCGCTCGTCTGCGTCCGCTCGTCTTCGCGCTTGCCTGGCCGGCACCGGGCGGTCTTCTTTACCTGCGTCGGCGCCGTCCTGACACCGTACGTCATCCGGTTGTCCCGACCGTGTCGCCCCGCCGGTTGTCCCGGCTCCGGCACGACACTTGCCGACGACGGTCGCGGCGTGGAAGACTGTCCGCGATGCGTTCGGACGTGCGTTTCGCCGATGTCGAGGTAGTACCCGTCCGGTAGCGCGCGCGACCAAACCCGTGTGCGCTTGCGACCTCCCCGACGGGAGGTCGTTTTCGTTCCCCGGGACGGACGGCCCGGGAGACCGCCAGATGTCCGCACCGCAGCGGGCGACCGTCCACCGACAACCGTCCACCGACGACCAGGCACCAAGGGAGCACCCGATGGAACTGACAGGAGCACAGGCGCTGATCAAGAGCTTGGAGATGCAGCGGGTGGAGGTGATGTTCGGCCTGCCGGGCGGCGCCATCCTCCCGGTCTACGACCCGATCATCGACTCCTCCATCCGCCACATCCTGGTCCGCCACGAACAGGGGGCGGGCCACATGGCGGAAGGCTACGCGCACGTCACCGGCCGGCCCGGGGTGGCCATGGTGACCAGCGGGCCCGGTGCGACCAACATCGTGACGCCCCTCGCCGACGCGTACATGGACTCCATCCCCCTGGTGGTGGTCACCGGCCAGGTCGCCACCACCGCCATCGGGTCGGACGCTTTCCAAGAGAGCGACATCACCGGGATCACCATGGGGATCACCAAGCACAATTGGCTGGTCACCGATCCGTCGGACATCCCGAGGGTGGTGGCCGAGGCCTTCCACGTCGCCACCACCGGCCGGCCCGGGCCGGTGCTGATCGACGTCCCGAAGGACGTGGCCCAGGCGAGGATGGACTGGTACTGGCCCGAGCCGGACGACCTCGACCTCCCCGGCTACCACCCGGTGACGGTCGGCGACCCGGAGCTGGTGCGCCGGGCGGCCTCGCTGATCCTCGAGGCGGAGCGACCGGTGATCTATGCGGGCGGGGGGGTCCTCAAGGCACGGGCCGCCGAGGGGCTCCGGGAGCTCGCCGAGCGGACCGGGATCCCGGTGGTCACCACCTTGATGGCACGAGGGTGCTTTCCCGACTCCCACCCGCTCTGCCTGGGCATGCCCGGCATGCACGGCAACTACACCGCGGTCACCGCCATGCAGAAGGCGGACCTGCTGATCGCCCTGGGAAGCCGCTTCGACGACCGGGTGACCGGCAAGATCGACGCCTTCGCCCCCGGGGCCAAGGTGGTCCACGTCGACATCGACCCGGCGGAGCACCACAAGGTGCGCCATGCGGACGTGGCGATCGTGGGCGACGCCCGGATCGTCGTCGACCAGCTCCTCGCCGCCCTCGACGCGGCGGGGCTGCCGGCGTCGGCGCAGACGCGCAGCGCGCCCGGGGGATCGCCGGCCGACGCGTCGGAGGGGGGTGCGTCGCTGCCGGGCTCGGAGGCTGCCGCCTTCCCCCGCAGCCGGCTCGTCCCCTGGCGCGCGACGTTGAGCCGGTGGCAGGAGCGGTACCCGCTCGTCTACGACCCGGCCGACACCGCCGGTGGGCTCAAGCCGCAGATGGTGCTCGAGACCCTGCGCGACGCGACCCCCGACGACACCATCGTGGCGTCGGGGGTCGGCCAGCACCAGATGTTCGCCTCCCAGTGGTGGCGGTTCGATCACCCCTACACCTGGGTGAACTCGGGGGGTCTCGGCACGATGGGCTTCGCGGTGCCCGCCGCCATCGGAGCCAAGGTGGGGCGCCCCGACCGGACGGTCTGGGCGGTCGACGGTGACGGGTGCTTCCAGATGACGGCCCAGGAGCTGGTGACCGCCAGCTCCGAGCGCGTCCCGGTGAAGATCGCCATCCTCAACAACGCCTACCTGGGCATGGTCCGCCAGTGGCAGGAGATGTTCTACGAGGAGCGGTACTCCGAGGTCTACCTTTCGCCCGACCTCCCCGACTATGTCGGCTGGGCGGAGGCGATGGGCTGCGTGGGCATCCGGGTCGAGTCCCCCGAGGAGGTCGGCCCCGCCATCGACAAGGCGAACGCGGTCGACGACCGGCCGGTGGTCATCGACTTCCGCACCGACGCCTCGGAGAAGGTGTTCCCGATGGTCGCGGCCGGGATGTCCAACGACGACATCGTGGTCGACCCCTCGCTGGTCGGGGAGGGGCGTTGATGTCCCCCTACGGAACGGACCGGCGCCACCACACCCTGACCGTGCTCGTCGAGAACAAGGCGGGCGTGCTGGCCCGCGTGGCCGGGCTCTTCTCCCGGCGCGGCTACAACATCTTCAGCCTGGCCGTGGCACCGTCCGACGACGAGCGGTTCAGCCGCATCACCATCGTGGTCGACGTCGAGTCGGCCCCCCTCGACCAGATCGTCAAGCAGCTCGACAAGCTGATCCCCGTGGTGTCCATCACCGAGCTGGCGCCCGCCGCGGCCAGGGTGCGCGAGCTGCTGCTCGCCACGCTGGAGGCGGCGCCCGACACGCGTGGGCAGATCATCCAGCTGGTCGGGGTCTTCGAGGGGAAGATCATCGACGTCGGCCCCGACCGGCTCACGGTCATGCTGGCGGGCGCCCCGACCAAGCTCGACGACTTCGAGGATCTCATCCGCGGGTACGGGATCGTCGAGCTGCAGCGGACCGGTCGGGTGGCATTGCCTATGCTCGACCGGTCAGACCAACGTCCCCGTGCCGGAGCCGGCGTGACCGGCCCCGCCCACCGTCCAGAGAAGGCAGGTTGAACCCCATGGCCACGCTGTACTACGAGAAGGACGCCGATCCGGGCCTGATCGGCACCCGAACGGTGGCGGTGATCGGCTACGGCTCCCAAGGGCACGCCCACGCCCTCAACCTGTCCGAGTCCGGGGTCGACGTCCGCGTCGGGTTGCGCGAGGGCTCGTCGTCGCGCGCCAAGGCGGAAGAGGCCGGCCTGCGCGTGCTCACGGTGGCCGAGGCCTCCGCCGAAGCCGACGTGATCATGATCCTGCTGCCGGACACCGAGCAGGCGGCGGTGTACCGCTCGGAGATCGCCCCGCACCTGAAGGCGGGCGACGTGCTCCTGTTCGCGCACGGGTTCAACATCCGGTTCGACCTGATCGACCCGCCGGACGACGTGGACGTGGCGATGGTGGCCCCGAAAGGGCCCGGCCACCTGGTCCGCCGCACCTACACCGAGGGCGGGGGCGTCCCTTCCCTGGTGGCGGTGGCGGCCGATCCATCCGGGACCGCCCATGCGCTGGCGCTGTCCTACGCCCACGCCATCGGGGCCACCCGGGCCGGAGTCCTCGACACCACCTTCGCCGAGGAGACCGAGACGGACCTGTTCGGCGAGCAGGTCGTCCTCTGCGGCGGGTTGACCGCGCTCGTCCAGGCCGGCTACGAGACGCTGGTCGGCGCCGGGTACCAACCGGAGTCCGCGTACTTCGAGTGCCTGCACGAGCTGAAGCTGATCGTCGACCTGATGTACGAGCAGGGGATCAGCGGCATGCGCTTCTCCATCTCGGACACCGCCGAGTACGGGGACCTCACGCGCGGTCCCCGGGTGATCAACCAGGCGGTGCGGGAGGAGATGGGTCGCATCCTCGGGGAGATCCAGGACGGCACCTTCGCCGCCGAGTGGGTCGAGGAGAACGCCAAGGGGCGGCCGCGCTACAAGGCGCTCCGGCAGGCGGGCCTCGACCATCCGATCGAAGCGGTCGGGGCGGAGCTGCGGGCGATGATGCCGTTCGTCACCGCCGGCAAGCAGAAGATCCAGGACATCTCGGGCGGGTGAGACCCGGCCGGTCGGCGGCCGGGTGCCGGTCGCGGCTCCCGGCTCCCGACCGGACGCGGTCGGCGGGCCGGCGTGGCGTGCCCGTCCTCGTCGCCGCGGCCGCCCTGCTGGCCGCCTGCGGATCGGGCGCTCCGGCGTCGTCCTCATCGGATCCGGCGGCCACGCCACGCCAGTTCGTGGCGGCGGCCACCGGCATCCCCCGCCCGGTCTGGCTGTGCCGTCCGGGTATGGCCCACGACCCGTGCACCGCCGATCTCACCGCCACGGTGCTGCCGGCACACGGCACCCCGACGGTGGTGCACCCCCGGCCCGCCTCCGATCCCCCCATCGACTGCTTCTACGTCTACCCGACGGTGAGCACCGAGCCCACCGGCAACGCGGATCGCACGGTCCAGCCGGAGGAGACGGCGATCGCCCGGGCCCAGGCGTCGCCGTTCTCGGCCGACTGCCGGGTCTACGCCCCGATGTACCGCCAGCTCACCCTGGCCGCCATCGACGGTGCGCACACCGCTCCTCCGCCGTCGATCACCGAGGCCTACGGGGACGTGCTCGACGCCTGGAGGTACTACCTGGCCCACGACAACCACGGTCGTGGCGTGGTGTTCATCGGCCACTCGCAGGGGGCGTCGATGCTGATCCGCCTGCTGTCGTCCGAGGTGGACCCCAACCCGGCCGAGCGCCGCCTACTGGTGTCCGCGGTCATCCTGGGCGGCAACGTGACGGTGCCGGTCGGCCGTCGGGTGGGCGGGAGCTTCGCCCACATCCCGTCGTGCGACTCGGCCGTCGAGGTCGGTTGCGTGGTCGCCTACTCGAGCTTCGACCGCCCGCCTCCGGCCGGCAGTCTGTTCGGACGGGCCGGCAGCGGGGTCAGCGCGCTGTCGGGAGGCGGGGACGGCCACGCCCCCGCCTCGGACCTCCAGGTGCTGTGCGTCAATCCGGCGTCGTTGTCCGATCCGACCCGACCGGGCCCCCTGCAGCCCTGGTTCCCCACCGCTCCGTTCCCCGGCCCGCTGGGCCTGGTGGAAGGGACCGCACCGGCGGCCCCCACCCCGTGGGTGACCGAGCCCGACCGGTACACCGCCCGCTGCAGGGACGAGGGCGGTGCCAGTTGGCTCCAGGTCGACACCACCGCCGTCCCCGGGGACACCCGGTCGGTGGTGGGCCAGGTCCTGGGTCCGACCTGGGGCCTGCACCTCTACGACGTCAACCTCGCCCTCGGCAACCTGGTCAACCTGGTGCGCGACCAGGCCCGTACCTACACCGGGGCGCAGGCGCAGGCCTGACCGCGGCGGCGGTGCCGGTGGTGCCGGCGGCCGGTTCAGCCGGCCAGTGCCCCCACCACATGGTTGACGCAGGCGCACAACGCGGCGATGTCCTCGGGATCGATCGCCGGGAACATGGCGATGCGGAGCTGGTTGCGGCCGAGCTTCCGGTAGGGCTCGGTGTCGACGATGCCGTTGGCCCGCAGCACCGCCGCCACGGTGGCCGCGTCGATCGCGTCGTCGAGGTCGACGGTCGCCACCACGTGGCTGCGGTCCGCTTCGCGGGAGACGAAGGGGGTGGCGAAGTCGGATGCGTCGGCCCACGCGTAGAGGGTCTCGGCGGACCGGTCGCACCGGCCGGCGGAGAACTCGAGCCCGCCGTTCTCGTTGAACCAGCGGACCTGGTCGTCCATCAGGAACAGGGTGGCCAGTGCCGGGGTGTTGTAGGTCTGGTCGAGCCGGGAGTTGTCGAGGGCGATGGCCAGGTCCATCGACGCAGGCGTCCACCGACCCGAGTCGTGGATACGGGCGATGCGCCCGACCGCTGCGGGGGACACCAGGGCGAGCCACAGCCCGCCGTCGGAGCCGAAGCACTTCTGCGGAGCGAAGTAGTAGACGTCGAACTGGGTCGGGTCGACCCGCAGCCCCCCCGCTCCCGAGGTGGCGTCCACCGCCACCAGTCCGCCACCCTCGTCGGGGGACGCCGCCCCGGCCGGCCGGACGATCTCCATCATCACGCCGGTCGAGGTCTCGTTGTGGGTGAGCGCGTAGAGGTCGACGTCGTCCCTCGTCACGGCGTCGGGATGGGTACCCACCTCGGACGCGATGACCTCGGGAGCGCCGAGGTGGGGGGCGGTTGCGGCCGCGGACGCGAACTTGGAGGAGAACTCGCCGAAGCTCAGGTGCTGGCTCTTCGACTCGATGAGGCCGAAGGTGGCCGCATCCCAGAAACACGTGGTCCCGCCGTTGCCGAGGACGACCTCGTAGCCCTCCGGGAGCGAGAACAGAGCCGCCAGGCCTTCCCGCACGCTCCCGACCACCGACTTGACGGTCTTCTGGCGGTGGCTCGTGCCCAGGTAGCGGCCCGAGGCCTCCGCCAGAGCGGCGACGGCCTCCGGTCGGACCTTGGAGGGCCCCGAGCCGAAGCGGCCGTCGCCCGGGAGGAGGTTGGCGGGGATGCGGATGTCAGGAGTCTCGGTCACGTATGGAATCATGGCACCCATGGCCCCCTCGACCGAAACCCGCATCTCGGCACGTGTCGGCGCCGTCTCGCCGTCGGCCACGCTGGCGGTCGACGCCAAGGCCAAAGCGCTGCAGGCGGCGGGCGAGAGCGTCATCGGGTTCGGCGCCGGGGAGCCTGACTTCCCCACCCCCGCCCACATCGTGGAGGCCGCCGTCGTCGCCTGCCGCGACCCGCGCAACCACAAGTACTCGCCCACCGGTGGGCTTCCCGAGCTCCGCCAGGCGGTGGTGGAGAAGACCCGGCGTGACTCCGGCCTGGAGGTGACGTCTGGCCAGGTGCTGGTCACCAACGGCGGGAAGCAGGCGATCGCCAACGCCTTCGCCACCCTGTGCGACCCGGGAGACGAGGTGCTGGTCCCGGCCCCCTACTGGACGACCTACCCCGAGGCGATCGCCCTGGCCGGGGGTGTCCCGGTGGCGGTGGCGAGCGACGAGTCCACCGGCTTCCGGGTGACCGTCGAGGACCTGGAGTCGGCCCGCACGGCACGCACCAAGATCCTGCTCTTCGTGTCGCCGTCCAACCCCACGGGCGCGGTGTACCCACGGGCGGAGATCGAGGCCATCGGCCGCTGGGCGCTCGAGCACGGGCTCTGGGTCGTCACCGACGAGATCTACGAGCACCTCGTCTACGGGGCCGTCGAGCACCACTCGATGCCGGTGGTGGTCCCCGAGCTGGTCGACCGGTGCGTCGTGGTCAACGGCGTGGCCAAGACGTACGCGATGACCGGATGGCGGGTCGGGTGGATGATCGGCCCCGCCGATGTCGTCACCGCCGCCACCAACCTCCAGTCCCACGAGACGTCCAACGTGGCCAACGTGAGCCAGCGGGCGGCCCTGGCCGCCGTCTCGGGCGACCTCGACGCGGTGGGGGAGATGCGGACCGCGTTCGACCGCCGTCGCCGCACCATCCACCGGATGCTGAACGGGATCGACGGCGTGACCTGCCTGGAGCCCGAGGGCGCCTTCTACGCGTTCCCCTCCGTCCGGGGACTGCTCGGCCGAGAGCTCCGCGGCCGGCGGCCGACCTCCAGCGCCGAACTGGCCGAGCTGGCGATCGAGGAGGCCAAGGTGGCGGTGGTCCCGGGTGAGGCGTTCGGTGCTCCCGGCTACTTCCGCATGTCCTACGCGCTCGGCGACGACGATCTGGTCGAAGGGGTCTCGCGACTGGCGGCGCTGTTCGGCGAGCGATCGTGAGTCGGGTGCTGCTGCCTGTCCGCGGCGCCGCCCGGCGCGTGTCGCGGCCGCCCGCCGGGAGCGGACACCTGGCGGATGTCCCGGTCGCCGCCGCACGAACCACCGCACGAACCACCGAAGGATCCGAACGAAAGGAACACCATGGGTAGGGTGCTCGTCACCGAGAAGTTGGCCCAGACGGGCCTCGATCTGATGGCCGCTGCCGGCCACGAGGTGGACGTCCAGCTCGGCCTCTCGCCCGAGGAGCTGCTCACCGCCGTCCAGGGCGCCCAGGCGTTGGTCATCCGCTCCGCCACCACGGTCACCGCCGAGGTACTGGCGGCAGGTGCCGATCTCGTGGTGGTGGGCCGGGCCGGGATCGGCCTCGACAACGTCGATGTTCCCGCCGCCACCGAGCGGGGGGTGATGGTGGTCAACGCGCCCCAGTCGAACATCCTCTCGGCCGCCGAGCAGGCGATGGCTCTCCTGCTCGCCCAGGCCCGCAACGTCCCGCAGGCGCACGCCGCCCTGGTGGCGGGGAAGTGGGAGCGCTCCAAGTGGGAGGGGGTGGAGCTCTACGGCAAGACCCTCGGGGTCATCGGCCTGGGCCGGGTCGGCGCGCTGGTCGCCCAGCGGGCGCTCGCCTTCGGGATGCGCCTGGTCGCCTACGACCCGTTCGTCTCCTCCGATCGGGCGAAGCACATGGGCGTCGAGCTCATGGGTCTCGACGAGCTCATGGGGAGCTCCGACTTCGTCACCATCCACCTCCCGAAGAATGCCGAGACCCTGGGGCTGGTCGGCGCCGAGCTCCTGGCCAAGGCCAAGCCCGGCCTCCGGCTGATCAACACCGCCCGGGGGGGGATCGTGGACGAGGAGGCCCTCGCCGACGCCATCCGCTCGGGACGCGTCCAGGGAGCGGGGCTCGACGTCTTCGCCAAGGAGCCGACCACCGAGTCGCCGCTGTTCGAGCTCCCCTCGGTCGTCGTGTCGCCGCACCTGGGTGCGTCGACGGCCGAGGCCCAGGACAAAGCGGGAGTGACCATCGCCGAGCAGGTGATCCTGGCGCTGGCCGGCGACTTCGTCCCCTTCGCGGTCAACGTCGCCGCCGGCGACGTCTCCGAGACCGTCCGCCCCTTCATGGGTCTGGCCGAGCAGCTCGGTCGCATCTTCTCGTGCCTCAACGACGGCCTCCCCGACGTGGTCGACATCGAGTACCAGGGAGGCCTCGCCGGAGCCGGGACGGGGATCCTCACGCTCTCGGTGCTGAAGGGCGTGTTCGCCGCCGGGACCACCGAGCCGGTCTCCTACGTGAACGCTCCCCAGCTGGCGGCGGAGCGGGGCCTGGAGGTGCGCGAGACCTCGACGGCCACCGCCCACGACTACGTCAACCTGATCACGGTGCGCGGCGGTGACCACGCGGTGGCGGGCACCCTCACCGGCCCGCGCACCGAGCCCCGGTTGGTGATGGTGGACGACCACACGGTGGAGGTGCCGCCGGCGCCGCACATGGTGGTCGTGCGCAACGACGACCGGGCGGGGATGATCGGGGCGGTGGGGACCATCCTCGGCGACGCGGGGGTGTCGATCTCCTCGATGGCGGTCGGTCCGTCGGCCTCGTCGAACACCGCGTTGATGGTCCTCTCCACCGACCGGCTGGTGCCCGAGGACGCCCTCGAACGGCTGCGGGGATCGGCGGGGATCAGCGACGTGCACACGGTCGAGACCTGACGCCCGTTCAGCCGGCCGGTCGGGGGTACCGGTCGGTCAGCGGCGCCGGGCGGGGTTGAGCGGAACCGGGGGCCAGGTGTCTCCCCCAATCCCCACGGTCGGTCCCGATCCGTGCCTGGTGCGCGCCGCCCGCAGGGCACGACCCAAGAGGACGGCGACCGCAGCTGCGGCCGCCAAGCGGATGGACCATCGGCACAGGGGTCGTCGCACCGCGACAGCCTACGTCCGCACGCGGCGGACCTGACCGGCCCGGCCGGGTCCGAACGCCATTTCGGACGGTCCGCGAACCCGTCCCGGTCAGCCCGCGATCCGGCGCTCCGACAGCAGGAGGGCCAACCGGGGGCAGCTCTCGACGGCGCGGTGGGCATGGTCCAGCAGGTGACGGGGGATCTCCTCGCCGGAGATCAGCGGGAACCCCCACGGATCCAGGTGGATCCGCTCGGGGAACAGCTCGGCGCACACGCCGTGCCCGTCGCACGAGACCGGGTCGACGACCAGGGAGACGACCCGCCGGCTCATCGGGCCCGACCTCCCCGCTCCGAGGAGCGGCCCGGGGGCGGGAGCGCCAGGAACGGCGGGAACGGGCTCCGGCAGGGGCCGGAGCGGAGGTGCGCCTCGGCGTGGTCGGCGAAGACCTGCAGACCGGTGCGGACGAAGCGGGTCGCCCCGTCGGGATGCCGGCAGGCCCCGCGCCCGTCGATGAGGTCGCAGAGGATCGGCACGCTGGCCAGCCCGTCCCCGAGTGCGGCGGGGTCGAAGGCCAGCTGGTAGGTGAGCCGGGCGAGGGCGGCGAGGCCGTTGACGCAGGGACCGCACTGCCCGGCACCCTCGTCGTCCAGCTCGGCCACCACGCGGCTGATCTCCGCCAGGGGGCAGGCGCCTTCGGGGAGCAGGACGACCACGCCCGCGCCGATCGAGGAGCCGCGTCGGCGGGCGTCCTCCTCGGTATAAGGCATCGCCAGCGCTTCCCCGGTGGTCAGCCACCCGCCTCCGTAGCCGCCGAGGAGCACGCCCTGGACCCGGCGCTCCTCGTCGGCGGCGAGCGCCAGCGTGTCCCGCAGTCTCA
>JAJYYG010000121.1 GCA_021801235.1 Actinomycetes bacterium
GCACGCCTGCCGCCCACCCCAACGCCCGCTTCACGGTCCCGGCCGCCCAGGACCCGGCCATCGCACCGGAGTGGGAGGACCCGGCCGGGGTTCCCATCGACGCCATCCTCTTCGGCGGGCGGCGCGCTTCGGTGGTCCCCCTGGTGTTCGAGGCCCGCGACTGGGGCCACGGGGTCTTCCTCGGGTCGATCATGGCCTCGGAGACGACGGCCGCGGCCACCGGTGCGGTGGGCAACCTCCGGCGCGACCCGTTCGCCATGCTCCCGTTCTGCGGGTACAACATGGCCGACTACTTCGCCCACTGGCTCAGCATCGGCGATTCGGCCGATCCGGCCAAGCTCCCCAAGATCTTCTATGTCAACTGGTTCCGCAAGGATGAGGACGGCCGCTGGCTCTGGCCCGGGTTCGGAGAGAACGCACGGGTGCTGAAGTGGGTGTTCGAGCGGGTGGGCGGTACCGGGCGGGCCGAGGAGACCCCCATCGGGCTCCTTCCCGCCCCGGGTGCGATCGACACCGAGGGCCTCGACGTGTCCGCCGCCGACATGGAGAAGCTCCTCGCGGTCGACCTGGACGACTGGCGCGCCGAGGTCCCGAGCATCCGCGAGCACTTCTCGCTCTTCGGGGACAAGCTCCCGTCCCGGCTGGCGGCAGAGGTGGACCGGCTCGAAGAACGACTCGGGTGACGACCGGATAGGTCCCCGTCAGGGCGCACGGGGACCTATCCGGTCCGGTGATCCGGTGCGGGTCGGCCGTGCCCGCTGACAGACCGTCGCGTGCGGGTGTGACGCGACCGCTCCTCCGCGGAGAGCGAGCTCATGGTGACGAGCGCCCCCACCACGGCCACCGCCAGGATGACCACGTCGCCGGTGGCGATCGACAGTGTGAGCACGACGGGGAAGAAGCTGCCCAGCACCCAGGCGAGCTGGAACCGCGTCTCGGACCGGGAGAATGCCCGCCCCTGGTTCGCCTCGGCGACGTGCTGTTGCATCAGCGCGTCGAACGACGGCTTGGAGACCGAGCCGGCCACGCCGACGCCGAATGCCACCACCACCTGGACCAGGCGCCCCGACACCAGGATCGCCGTGCCCGCCACCGCGGCCACCAGCCAGAGCGATCCCACCAGGATCTGGTGCTCGGACAGGGCGCGTCGGATGCGGGCGACGAGGAGGACCCCGACCAGCGCCCCGGCGGTGATCGATCCCAGCAGCAGCCCGAACCACCAGGTGGCAGCCCCCTGGCGCCGGAGCCCGAACGCGAACAGAAAGGTGAGGAAGCCCACCAGCGCCTTGAGCACCGACATCGGGAGCATGGCCAGCAGCACCTCGGAGGGGGCGATGGGCGAGAGGGCCGCCACGTCGAGCGCGTCCTGGCTCCACCCGTCGGTGCTCCCGTCCGGGGCCAGCACCGTCGACCCCGGAGCGGGGCGACCATCCGGCCGCTCCCCACGGCGACCCGACCGCCGGGCGGCGTGGGTGACCGGCAGGCGTGCGGCGGCGACCCCCCCGGCGAGGAAGACCACCATGCCCAACCACAGCACTCCGGACGCACCCGCCAGCTTCAGCACGACGATGGCCGGTCCCGCGGCGACGAAGGCGGACAGGGACGCGAGCAGGCCGAGCCGGGCGTTCAACGCCGCCAGCCCGGGAGCCACCTTCGCACTGACCTCGGGGCCGCCGGGGCCCACCGCGGGCGTGCCGTAGGGAGGGGTCGGGTCGGGTGCCGCCCGGTGGCCGGCGGGCGCCCCCGATCCGTCCCCGGGGAGGTCCGCGGCCGGCTCGGCGTCGAGCATGCCCAGGGCGGCCATCTCCGGCACCAGCGCTCCCTTGGTGATCAGGAACACCTTGGACAGCACCAGCATCGCGAACGCCTCGGGGAACAGCAGCAACGAGTGGATGTCCCGGGCGAGGAAGACGCACAAGACGGCGCGTCCCAGCGCCGACGTGACCACCATCGCGCGGCGCGCTCCCCGGCTCCGGTCCACCAGCGGGCCCAGTGCGGGGGCGACGACCGCGAACGGGGCGATGGTCAAGAGCAGGTAGAGCACGATCTTGCTCTTGGCCGCCTCGGGCGAGATGGAGAAGAACAGGGAGCCGGCCAAGGACACCGCGAACACCGTGTCGCCGGCGGTCAGGACCACCTGGGTGAGCGCCAGCCTCCCGAACGGCCGGCGCTGGTCGAAGAGGTCGGCGACGGCGGTCCGGACCAGTTGCCGGAACTGCTCTCCACGCTCCCGGACGGTCACCACCGCATGGTAGGCCCGAACCCTCCAGGGGTTAGCATGACGCATGCGGGCGGTGCCGTCCGCGAGGGAGGTTCCAGTGCCGGTCCACGCGTACGTGCTCATCCAGACCGAGGTCGGCAGGGCCGCCTCGGTGGCCCGGTCGGTCGGTGCGATCCCCGGCGTGGTGACCGCCGAGGACGTCACCGGCCCCTACGACGTGATCGTCCGGGTCGAAGCCGCCTCCGTCGACGAACTGGGCCGGATGGTGGTGAGTCGCGTCCAGCTCATCGAGGGGATCACCCGGACGGTCACCTGTCCGGTGGTCAACCTCTGACCCGGGCCCGCACCGGGCCGTCCCGAGCGCTGGTCAGCGCACGGCCCCCGATCGCCGCAGGGCGTCGATCTCGTCGGTGTCCAGCCCCCAGTCGCCGAGGGCCTCGTCCCCGTACTGGCCGGGGTTCGGCGGTGGACGCCGGATGGCTCCCGGGGTCCCTCCGAACCGCGGAGCGGGTGCCGGCTGCACCACCCCGGCCACCTCGGTGAACGTCCCTCGCTCGACGTTGTGGGGATGCGACCTGGCCTCGTCGAATGACAACACGGGGGCGACGCATGCGTCGCTCCCGTCGAAGATGGCCTCCCACTCGGCCCGGGTCCGGGAGGCGAACACGGCCGCGAACCGCTCCTTCATCGCCGGCCAGGCGCCACGGTCCATCTGACCGGGAAGCTCTTCGTCTCCCAGACCCATGCGCTCGACGAGCTCCGCGTAGAACTGCGGCTCGATGGCTCCGACGCCGAGGTACCCACCGTCCGCCGTCTCGTAGACCTCGTAGAAGTGGGCTCCGGTGTCGAGCAGGTTGGTCCCCCGCTCGTCCTGCCAGACCCCAGCCTGGCGCAGCGTGTACACCATCGTGGTCAACGCGGCCGCACCGTCGACCATGGCGGCGTCCACCACCTGGCCCTTCCCCGTATGCCGGGCCGAGAGGATGGCCGCGACCATGCCGAAGGCGAGCAGCATCCCCCCGCCCCCGAAGTCCCCCACCAGGTTGAGCGGAGGCAGCGGGCGTTCACCGGCCCGTCCGATCGGCTCCAGCGCGCCCGCCAGGGCGATGTAGTCGATGTCGTGACCGGCGCGGGAGGCCAGCGGGCCGTGCTGCCCCCAACCGGTCATGCGCCCGTAGGCGAGCGAGGGGTTCCGTCCGAGGCAGACCTCGGGCCCCAGCCCGAGCCGTTCGGCCACTCCGGGCCGGAACCCCTCCATCAGTCCGTCGGCGCGATCGACCAGGCGGAGGACGAGCGCCACGCCGTCCGGGTGCTTGAGGTCCACCGCCACCGACCGCCGGCCGCGGTTCATGAGGTCGACATGGGGCTCCTCCTTCGGGGGGTGAGTCGCCCGGTCGAAGCGGTCGATCCGCACGATGTCCGCGCCGGCGTCGGCCAGCATCATGCCGGCGAACGGAGCAGGGCCGATCCCGGCCAGCTCGACGATCCGGACATCGGTCAGCGGGCCGCTCACGTCGCCACCGACGCGACCGCGGCCAGCACGACCTCGGGTCGGGGAGGGATGAGGTGGACCACCTTGAGTCGCATGGACGGATGGTGGTCGAGCGGCGGCACGGCGGTCAAGTCCCGGCGGTCCGGTCCGGTGCAGACCGGTCGGCCGGGACCTCCGCGGCGGCGGGTCGGAAGAGGATCACCTCTCCCGGCGTTGTACCGGGCGAGGAGGTGTGCCGCCACCACCAAACCTCCAGGTGGCGGACGACGAGACATGGAACCACAGCGCACCACAGAGACGGCGGGCGACGGCGGGGCCGGGCAGGCGACTCCCGGTGACCTGCTCCGGGCGCTCCCCGGAGAAGCCAGCCAGCGCGGCAGCCGGTTCGTGTCCGCCAAGGCCATGCAGGCCCGGCTGTTCTCCGTCTACGACGCCGCGGCAAACGCAGAAGAGGCCCTTGCGCTGGTGCAGGAGCAGCTCTCCCTGACCCTCAGCCGCAGCTACTACGAGGCCGAGGAGATCACCGCCATGGCGGAGCGGCTCGACGCCCTGCTCGCCGTTGAGTCCGGCGGACGGGAGAGCGCCGTCGGGTCCGGCGACGAGGGTGGTGCCGCGCCCGCCGACCTCGTGCCTGCGGGCGAGTAGGTCGGGAGGCCGGGTTCGCCCGGCGGGGGTCCCACGCCCCCGGGCCGGGAACGTGCCATCATCTGCGGGCCGGGTCGTGCCTTGACGTCCGGGCTGTCCCCGAGCCACGGTGCTCCGAGGGCAACCGGCACGAGGGCAACCGGCACGAGGGCAACCGGCACGAGGGCAACCGGCGAGGAGGGGTGATGGCCAGCGCCAGACGGGTCACCGGTCCCGGACGGGTCAACCTGATCGGCGACCACACCGACTACAACCAGGGGCTGGCGCTCCCGTTGGCCATCGACCTCGGGACGACGGTGGAGTTCACTCCGACGGAGGCCCGCCAGCTGCTGTTCTTCTCGACGCTCGCGCCACGGGGGGTCAGCCTGCGCCGCGACATCCCGCTCGACTCCGCTGTCCTCACCTCGATGGAGCCTCCGTGGACGAGGCCGATCGCGGCGATGATCGCCCTGGCCCGCCCGGAGCGCGGGGGGGTCGCCCGGATCGAGACCACGCTCCCCATCGGCGCCGGACTGTCTTCGAGCGCCGCCCTGATGGTCGCGTTGGCCGAGCTGCTGGGCATCGGAGGCTCCGCGCTGACCATCGCCCGGCTGTGCCGCCAGGCGGAGACGTTCGCCGGGGTGCCGGTCGGGCTGATGGACCCCCTGGTCTGCGCCGGAGGCAGGGCAGGGCACGCGATGCTCATCGACTTCGCCCGATCGGCCTTCGACTATGTCTCCCTCCCCGCCGAGGTCGAGATCGTCATCGTGGACTCGGGGACGCGACGCGACCTCCGGGACGGCCGGTACGCGGCCAGGGTGGCCGAATGCGACGCGGCCGCTGCGGTCATCGGTCCCCTGGGCCTCGCCGCCGCGGACGACATCCCCGGCCTGCGCGACCCGCTCCTGGAGCGACGGGCGCGCCACGTGGTCACTGAATGCGAGCGGGTACGGCAGATGGCCGAGGCACTGGAGTCCGACGAGCCGGAGGTGGCGGGACGGGTCATGGTCGAGAGCCACCGCAGCCTCGCGGGCGACTTCGAGGTCTCCACGCCGACCCTCGACGACCTGGTCGAACGGCTGACCGCGCTCGACGGGGTCTACGGCGCCCGATCGACCGGGGCAGGGTTCGGCGGCTGCGTGGTGGCGCTCGCCCGACCGGGGGCGATCGACCTGGCCGCGTTCCCCACGCCGGCGTGGCGGGTGCGAAGCGTGGACGGCACCGCGGCCCACCGCGGGGCCGACGGGTCGGCGCTCACTCCGGACGCCGGTCCGGTGCAGGCGGTGGGATCCTCCGACTGACCACCCGCTGCACCACCTCCGGCTTGCGCACGTCCTCCACGATCCGGACACCCCGGCCACCGGTGAGGGTGAGCTCGATCCATCCGGCACCGACCAGGCGCTGGAGGAACGGCTGCACGGCGTCCACCCGCTCGATCTCGGCCAGGGGGATCTCCCACTCCCGTCGGGTCACGACTCCCGACCGTCCGACGAGCCGCACCGAGGTGATCACCAGGCTGGTCCTCCGCCAGCGGACGAACCGGACCACGAACCAGGTCAACGGCACGGCGGCGGCGAGCGCCTCGACCCAGTGCAGGTCCACGGACGTCCGGGGAAAGCCCACGTCGAGTCCCACCGCGACGCCGACCACCAGGACCGCTGCCGTCAGCGGACCGGCGATGGCGAGCCAGTGCGGGGCGACCTCGACCACCACCACCTCGCCGGCGTAGATCGGGCGCAGGGGGGGCACTGCGTGCTCAGCCCAGCTTTCCGGCGATCGACCCGGCGGAGCGCAGCACGGACGCATCGGCGCCGGCGGCGGTGTAGGCATGGGTCGGACGAGCCTCCGCCTCGGCCAGCAGATCGGCCAGGAGCTTCGCGAAGGGGACCACCGGGTCGACCCAGAGGTAGCGGGCGAGCGACCCGGGGATCGTGTTGATCTCGTTGACGAAGAAGCCCTCGTCGTCGGCCAGGAAGTCGATCCGGGCGATGCCCCTCACGTCGGCGATGGTGGCGACCGAGGCCGCGGCGGCCCGGAGGTCCCGCTCGAGCCCATCGGGGATCCGGGCCGGAAGCTCCCGGGGTGCACCCGCCATGCCCTCGCCGGCGACGTACTTGTCCCGGTAGTCGAGGATGTCCCCGGACCCGGGGCTCCGCAACGGCCGCTCGACGGCGGAGAGCTGCAGCGACGGCCAGGTCCGCACGGCGATCTGGAGGTCGGCGAGGTCGGGGCGGTAGGGCTCGAGCACCGCGCCGGAGCGGAAGTGCGGGTTGACGGCGAGGCGTGCCCGGGCCGTGGCCAGGTCGGCGACCACGTCGATGCCGATCGAGGACCCGCCGTACCTCGGCTTGACGATGTAGGGCCCCCCGAACGTGGGATCCGCCCCGTCGGGGGTGAGGAGCACTCTCGGGAGGGTCGCAAGGCCGGCCGCGGCGGCGACCGCCCCGAACGCCAGCTTGTCCATGCCGAGCGCCGCTCCCGGCGCGTGCGGGCCCGTATACCGGAGGTCGGCCAGGTCGAGCGCGGCCTGCAGGGTGCCGTTCTCCCCCGGGCCTCCGTGACAGCAGACGACCGCGACCTCGATCTCGATCCCGCGTGACCGGCCCATCCGACCGCCGACCGTGCTGAACCCCCCACCCGGTCCCGCCTCGAAGCGGAGCGGCGTGGCCGCCCGCGGGACCCCGTCCAGGAACGCCTCGGCCTCGAGACCGGGGTCCACCTCGAACCACTCCCCCGTCTTCGACCAGTAGAGGGCCCGGACCGTCCACCCCCCGGCCAGGGCGCGTGCCGCCTGCAGCCCGGTCAGCACGCTCACGTCGTGCTCGGGTGACGGCCCTCCCATGATGACGGCGACAGTGGACACGGTGGCGTTCTCCTCCGATCGAATGGACGGACCGGGGAGCTCCGCCGCGTCCCCGGTCCGGTCGATCAAGGGTAGTGGTCCGGCAGGTCGTTCTCGTACAGCACGGTGTCACCCGGACCCAGGTGGGAACGCACCCATCCAACCGCCCGCTCGCGGTGCGCCACCCGCACCACCCGTGGCACGTCCGGGCGGTCCGAACCCGCCGTCGCCCCGGCCACCAGGGCGCGACGGTTCGTCCGTCCCACCACCACCAGGTCGTCGGCCGTCGCCGCGCACGCCGCTCCGAACCGGCGGTTCTCCTCGAACTGACGGGGGCCGAGCTCGACCATCCCCGGCGTGACCACCACCCGCCGCCCTGGCCCCCCCAGGGCGGCCAGGGCGGCCAGGGCGGCCTCCGCCCCTGCCGGGTTGGCGTTGTACGTGTCGTCCAGGATGGTGGCGCCCGACGGGGCCGGCACGGCCTGGAGCCGGTGGGCCACCGACGGCAGGTCGGCCAGCCGGGCGGCGATCGCGCCGACTTCGACCCCCACGGACCGGGCGACCCCGATCGCGCACCCCAGGTTGGCGGGCTGCACGCCGGTCGGGACGACGAGCCGGTCCGCCACCACCGTGCCGCCGATCGACACCGTCGCCCGCAGGGCTCCCTCCCCCGGAGCCGGGGGCGCGTCGGAGGCCGCCACCGCCACGCACACGTCGGCGGCAGGGTCGGACGTCGAGCACCGGACGACGTGGCGGCCGGCGGCGGCGAGACGCCCGGCCAGCGCCGCCAGTCGCGGGTCGTCGACCTGGAGCACGATGTCCCTCGCCGTCCCGATGATCTCCGACTTGGCCGCCACGATGCGGTCCTCGGAACCGAACCGCTCGAGATGCACGGGACCGATCGCGGTGATCACCGAGACGGTCGGCGGGCACCAGCGGCAGAGCTCCGCGATCTCCCCGGGACCGTAGGTCCCCATCTCGGCCACGAACACCTCGGTCCCGTCGGCGAGGTGCTCGTTGACCGACCGGGCCAGCCCCGCCCGGTTGTTGAAGCTGGCCGGCGTGGCCACCACCGTCCGCGAACCGCCCACCAGGTGGAGCACGTGGTTCTTCGTCGACGTCTTCCCGTAGGACCCGGTGATGGCGACCACCACCGGGTCGACGCGCCGCAGCCGTGCCGCCGCATCGGTCACGAAGTGGGACGACAGCCTCCGTTCGACCGGCCCGGTCACCGCACAGGCGAGGTCGACCGCGAGCGGGACCGCCAACGCGGCGATCGCGGCGACCCCGGCGGTCCACCTGCCGCCGGCGACGAATCCCGCGGCGACGACGACCAGCTCCACGGCGATCCACACCACCGCCAGCGTCCGCAGGCGCCTGGTCCAGGCCAGCGGCGACGTCCTCCCGCGCAACGAGAGCCCGACCGGGCCGGCGCCGACCACCGCCGCGGTCGCCAGGGCCGCCAACGGCCACCGGAACGCGGCCCCGGCCCCCGCCACCCCTGCCACGGCGAGGACGGCGTTGGCCGGGATCCGGAGCCACCAACGGAACGCGAAGCGCAGGGACGAACCGGCGAGGTAGTGCTCCCGTTGCGCCACCCGCAGCCAACGTGCCCCTGCCGGGAGGCAGGCGAGGAGGCAGGCCGCCGCGCCGGCCGCCTCCGACCCGCTCACTCACCACCCCCGGGAGCCGGGGCGTCCCCGTCGACCACCGCCTCCCGCAAGGCGTCGGGTGCCTCCAGCGGGACGAGGTGACCACAGTGGGGGACGACGCTGAGGGTGGCGTCCGGGAACAGCCGGACCGCCCTGCGGGCAACCTCCGGCGGGATCTCGGTGTCCTCCCCTCCCCATACCAGCACCACCGGGCAGGAGATCCGGGCCATGTCCCCGGTGTACTCCTCGGCGATGGTGCGCACGAAGACCGAGCGCACCACCCCGTGCGCCGCCCGGTAGTCGGGGGACCCGTACCTCTGGCGCATGGCCTCCATCCGGGCGTCCCCGACCAGCCCCATTCGGTGCAGGCGGTGGGCGATGCGGTACGTCGGCGCCGGCGTCGCCCGCCGGTCGGCGCGGTCGACCAGCGGGACCCCGGTGAGGACGAGCCGTTCGATCCGGTCCGGCACCATGGTGGCCAGCCGCACCGCCACCCGACCGCCGAACGAGTGGCCGACCAGGGTGATGCGCTCGGCCAGCCCGTCGGTCCCGTCGAAGAGCGTGAGCAGGTGGCGGGCGTACTCCGGCGTCCCCCATGCCTCCGGTGGCGCCGGGGTCGCCCCGAACCCGGGAAGGTCCGGAGCGATCGCCGCGTGACGGTCGGCAAAGCTCGCCGGAGCGAAGACCGGGGCGAAGTCCCGATGGGTCCGCTGCCATCCGTGGAGAGCCACCACCGACGGGGTACCGGTACCCCAGGCTCCGCCGAACAGGTCACCACCGGCGAACGACGTCAGCACCGGCACACCCTAGCGATAGCCTCGGCTCCCGTGGAACGCGTCGATCCCCCGGACGGGGGTCCTTCCTGGAAGATCGGGAAGGATCTCGGCGGTGCCCCAGCCGGAGATCGCCGTGCCGACGCCGCGTCGGCCGGCGACGGCCCGGCCCGGCTCGAGCGTGCCGTGGCCGGGCTCACCCCGACACAACGACAGGCCGTCCTGACCCGGTCAACCGCGGTCTGCGTGCAGGCCGGGGCCGGGTCGGGGAAGACCCGGGTCCTGGCTTTGCGGGTGGCGGTCCGCCTCGGCGACGGATCAGCCGGGGCGGAGCACACCGCGGTGTGCACCTTCACCCGCAAGGCCGCCGGAGAGCTGCGCCAGCGCCTGCAAGGGTACGGCGTGGCCGTGGCACGGCCCGCCACGGACTGGGCGCCACCCGGTCCCGGCGTCCGGGTGGGCACTCTCCACCAGTTCGCGCTCAGCCTGCTCCGACGGCACGCCCTCGACAACGGCCGGCCGCTTCCGCTGATCGCCGAACGGCCGGTCGGGATCGTCGGTCGGGTGGTGGGCGACCCGTCGCTCGCTCCGGCGGTGGCGGCCGAGATCGGCTGGGCGAAAGCGCGCGGCCTGGGCGTCGAGGCCTACGCG
>JAJYYG010000001.1 GCA_021801235.1 Actinomycetes bacterium
CCGTGGGACTCGCCGGCGGCCGCGGGACCCGGCCGACCCGCCGGGCGCCCGTTCGGAGGTGGCGGCCGGCGCCGCGCTGACCGCGGCGGCCGCGGCCGCCCTCGTGTGGGCGAACAGCCCGTGGGGGAGCTCGTACCGCTCGCTCTGGCTGCATCCGATTGTGATCAGCGGTCACAGCTTCGGGGGACTGGTCACCGTGCAGGACTGGGTGAACGGCGCCCTGATGTCCGTGTTCTTCCTCGTCGTCGGGCTCGAAGTGTCCCGGGAGCGGCGGGAGGGTGACCTGGCCGACGGGCGGACCGCTCTCCTGCCGGTCGTCGGGGCCGCCGGGGGCATGGCCGGTGCGGCCCTGGTGTACACGGCGGTAAACCACGGCTCCGCCGGCTCCGCCGGCTGGGGGATCCCGATGGCGACCGACATCGCCTTCACGCTCGGAGCGCTGGCACTGCTCGGGCGGCGCGTCCCTCCGGGGCTGCGGCTGCTGCTGCTCTCGCTCGCCGTGGCGGACGACATCGGCTCGGTGGTGATGCTGGCCGTCTTCTACGCGGGTCGGATCGACGTCGCGGCGCTGGCAGGCGCCGCCGCGGTCGCCGTCGTCATGGTGGTGGTCCGAGCCAGATGGACAAGACCTGTCTGGCCGCTGGTGGTGGCGGGCGTCGTCCTCTGGGTGCTCCTGGCGGCGGGTGGGGTGGAGCCGGCCCTGGCCGGGGTGGTCGTCGGCGTCCTCGTGCCGGGACGGACGGCCGGTGCCCGCGCCCCGGGCGGGGAGGCCCCCGGTCGTGACCCGGCGCGTCGGATGGAGCGGGGGCTGGCCCCCGTGTCGGCGTTCGTGGTCCTGCCCCTGTTCGCCCTGGCAAATGCGGGGATCGTCGTCCATGCATCCATGCTGTCCCCGGCGGGCGCCGGTCGCGTCTTCGTCGGCGTGGTGCTGGCCCGGGTGGTCGGCAAGCTCTTCGGGATCACCCTGGCCTGCCTGGTGGTGGTCCGGCTGGGATGGGGCCGCCTGCCTCCTGGGGTCGGTTGGCGCCATCTGGCGGGCGGCGCCGCCGTCGCCGGGATCGGGTTCACCGTCCCGCTCCTGTTCGCCGAGCGTTCGTTCCCCGGGAACGCTCCGCTGGTGGCGGCGGCAGAGGTGGGGCTCCTCGCCGGCTCCCTGGCGGCCTTCGCGACCGGGGCGGCCATCCTCTCCCGCTCCCGGACGGGCGGTGGCCGCGGGGAAGGGGCCGGGCCGATGCCGCGCTGAACCCCGGGGAGGGATCCCGGTCCGAGCCGGACCGCCGCGAAGCACCCCTATGCTGGCCGGAGCCGGCCGCGGTCAGCCGCGGCGCGGGGACGAACGACGAGTCAGGAGGATCAGACCATGGCCATCGCCGTCGGCGATCGAATTCCGGATGTGCAGGTGATGACGTACGGCGCGGACGGGCCGACGCCGGTCGGGACCCTGGAAGCGCTCGGGTCCGGGAAGGTGGTGCTGTTCGCGGTACCGGGCGCGTTCACGCCCACGTGCTCGGACTACCACCTCCCCAGCTACCTGATCCGGAACGACGAGCTGCGGGCGAAGGGCGTGGACACCATCGCCTGCATCTCGGTGAACGACCCCTTCGTCATGCACGCATGGGGCGAATCCCAGCGGGTCGGTGACCAGGTGCTGCTCCTCGCCGACGGGAACGGCGAATTCACCGCGGCGATCGGCCTCGAGATGGACGGCAGCGGCTTCGGGCTCGGTACCCGTTCCCAGCGGTATGCCGCCGTGATCGAGGACGGGGTGGTGACCACGTTGCACGTGGAGCCCGGGGCGGGCCTCTCGGTCAGCGCAGCCGACGCCATCCTCGAGACGTTGTAGCCGCCGCGGAGACGCCGTAGCCGCGGAGACGCCGTAGCCGCGGAGACGCGATAGCCGCCGCGGGGAGGCCGCGACCCCGCTACCGTCGGGGACATGGAACTGAGCGAGGCGTTGCGCACCACCGGAGCGGTCCGGGAGTTCGCACCGGAGCCGGTCGGGGACGAGGTGGTCGGCCGCATCCTCGACCTCGCCCGATTCGCCCCGAACGGCGGGAACCGGCAGGCCTGGCGGGTGGTGGTGGTCAAGGACCCGGCCGTGCGGAGCGCCCTGCGCGACAGCTACCTGGCCGGCTGGTACGAGTACCTGGCCCAGGTCGGCGCCGGGCTCACGCCGTGGGCCGCAGTCACCGACCGGGAGCGGGAACGGGAGGCCGTCAGCGCGGCGACGGAGGTCGCCCGGCGCGCGGCGGAGGGACCGGGTGGTTTCGCCGAGCACCTCGACCGGGTCCCGGTGCTCCTGGTGCTGTTGGCGGACCTCCGCCGGCTGGCCACCGTCGACCGGGACGCGGCCCACTACCCCCTGGCCGGCGGTGCCTCCGTCTACCCCTTCGCCTGGAGTATCCTGCTCGCCGCCCGCACGGAGGGGCTGGCGGGTGTGCTCACCACGATGGCGATCCGCGACGAGGACGCCGTGCGGGCCCTGCTCCAGGTACCCGACGAACTGATCCTGGCGGGCATCCTCGCTCTCGGTGTCCCCGTGCACCAGCCCACCCGCCTCACCCGGGAACCCGTCTCCGCCTTCGCCACGGTCGACCGTCTCGACGGTCGACCGTTCCCGGCGGGATGAAGGTCCGGGTCGGCGTCGGCCTCGGCGCCATCTCCCTCCCCGACCACCAGGGGTTCGCCCGCCTGGTCGACGATCTGGACGAGCTCGGGTTCGACTCCCTCTGGCTGCCCGAGATCCTCACGGCCCAGACGGTCGACCCGCTCACGGCGCTGGCGTTCGCCGCCGCGCACAACCCCCGGCTGAAGCTCGGCACCACCCTGCTCCTGCCGGGGAGGAACCCGGTGCGCACGGCCAAGGAGCTGGCCACCCTGGACGTCCTCTCCGGGGGGCGCCTGCTGATCACGTTCGTCCCGGGGATCCCGCGCCGTCCGGAGTCCGCCGCGCTCGGGGTCCCCGCCGCCGAACGGGGGAGGCAGATGGACGAGGCCCTCCCCCTGCTGCGGAGGCTGTGGTCGGGTGAACTGGTCTCCCACCACGGCGAGGTGGGGGACTTCGACGACGTGTGTGTGTCGCCGACGCCGCAGCAGCAGCATCCGCTCGAGTTCTGGACGGGCGGGATGGGGATGGCCGCGCTCCGGCGGTGCGGCACGTTCGCCGACGGGTGGCTACCGGCGGCATGCACCCCGGACGAGGCAGCCGAAGCGAAGGAGATGGTCGAGGGGTTCGCGGACGAGGCGGGTCGCGTCATCAGCTCCGAGCACTTCGGGGTGTCGATCGGGTACTCCCATCGTCCTCTCACTGCGAAGGTGTCCCAGGCGCTCGGTGCGGGCCGCCGGGGGGTCGACCCGACCGCGGTGGTTCCGGTGGGAATCGACGCGCTGCGCGACCTGCTCGAACGGTTCGTGTCGGTCGGGTTCTCGAAGTTCGTGGTGCGGCCGATCGACACGCCACACTCGTGGCGGGCCGAGCTGGAGCTGCTCGCAGGCGGCGTGATCGACCTCCAGACGTGAGCGGACCCCGATGACCAGGTCGCGCCCGGAGGAGGTCGAGTTCTCCGCCGACCGGACCGGCGACGTCGTGGCCAGGATGCAGACGCTCGCCGTCTCCGGGAGCGGCTGGATCAACCTCCGTCCCGTCGTGGACCCCGAGGACGAGCCCGAACCCCCCGGCCTGTTCGCCATCTTCGGTGGGTCACCGCACAAGGTGCCATTGGCGACCTGGATGCCCGGCCGAGCGCGGGAGGAGGCGGGCCCACCGGACACCACCGTGGGCCTCCAGCACGCCGCCGGGCCCCGGGTGGCGAGAAGGCTCGCCGAAGCCGGGCTCCCGCTCCCCGACGGATGGAAGGTGACCCAGGACCACCCCCGGCGGGGCCTGGTGGCGAAGGTGCCGCCGGGTGACGAGGCGGCGGTGCTCGCATGGATGCTCCGGGCCTGCCGGACCGTGACGGCGGTGCCGCTGACCGAGCGCTGGCGGGTCTCCGTCCACACCCGCCTCGCGTGACTACGATCGATCGTGCGCCCGATCTTCGGGCGTGACGGGGGCCCCTGCGGTACCCGTCGGACGGGACGAGCCGGGATCGGCGGGACGACGGGGGGGAGCAGCATGGTGAAGGAATTCAAGGACTTCCTGCTTCGGGGGAGCCTCCTCGACCTCGCGGTGGCGGTGGTGATCGGGGCCGCGTTCACCGCGGTCGTGAACGCTCTGGTCAAAGACCTGCTCACTCCGCTGATCGCCGCCATCGTCGGAAAGCCCGACTTCGCCGGGCTCACCTTCACGATCAACCACTCCCAGTTCGCCTACGGGAGCTTCCTGAACGCGGTCCTCTCGTTCGTCCTCGTCGCCGCGGCGATCTTCTTCTTCGTGATCAAACCGGTGAACCACGTCATGCGCAGACTGGGAAGAACCCCGGAGGAGGATCCGGTGCGTGAGTGCCCCGAGTGCCTGAGCAAGGTACCCGTGGCGGCAACCCGATGCGCCTACTGCACGACGGAGCTGACGCCGGCCGTGTGACCCGGTCCGGCACCGCCGACTCAGTCCCGGTGCGTCCCGAGATGCCAGCCCGAGCAGAGCCGGCACTGGTAGGGGTCCAGGTCCGCGCCCAGTTCGAGGCGGAACCGCAGCGAGGCGCGGTTGGCGTCGGCCGCGGTGGGGAACCGGGTCTTCGGGCTCCCGTCCGCCCGCCAGTGCTCCCGGGCCGGTCCGCTCGTCCCCGCTCCCGCCCCGGTCCGCGCCTGTCGGCGCCTTCCCCTTCGTGCCTTCGTCACGGGACATTCCTAGCCCAGCGTCGGGGCGTCGCGGGGAACGGGGAGCCGGCGGCCGGGGCTGCCATCATGTCCGGTCGAACCCCCGCACCTCCCGGAACCTCGCCGCCCGCGACCGGGTCCTGACGGCGCTCGCCGCACCGGTGCCGCCGTGGGCCATGATCATGGGGTGCCGACCGGTGGTGGTACGTCTGACGGCAGGGACCCGGGAGCCGACGGGGAAGGGCCGCTGACCGGACGGCTGCTGGTCGCATCCCCGCGTCTCGTCGACGGCATCTTCGACCGGTCCGTCGTCCTGGTGCTCGACCACGGCGACCACGGAGCCATCGGCGTGGTCCTCAACCGTCCGGGTGGCGTGGCCGTCCGCGAGCTCCTGCCCCGCTGGCACCCGCTGGCGACCCCGCCGGCGGAGCTGTTCACCGGTGGTCCGGTGGCCCGGAACGCGTTGATCGGCCTGGCGCGGTTGGCCCCCGGGGACGCGACCGCAGCATCCGACCCGACCCCGCACCCGCCCGGGTGGCGCGTGCTGATCGACGACGCGCGGCCGGTCGGGACGGTGGACCTCCAAGAGGGCCCAGGGGCTCCCGAGGTCCGTGCCGCGATGATCGGTGCCCGCCTGTTCTCGGGCTATGCAGGGTGGGAGACCGGCCAACTCGAGGACGAGATCGACGAGGGAGCATGGCTGGTCGTCCGGGCGGAAGCCCACGACCCACTCTCCGCCGACCCGGAGGGACTGTGGCGGAGGGTCTTGAGACGCCAGGGGGGGTCGCTCGCCCTGTTGGCCGGTTATCCCCCCGATCCCGCAGCGAACTGACCCGACCCGCGCCGACGCTCGGGCGGTGCCGACACTTGGCCGGTGCGGATCGCCGACGGTCGATCGGTGAGTACCATGCCCCCATGCGACCCGTGGAACGCCCGGAAGTCCGGTTGGTCGAACCGGCGGAGGTCGACCTGGCGGCCGACCTCCTGGTGCGAGCCTTCCTCGACGACCCGGTGGCGGCCTTCGTCTTTCCCGGGGACAGGCGCCGCCGGGCCGGGCTGCGCTCGTTCTTCCGGACGCAGATCCGTCGCCAGTACCTCCCCCACGGCCACGTGTACACCACCGCGGATCGGGGTGGTGTCGCCATCTGGGGGCCGCCCGACCGCCCGCGCCGGCCGACCCGGGAGCTGATCGAGCTGCTCCCGGCGGCGCCGTACCTGGTGGGCCCCCACCTGGTGCCGGCGCTCCGGCTGCTGGGCGAGATCGACTCGCTCCACCCGAAGGAGCCGCACTGGTACCTGGCGACGCTCGGTACCGAGCCCGAGCGCCAGGGGACCGGCGTCGGATCGGCGCTCCTCACGGAGACCCTGGGCCGCGTGGACGAGGAGGGGATGCCTGCCTACCTCGAGTCCTCCAAGGCCCGGAACGTCCCGCTGTACGCGCGCTACGGCTTCGAGGTGATCGACGAACTGCACCCCCGGGGGGGAGGGCCGGTGATGTGGCGGATGTGGCGGGAGCCCCGGATCCCGGAGCCCTGAGCCGTCACCCCGCCGGCGAACGCGACGGTGGCGTCCCACCCGCGCGGCGCCCCGGCACCGCCGGGATCGGTGGGTGGAGCCCCTCGGGGAGCGTGTCCACGGTGGCGACGGTGGACGCGAGCACCTCGAGGAGTGCGATCGTCGGCGCCGACGGGAGACCCCGGCTGCGTTGCGCCACCCCTACCTTCCGACGCGGCAGTCCTTCGATCATCACCGGCTGGAACCGGTCCCGCAGGTAGGAGGGGATGGCCGTCGCCGGGAGGATCGCGGGACCGTACCCCTCGAACGTGAGCGAGGCGATGAGCCGGAGCCCGTCGATCTCGGTGCTGGCCTCCAACGTCACCCCGAGCGGTCCCACCGCTCGGTCGAGCTCGTCCCGGAAGGCGGTCCCGGCAAGTGGCAGGATGAGCTTCATCCCGCCGACATCGTCGAAGGTGACCGGCCGCCGGAGGCGGGTCAACGGGTGGCCGACGGGGACCACCAGGACCAGATCCTCCTCGAACAGCGGCGTCGCCACGAACTCGCCGTTGACCAGGGGCTGGTTCAGCACCGCCAGGTCGAGCTGTCCGGCGGCGAGCTGCGGCTCGAGACCGTTGGTGGTCCCCTCGACGACCACCAACGACAGCTCGGGATGCCGGGACGCGGTCCGCTCGATGACCTGGGGCACCAGCCAGCGGGCCGTGGTGCCGATCATCCCGACCCGCACCGTGCCGCGCACCTCGTCGCTGCAGGCCGCCACGTCGGCGGCCAGCGCGTCGAGCTCGGTGAGGATACGGCGCGCCCGGGCGACGACCACCTCGCCCTGCTCGCTCAGCCTGCCGTTGGTGCGGTCGATGAGGGGAGCGCCCAGCTCCCGTTCCAACCTGGCCACGTGGGCGGAGATGTTGGACTGCACGGTGCCGAGGTGGTCGGCGGCAGCGGAGAAGGTCCCGTGGTCGTTGATGGCGACCAGCGCCTGCAGGTGTCGGAGCTCCATCTCCCAACATGATAGCTGCTATCGAAAATAACTGTTTGACTGATCGGACCGGATCGTGCAGACTAGTCATCAGACCACAGGGATCAGGAACCCCCCTCCTTTCCTTGTCGTGTCAGTGTGAAGGGACCGCCTCCCCCCCCGGCGGTCCCTTCACCGCGTCCAGGGGAGGTTTGCGGCGTACCGGATGATCCCTGGCGCGGGGCGACCGCACTCCGGTGACCGCTCCCGGGGCCGTACTCCGAAAACCGCTCCCCGGGGTCCGGGGCCGCGGTCCTGGCCGGGTAGCGTGGGGCCATGGCGCCTCGAACCCCGCCGTCCGGCCCCGGTGCCGTCTTCGTCGACCTCGATCGGACCCTTCTGCGGTGCGCGAGCGGCCCCGTCCTGCACCGTGCGATGGTGGAAGAGGGCGTCCTGACCGAAGGCCAGCACCTCCCCGGGGACCGCATCCTCTACGGCCTCTACAACCGCTTCGGGGAGTCGGCCCCCTTCATCGGGTTGGCCCGTGCCGCCGCCCGGGCGATGCGCAACCGGTCGGCCGCCGCCACCCGGCGCGCCGGGGAGCGTGCCGTCGAACCCCTGGTCGACCTCGTCCAGCCGTGGGCGCTCGCCGCTCTCGATGCCCACCGCCGGGAGGGCCGGACCGTGGTGATGGCCACCACCACCCCGGTCGACCTGGTGGCCGCCCTCGGCGAGGCACTCGGCTTCGACGCGGTGATCGCCACGCGCTACGAAGAAGCCGAAGGGCACTACACCGGCAGGTTGGCCTCCGGCTTCGTCTGGGGCGTGGGCAAGCGCCAGGCCGTCCGTGAGTGGGCACGCACGGCCGGGGTCGACCTCGGCGCGTCGCACGCGTACTCCGACAGCTTCTACGACCTCCCGCTGCTCACCGCGGTCGGCCACCCGCACCCGTTGAACGCCGACCCCCGGCTGGCCGTGGTGTCCGTGGCCCGCCGGTGGCCGCTCGAGTACTGGGACCGTCCTCCCGGCGTCCCGTCCCTCCTGGGGTTCGAGCCCTACCACCTGGTCAGGATGCTCTTCCGTCCCGAGGCGTTCCCCTACGCCCGGTTCGAGGTCTCCGGGACGGAGTCGATCCCGCGGTCCGGTCCCGTCCTGATCGCCGCCAACCATCGGAGCTACTTCGACGTGGTGGCCATCGGACTGGTGGCCGCCCGCCTGAACCGGCCGGTCCGGTTCCTCGCCAAGCAGGAGGTGTTCGACGCTCCGGTCATCGGACGGTTGGCCCGGATGCTGGGGGGCATTGCGGTGGACCGGGGGAGCGGCTCCTCGGACCCGATGCGCCAGTCGGCGGAGGCGCTGCGGGCCGGGGAGGTGGTCATCATCCTCCCTCAGGGGACCATCCCCCGCGGGGAGGCCTTCTTCGACCCCGTCCTCACCGGTCACACCGGGGCAGCCAGGTTGGCGGCAGAGACCGGCGCCACCGTGGTCCCGGTCGGCGTCTGGGGAACAGAGCAGGTCTGGCCGCGCTCGGCGAGGCTCCCCGACCTGGGTGGGCTCACCCACCCGCCGAAGGTGACGGTCCGGGTGGGGGCCCCGGTGGAGCTCGGGTCCGCCGATCCCGTCCGCGCCACCGCGTGCCTCATGCACGAGATCTCCGCCCTGCTGCCGCCGGAGTCGCGGCTCCCGCGCGTCCCCACGGAAGACGACCTCGCCCGAACCCGACCACCGACGTGAGCTCGGGCGGCGGCGGCGCCTTGCGCATCCCGGCCGCGCGTGCGGCCCTGGCCGTGAGGACCGGTTCGGCGGTCAACCGCCTCTCCCGCCTCCTCGACCTCGGGAGCGGAACCGTCATCGGGGGACGGGCGGCGCTGGCGATCGATCCGCGCCTGATCGGCCGGCTCGCCCGCGGACGCCGGGTGGCGCTGGTGTCGGGGACGAACGGGAAGACGACGACCACCGGCATGCTGGTGGCCGCCCTCACCGGCGGCACCGGCACCGGGGTGGGCACCAACCGGACCGGGGCGAACATGCCGGCGGGCCATGCCGCCGCCCTGGTCGACCACCGGCTGGCGGCCACCATCGTGCTCGAGGTCGACGAGGGCTACCTCGCCGAGTTGATCGCGGAGACCGAGCCCCGGGTCGTGGTGCTGCTCAACCTGTCCAGGGACCAGCTCGACCGCATCTCCGAGGTCCGGATGCTTGCCGACCTCTGGCGCCAGGGACTGGCGGGGAACGGGGAGCGGGCGACCGGGTCACCGATGACCGTCGTGGCCAACGCGGACGATCCCATGGTGGTGTGGGCGGCCATGGCCGCGCCGACCGTCCGCTGGGTGGGGGTCGGGCAGGTGTGGCACGACGATGCCGTCGGATGCCCCGCCTGCGGCGGCCGGATCGAATTCGACCCGCTCGGAGGCTGGCAGTGCGACTCGTGCGCGTTCGGACGCCCGGAGCTCTTCGCCTCCATCGACCGGTCCCGGACCCTGGTGTTCGCCGACGGGACCCGGCTTCCCCTGGAGATCGAACTGCCCGGGACGTTCAACCGGGCCAACGCCGCCATGGTGGCGGTGGCAGCCCCCGAGATGGGTGCGGCGACCGGGGCGGAGGTGGTGACACCCGGGACGGCCCTGGAGCGCCTGCGCATGCTCGTAGACGTGGCCGGGCGGTTCTCGACCGTCGAGCGGCTTGGCCGGACGGTCCGCCTCCTCCTGGCCAAGAATCCTGCCGGATGGACGGCGATCTTCGACCTCCTCGACGAGGAGGGCGGGCACCCTGCCGGGATCGTGCTGGCGGTCAACGCCCGGGTGGCCGACGGTCTGGACACGAGCTGGTTGTGGGACGTCCCCTTCGAACGGCTCGCCGGCCGCTCCGTCATCGCCACCGGCGAGCGCTGTCGCGACCTGGCGGTGCGGCTGCGCTACGCGGACGTCGACCACACCGTCGTCCCCGATCCGCTGGCTGCCGTCGACGCCGCCATCGCGGCCGCAGCGGACGTCGCAGCGGACGTCGGGGTCGCCTCGGACAGCGCCTCGGACAGCGCCGTTGCCCGGTCACCGGCTCCCGACGGTGCGGCCGACCGCCCCGGAACCGCCGGCCCCGTCGAGTTCCTCGGGAACTACACGGCGTTCTCGCGGCTCCGGGACCGGCTGTGACCGGGGCGACGGATCCGTCCGCCCAGCCCGAACTGGTGGTGGTGGTCGTCTATCCCGACCTGCTGGGCACCTACGGCGACGGGGGGAACGGGATCGTCCTCGCCCAGCGGGCACGCTGGCGGGGGTACCGGGTATCGGTCCGGGAGGCGCGCTCCGGCAGTCCGCTCCCCGAGGGCGACCTCTACTGCCTCGGCGGGGGAGAGGACGGCCCCCAGGTACGGGCGGCTTCGCTGCTGATCGAGGACGGCACGCTGGCCCGACAGGCGGGTCGGGGCGTCCCGGTGCTCGGGGTGTGCGCCGGGTTCCAGATCCTCGGGCACCGCTTCCCCGACGCCGACGACCGACCGCACCGAGGCCTCGGCCTGCTCGACATCACCACCCGCAAGGGACGCGGCGCCCGTGCGGTGGGCGAAGTCTTGGCTCGATTCGACCGCGGCCCGCGCCCGGCGGACGGCCGGCGCCTGCCCGATCTCACCGGGTTCGAGAACCACGGCGGCGTCACCACGGTGGGACCCGGTGCGGCCCCACTGGCACGGGTGCTGACCGGGGTCGGGAACGGTGGAGGGGACCGCGTCGAGGGGGCCTGGCACGGGCGTGTGGTCGGGACCTACCTGCACGGCCCGGTGCTCGCCCGGAATGTGCAGCTCGCCGATCTTCTCCTCGGATGGGCGCTGGAGGCCAGGGGGTCGGCCTCCCGGCTGGCTCCCCTCGACGACACCGAGGAGGAGGCACTGCGCGCCGAACGGCTGGCGGCGACCGAGGTCCGCGGCCTGCGCGGCGCGGCCCGTCCCTTCTCCCGGGGCTTCCAGCGCCGGGGGATCGGGAACCCGATCTCCCGACCGGCGCAGCCGGGCTGACCCGCGCTCAGCGCTCCGGGACCCGGTCCCCGCCCGGCCACGGCCAGCGGCCGTCCGGGCCCGATCGAGCCGGGGCGACGGGGTCGAGGGACCACGCCCGCCGCCAGGGGGCCGCGGTCGGACCCTGGAGTGGCGGCGTGGTCCCGGAGGCGGACCGCTTGCGTGCACTCCACCAGTCGGAGCCGTGCTCGTCGGAGAGCACGGCCACCGCCCGCTCGATCCGGCCACCCAGCTGTCGGGCATCCTCGCCCGGCTCGGCACGGATCGGCGTCCCGAAGGTCACCGTGGTCCGCGCCCGCCGGAGCGCCGTCGCCCCCTTGGGCAGCAGGTCCCGGGTCCCGGCCAGGTGGACGGGGACCACCGGACGGCCGGTCCTCGCCGCCAGATAGGCGGCGCCGCCCCGGAACGGCTGGGCCCAGCCGTCGGGCGAGCGCCCACCTTCCGGGAAGATCACCAGGTTCCACCCTTCGCCGAGGAGGTCGGCAGCCAAGGCCGCCGACCGGCGGTTCACCTTGGTGCGCTCGATGGGGATGGCGGCCAGGCTGAAGGCGAACAGGCCCGCCTTCCATTTCCGGTCGAAGAAGTAGTCCGACGCAGCGGCCACCACCGTCCGGTGACGGAAGGGAAGCGGAAGGCACGCCAGGAGCAGGGGGGTGTCGACATGGCTCGTGTGGTTGGCAGCGAAGATCACGGGGGCATCGGATGCCGGCAGGTGCTCGAGCCCCCGGACCAGCGGCGAGGCGACCAGGGTGGCCAGCGGACGGGTGACGTTGTCCAACAGCACCGCCCGAGCAACCCGCACCGGGTACCGGCGCGCCCACGCCGTGTCGTAGTCGATCCCGATGCCGGGCTCCGGGGCGGGCCGGGGTACGCCCTCCGGCCAACTGGGCGCAGCCAGCGGGAACCGCCGCCGTCCCGCGACGCCGGCGACCCCCACGGGTGCGAGCCGGCGGAGCAGGCCGGGGCCGGGGCGACGGGGGGACCCGAGCGAGGCGTCGGACCGGACCACGCGGGTCGCCAGGAGCGATCGGGAGGATCCCTGGGGCCCGGTCACTGCACGTCTGCCATGAGGAGGGGCGGGGTGTGGAGATGGGTCAGGCTCGGGTCCCGGCCGACGACGTCGGTGGCCATCTCGAGCGCGTCGGTCAACGTCGAGGCGGCGCGGAACCCGAGCCGGTGCACGGCGGCCGGGTCGCCCCCGACCACGATGACCGCCCCGAGATGGTCGAGGGCGTGCGCGCACCAGTACCACATGTAGAACGGATGGACCCCGTGGTAGGCGTGCCCGGTGCGGTAGAGGTGGATGTACCACGGATCGGTGGCGAAGGACGCCTCGAACCGCTCGGCCACCACGGTGGGGTCGGTGCTCTGGCTGAGGACCTCCTCGAAGAAGTCGATGTAGCTGGGGTGGTGCACCGGGTCGAACTCCCAGGCGGTGGGGTGGCTCATGATGAGCACGCCGCCCTCGCGCACCAGCGGGCGGCCCCGGTAGAGGTTGAAGAGGTACCCCAGGCCCAGACATGCCACGAGGATGGGGTTGAGGATCGAGTTGACGTTGTAGGGGCTGATGTAGGGCAACCCCATGGTGAGGATGTCCGTCTGGCCCTCCACCGTCACGCCCTGCTGCCGCCAGACGTTCTCCGTCGTGCGGGCGTGGACGGCCTCCACCTCGCCGGCCTGCACCGAAGTCATCCGGTGGGGGGCGCGCACCCGGTGGAAGACCTGCCGGGCGGTTCCCGCCGGGGTCCGGTCGAGGACCTTCGACGCAGCCAGGAAGCCGAGCCGGTCACGGACGCCCCACTCCCACTCCCGTTTCTGGAGGAACCCGAACGGTGAGGGGAACGTGTCGTTGTTGAGCGTCGTCTCGATCTGGAACACGTTGACCCCGGACTCGGCGATGAGCTTCCCCATCCTCCAGTTGGAGGAGTGCAGCTCGGAGCGGTGCTGGTCCATGAACGACCGGCTGTGCCGCATCGTCTCGGGATTGTGGTGGTGGCGGAGGCTCCGGTAGCTGGCCAGCCCGGTGGCCACGCTCTTGTGTCCTCCGTCCATCGTCACCAGATTGATGTTGACGTAGACGAGCAGGTCGCTCTCGGCGGCGCGACGGTTGATCTCGACCTCCTCCCCCTGGTCGGTGCACCCCAGGTGGACCAGGGCGTCCGGGTCCTCCGCGTCGTGCTGGGACAGGAGCCCGTTCGGGGCGAAGGCGTCGTAGATGCGGTCCCCGAGCGCGTGCCGGAGCTCGGGCTCGGTCATCCGGCGGTGCAGGGCCAGGGCGACGATGAGCTCGACGTCGTCGACTCCCGCGTCGGCGGCCAGGTCGAGCACCTCCTCGATCACGAGCTGGCGGATGTCGGGACGCTCCATCGGCGGCAGGGGGAGGGAGACGTCGTCGAAGGCGATGGTGAGCCGCATCCCGGGCCGCAGGAGGGTACGCAGGGGCGCCTGCCCTCCGAGCGGGCTGTCGAGCGCCTCCCGGATGGCGGCCGACGGGTCGGCGAGCGGTTCGAGTGGCTCCGGGGCGTAGATCACCCGACTGCCCTCGGGGAGCCGTTCCAACCGGAAGCGCTCCCCGTGCCAGAAGAGGGTCGGCGGGGTCGAGCGGTCGACCTCGAGTACGAATCCCGGTCTCGGGCTCATCGGGTGCGTCCTTTCGGATGTCGGAGATCGAAGGCCACCCGGACCGCCCCGCGCCGGCCGGCCGCGCCGGCATGGGCGAGCGCCTCCTCGTACCGGTCGAGCGGATAGGTGGCGGAGACGAGCCGCCCCAGACCGGCCTGCTCGACAAGCTCCAGGGCCAGATCGAAGGTGCGGCGTTCGGCTCCGTCGGGAGCAGCCGACTGCTCGATGCCGTAGGCGTAGGCGCCCACCAGGGTGACCTCGCGCTGCCACAGGGGCGCCAGGTCCACGTCCACCTTGGCGGGCATGCCCACCATCACCACCCGGCCGTGTGGACGGACGAGGGCAAGCGCCTGGGAGAGGGACTCGGCCGAGCCCACGCAGTCGAACACGACGTCGGCGCCCCCGGTCAGGCGGCCGCCCAGCACCAGCGATCCCACGCTCCGGCGAACGGCGCGCGCCAGGTGGTCGGGGTCCACCACCATGTCGGCTCCGAGCTGTTCCGCGGTCCGGCGCTGGTGGGGATGGCGGGCCCCGACCACCACCGTGCACCGGGTCGCGGGCCGGACCAGGTGGTCAAGGGCACTGACGGTGAGGAGCCCGAGCGCCCCGGCGCCGATGACCGCCACCACGTCCCCGGGTGCGACCTGTCCCGCCAGAGCGGCATGGACCGCGCAGGCAGTCGGCTCCACCATGACGGCATCCTCGTCCGTGAACGACGGCGGGACCGGGTGGATCTGGGACGCGTGGGCGACCAGTCCGGCGGTGGACCAGCCGCCGCCGGTGTCCGCACAGAACCCGGTCTGCAGCCCCGGAGCCAGCCGCCCGAAGGCGACATTGGCGCACAGGCCGGTGTGACCCGACCCGCAGGCCGCGCACGGCGGCGTGATGTGACGCGGAGCGCAACCGAGGACGGGTTCGATCACCACCCGCGTGCCCGGGGCGAGGACCCGCCCGGCGCGGTCCGTCCCGCCGTCGTCGAGGACGCCGACGACTTCGTGCCCGGGGACGAACGGGAAGCTCACGAGGTCCTCGAAGGAACGGGAGCTCCGACCGTCCAGGGTGGCGAGATCGGACCCGCAGATGCCCGAGAGCAGCGGCCGGAGGTGATGCCACCCCTCGCCCGGCACCGGGGGCGGGGTGGCGTCGAGCAGCCGGAGGGGCCCGATGCCGGCACCCCGGCCCGACCCGAACGCAGAGGCCAGCCGGGCAGCGGCGAACCGGGGGACGTTGCGTTCGACGACCAGGGCCTTCATCGTGGCCGTGCCCCGCCCGACCGACGGCGCGCCCCGGCGAGCGCCGCCGCGCTGGTCGGGGTGTGCCGCGGCGCGCCCCGGACGTCGAGGGGACCGAGGGGCAGGATCCGCCGGCCGCCCCCGGCCGCCTTCTCCCAGTGCTCCACGTGCCATCCACGCCGACGAGCGATGGCCGCCAGCTTCGCCTCGGGGTTCACGGCCACCGGGAACCCGACCGCTTCGAGCATCGGGAGGTCGCTGGCGGAGTCGGCGTAGGCCACCGACTCCGCCAGGTCGAGGCCTTCCGCCCGTGCGTACGCGTCGAGGACGAGGGCCCGCGCCTCGCCGATGGGCGGGAGCTCGTCCATCCGTCCGGTGAAGGCGCCGTCCTCGCGGGCCAGCCGGGCACAGACGATCTCGTCGAACAGCGGGCGGAAGGGCTCCACCACCACGTCGAGCGCCCCGGTGATGAGGATGGTGCGGTGCCCGAGCGCACGGTGGTGGCGGACCCGGGCGATGGCGCCCGGGAAGGAGCGGGCCAGCAGCTGTTGGTGGAACAGCTCCCAGGCGTCGTCGCTCAGGCGGTCGACCGGCGCCCCGTCGTACCGTTGGTAGAAGGTGCGGAGGAAGTCGCCCCGGTCCCTGCGGTCCAGCGCGAGGAGACCGGGGGCCTCGCGGAGGAGGTCGGCCACGAACGCGACGCGTTGGCCGGCGGAGAGGTGGCGGGAGGCGAGCCACGCGTAGGAATCGACCACGTTGGAGGCGATCAGCGTGTGCTCGAGGTCGAACGCGGCAAGGTGGCGGTCGGGGGAGAGGATGGCCTTGCGGGCGCGCTCCGACCGGGTCGGTTGCACGGACCGCCCCGGCGCGGTGCGGACCCGGGCGTGCGCGATGACCGAGGGGAGGTGGATGTCGTGCACGTAGCGGTCCCAGTCGACGGTCCCCGGGTCGAGGCAGAAGGCGAGGCGGTCGTCCTCGTCCATCCGCTCCCAGAGGCCGAGCAACCGGTCGACCCGGTAGCGGGCCTCGGTTTCCGTATACGCGCCGTACAGTTCGACGTAGCCGAGCGCCCGGTCCGCGAGGAGATGCCGCTCTTCGAGCGCGGCCATCCACGTGGCCTGCCGGCCCCGGACGGGGAGGGCGCCCACCAGTCGCTCGGCCATCCCCATGGCGCGGCTGGCCCGGGTCAGCTGGTGCTGCACCCGGCCCCGGCCGGGGAACGACCACTCCGGGACGACGATGGGTTGGCCGTCGGCGTCGTAGAGCGGATGGTCGGTGAACCAGGCGCGGATCAGCTCCACCAGACGCCCGTAGCGGAGCGGGTTCCGGACCCCGGACGCCACGTGGTAGACGTCCGGCTCGGGGATCCGTGGAGCCGGTGCGGACCCGCCTGCCGACCGGCCGGCCGGCTCCCGTGCCGCCTCGGCGACGCGGTCGCCGGCGATGGCGATGACGGCGGCGACCACCAGATCCACCGGGATGACGTCGATGATGCCTTCCGGCACCCCCGGAAACTCCTTCAGGAGGCCGCGGGCGTAGGAGACGATGATCGGCTCGGCCATCCGGAACCCCCGGATCCATCCGGGACGGGGCTCGGACAGCGCAGACTCGATGATGGACGGGCGGACGATCGTGATGGGGAGGACGCCGCCGTACTGGGACACCAGGGCGCGCTCGCCCAACGCCTTCGTGTACGGGTAGGCGTCGGGCCAGCCGAGCGACTGGGCGCGGACCTTGCCGGCCTCGACGAGCTGCTTGCGGACCCACTCCTCACGGAGGTTCTCGGCCCGGTGCGCCAGCAGGTGGAGACCGGCGCCACCCAGCTCCCGGCGCGCCTCCCGCCCGAACTCGGCGAGGCGTTCCGGGCGGCGGGACTCCGCCTCGCTGTCACCGCGCTGGCGGCGAGCGGCGGCGACCTCGGCGCGCCAGTCGACGTCGAGGCTGAAGCGGGTACCCGCCAGGAGCTCCTCGGCCGCCTCTCCCTGGTGGGTGCCGGCCACGTAGGCGGTCGACACCGGGAGGTAGTGCACCGGGCCGGTCCGGCCCTCCGACGCGGCCCGGCGGCGCGCCACCACCACCGCCTCCGCCACCCGTGACGGCCCGAGGAGGTTGACCTCCACGGCGCTGTCGAGCGGCGCATCGAAGCTTACCGAAGCGGCGGAGTGGACCACGATGTCGCACGACGAGAGCTGGCGGAGCCCGTCCTCGTCGAGGCCGAGGCCGTCGGTGCCGACGTCCCCGGCCACCGCCTGCATGCGCGCCACCACCTCCTGCTCGAAGCGGTCGCCGTGCTCGGCCCGGAGGCGGTCGAAGCAGTCGTTCTTCACGACCTCCTTGCGCATCCGCTCCGCGGGGGTGGAGCGTCGGGTCGGCCGCACGAGCAGCACCACTTCGGAGTCGGGGATGCAGCGCAGCAGACGTTCGACCAGCGCCGTCCCGAGGAACCCGGTCGCTCCGGTGATGAAGAATCGCTTGCCGGCCAGAGCGTCGCGGACGCGGGTCACTCGATCTGTCTACCATATGGTAAGTGAGCGAGTCGACCAGCGGACACCCGGGGGTGGCGGACCCGCAGGACCGCGGGGCCAGGGCCCCGTCGGCGGGCGGCCGGCGGCGTGACGGGGCGACCACCGCGGAGCGCATCCTCGACGCCGCCCTGGCGTCCTTCGCCGGACGCGGGTACGACGGCACCTCCCTGGACGCCCTGGCTGCGAGCCTCGAGATCCGCAAGCAGACCATCCTGTACTGGTTCCCGTCCAAGGAGGTGCTGCTGGAAGCGGTCACCGACCGGAGCGCGGCCGAGCTCTCCGAGGCACTCGAGGCCGCCCTGCTCCGGGCGGGCACCGGCTGGTCCCGCGTGGAGGCGGTGGTGCGCTCGGTCTTCCGCCTGGCGGTTCGCCGTCCCGAGCTGCTGGGCCTGGTCCGGGAGATGGGCCGCCTCGGGCCGCCGGCCGCCACGCGGTTCATCGCGGCCATGGATCCACTCGTGGCGCGGGCATCGACCTTCCTGGAGACGGAGATGGATGCAGGCCACATGAGGAGGCACGAGCCCCGGCTGCTGCTGCTCGCGATCTACTCCTCGGTGATCGGCATGCTCACCGAGGTGGAGGTCCTCCGGGCGTTCGGCGAGGAGCCGACCGCCCGGTCGCTGGTCCGGCGTCGGGCCGAGATCCTCGACCTGCTCCGGTCGGCGCTGCTCACCGGGGAGGGGTGACCACCAGCCGGCCGGCGGAGCAGGGGGCGGGGTCGTCCGCGGTCACCGCCCGGGGCCGGATCACTCGTCCGGTCCGGCCCCCCGGCGGGCACGCCGACTGGGCTTGGGTGGGGGAGGGGCCGGACGCTTGGGCGTGTAGCGCTTGTTCGGGGTCGGGGGGGACGGCTTCTTCCCGGCCGCGCCCCGTCCGGAGGCGCCGCGGGCTGCAGGTGCCGGGGAGGAGCGGTCCTTCGACGGGCGTTCCCGGGTCCGCGGTCCGGCGGCGCGCAGCGTCGAGGCGGCCTCCCGCTGGGTTTTGTACGAGCGGTAGAGCAGCCAGATCGCCAGGACGAAGAACGGCAGCCCGAGGACGAGGGAGGATCCTCCGAACGCGGCGCCGGTGAACAGCGCCACGAAGCCGACCGGTGCCCTCCGGCCGAGGTACGCGGTGGCGACGAGCAACGCACCGGCGACCAGGCCGACCACCAGCGTCGACTGGGGGGTCAGCTGGTTCTTCGCCAGGCGGAAGTGCCGGTTCGACGTCTCGGTCGAGTAGACGAGGATGCCGAACAGCACCGCGACCGCGGCGGAGACGAAGGAGTACCGCCGCTCCCGTGGGTCCAGACGGTCGATCGCCCACTTGGTCGGGACGCGGTCCCCGTCGGAGCTGTCCGACCGGTGACCGCCCCGGTTCTGCCCGGCGTCGTCTTCTGCCACCACCGAAGGCTACCGGTCCCCGGTGGCCGGTCCGCCTCCGGGAGTCGGTCCGGCGTCGATCACGACCAGACGGAGGCCGAGGTTGTCCTCGGGCTCGACCACAGAGGGCGGTGCCGTGTCCGGGGACGGGGCGGCGAGGAGGTCGGCGGTGCCGGGCAGTCCGTCCGGGACAGGCTGCGCGTCACCGACAAGGCGCGCTTCCTCCGTGCGGAAGAGCACGTGGTGGAGGCGACCCGGGCGGGCGCCCAGCCAGGCGGCCAGGGGAGTGGACGCCCCTTCCCCCGCTCCCGGATGGACAGGTGCCACGAGACGCAGGGCGAGCGGGCCGTCCCAGGCGAGGTCGACCCACTCCTCCGTCCCGCTGGCGCCCCGCCCGGAGACGGAGCCACCCAACAGCTCGCGGAACAGCAGGAGCCCTCTGTCGAGGTCCGCCACCGCATGGGTCGCCCGGACGAGCGTCGCCGGCGCGACCGGACCCGTGCCGTCCGACCGTTGGCGGCGGCGCGTCGGGTAGTCGGCGGGAGGAGGGCTGCTCCATGCCCCGGCGGCCTGGGCCAGTTGGACCACCACACCGGTTGCCTGTCGGGGATGGAGGAAGGCCTCCTTCCAGTCGGGATCGCTCCGGTCCACACCGACCGGGTCGAACCCGGCGCGCCGGGCCGTCTCCAACGCCTGGTCGAGGTCGTCGACCTTGAACGTGAGATGGTGGGGACCCGGACCACTCGCCGCGAGGAAGCGGGCGAGGAAGTCGTTCACACCGGTCTCGTACGGCATCAGTAGCTCTAGGCGCGCTCCGTTGGCGAACCGGAGCTGCGCGGGTGCGAACCCGAGCCCCGGACCACCGGAGTTCCACTCGGCCCCGAGCTCGACGGCGTACCGGGGCCACGCCAGGTCCCAGGCCGGGACGGCGTGCGCGACGTGGTCGAGGGTGGCACCGGCGATGGGTCCGGGGCTCGCGGTCGGGTGGTCAGCCATCGGGCAAGCCTGCTCCGGGCGGTCCGGGCTTGTCGAAACGGGGCGCCCGGGCACTTCCGGGGTGGGATGCGTGGCCCGGTGGAGGACGGGGGTGTGGGCTACGGTCGCCCCATGGACTTTCGGACAGAGACCGTGGTGGAGCTGGCGTCCCGGGTGCGGCGGGGGGACCTCTCGGCACGGGAGCTGGTCGGGCACGCACTCGGCCAGATCGAACGGGACAACCTGACGGTCAACGCCTTCGTGGCCGTCGACGGAGAACGGGCGCTGGACGCCGCCGCCGCGGTCGACGCCGTGGTCGCTTCGGGCGGGGATCCCGGCCCGCTGGCCGGTATCCCGATCGGCGTGAAAGATCTCGAGGATGCCGCCGGCTTCGTGACGACCCAGGGTTCTCCCGCGTACGCCGACCGTGCACCGGCCGAAGCCGACTCCGTGCTGGTGGCGCGGCTGGTGGCGGCGGGATGCGTCGTCGTGGGGAAGACCAACACGCCGGAGCTGGGGTGGAAACCGGACACGGACAACGCGGTCTTCGGGAGGACCTGCAACCCGTGGAACCTGACCCACAGCGCAGGGGGCTCGTCCGGGGGCAGCGCTGCGGCCGTCGCCGCGGGCATGGTGCCGCTCGCCACCGGGTCCGACGGTGGCGGCTCGCTTCGGATCCCCTCGGCGGCGTGCGGTCTGTCCGGCGTGAAGCCGTCGCTCGGACGGGTGCCCTCGGGAGGACGCCACGCGCCGGACTGGCAGGAGCTGTCCACCAAGGGACCGCTGGCACGCAAGCTCTCCGACGTGGTGGCGGCACTGGAGGTCGTGGTCGGGCCCGATCCGACCGACCTCCGATCCCTTCCCCGGGCAGAGGCCTCGTGGACCGCGGCCGTCGAAGGCGACCCCCGGCCACCGGCCCGGGTGGCCTGGTCACCGACGCTCGGCTACGCGGCTGTCGACGCCGAGGTGCTCGCGCACTGCGAACGCGCGGTGCGCGTCCTCGGGGAACTGGGCTCGGAGGTCGTCGAGGTGGCGACAGTGTTCGACGAGGACCCGGTCGACCAATGGCTCACCCTGTCGGGCGTCTACAACCTGCGGACGCACGCGGAGATCGTGGGTACCCCCATGTGGGACCGGATCGACCCGGTCTTGGCCATGCTCATCGACAATGCACGGTCGCTGAGCGCCCTCGACGTGGTGCGCGCCGAGGATGCGGGTCACGCGCTCAACCTGCGGTTGGTGGACCTCTTCCGGGATGTGCGCCTCCTCGTCACGCCGACCATGGCCGCGCCGGCGCCGCCCTCCGCGCTCGGGGGCTCTGCGCTGATCAATGGTGAGCCGGACCTCAATTGGGTCAAGTTCACCTATCCGTTCAACATGACCCGCTCGCCCGCCGCCACGGTCTGCGTTGGCCTCTCCTCGCAGGGCATCCCGATCGGGCTCCAGCTGATCGGACCCCAGCACGCCGACCTCGTGGTGCTCCGGACCGCGGCCGCCCTCGAGCGGGCACTCGGCTTCGACGCCGTGGCACCGGAAACCCGGACCCCGGGCGGCGGCTGAACGATACCGACGTCCGACATCGCCGAGGGTCGCAGGGCTCTGACACCTCCGCGGTCCGTGGCCGCCACGACCGCCCCGCTGCCGACAGGGGACCCCGAACCCCCGCGCATTCGCGGCTACGCTGAGGCCCCGTCGCCGGGCCGGCCAATGGGCAGGGACGGGATCAGGGCGCTTAGCTCAGTTGGTTAGAGCGCAGCCTTCACACGGCTGAGGTCGGAGGTTCGAGTCCTCTAGCGCCCACCGGGTCTGTGATCTGCATGTCTGCAACGGCGATCGGAACGGTGCGCGACCCACGCGGCAGGGTGGCTCCGATGGAGTTCACAGCGGCGATCACCCACGAGGATCGCTGGTACGTGGCACGGTGCCTCGACGTCGGGGTTGCGAGCCGGGGCGAGTCAGCCGAGGAGGCCCTGGCGAACCTTAGGGAAGCCTTCGAGCTCTCCTCCGAGGATGAGGTTCCTCCTGTCGATCTCCAACCACCGATCATCGCCACCTTGCGTCTCACGGCGTGACGCCGGCCAGATCCTCGGATCGTGACCGCGCTCCTCCTCACGTAGTTGTTTGGTACTGCTTCTTCAGGTTGACGCGGTGACCGTCGCGTCTGGGGATCCTCCCTCAGCTCACCGGCTGCCCGAACACCACGCGCTGGGACTCAACGCCCGCGCTGCCCGCTCCACCGGGACGAACGGGAGCACGCGGCAGTCCGGTCGCCTCCGGGTGGACCGTGGGGTAGACCTCCGGTGACCGGACGAGGTCCGGAAAGTGCCCGGCGTCGAACTGGGCGACGAACCGGCGCACCGGCTTGGGGAGCTGGACGACCAGCCGTCCGGCGGGACGGAGGTCCCGCGGTGCGTTCACCTCGACGACCACGGTGCACGGGCCGACGGCGACCGACCGGATCCGAGGATCGGCGCCCATCGTCGCGCTGAGGAAGAGGGCGACGGGGCACGACCGGTTGCTCCTCGTCACTCCTGCCACCCCTGCGGCAGCCAGGGCGTTGCCCACTCCGTCCGCATCGGGGCCCAGTCCGGCGAGCAACGCCCGGGTCTGCTTCTTGATGTCTCGCAGGTGGCTCATCGTCCCTCCTCGGGCAGTGCCACATCGTAGCGCCGGTCCCGAGAATCCCGGGGCGCCGACGCGAGTTCACGCCGCCGTCAGGTTCGGGTCGCACAGTCACCGGGATGAGCGAGTTCCGGCACGCCCGACCGACCCGCCGCCGACGCCGCCGAGATGACCGGGAAGCCAGGCGCGCGCGGCGTCGGCAGCGGCCGACCTGGCCCGGGAGACATCCACGGTGGTCGGCATCGATCCTCCTGGTGGTGGCGCTGACCCCGGTGTGGTGGTCACTCGGGAACTCGCTGGCCAGTGCCAACAGCCTCCCGGTCACCGTGCAGTTCGTCGAATGGGTGCGGGACCACGGGGGGAGCGGGGTCGTGCGATGGGCGGAGAACGTCTGGTACACCCACCACCAGCCTCCGAAGGGCGGGCGTCCGCCGAAGGGTGCCATTCCCGCCCCGGTCCGGGCGATCGGTGTCGCGCAGTCGGCCGGGCCACCGCATCTCGGGCCCCCCGCGCCCATCGTCCCCCTGGCCAGCCCGCCGTTGCCCGGCGAGGGCCAGTGGCACCCCGCTGGACGGACGGTCGGTGGGATCCCCGCTCTGTACGAGGCGTTCCTCCGACCCGACCCGGTGCACACGAGCCTGGTCGCCGGAGTGGTCTGGATGGACCCGATGCTGCTGCGCGCCCAGCTGTACGCCGGAGCGACCGCCCCAGGGGTCCCGGGAACGTGGTCCCCGATGGCGCCGATCTCCGCCAGCGCCGCGTCGACGCTGACCGCCGCGTTCAACGCCGGGTTCCGCATGCAGGACTCCCAGGGTGGCTTCTACCTCGACGGGAAGACGGCCGTGCCCCTGCGCCCGGGTGGGGCCTCGCTGGTCTTCTACGCCAACGGGACCGCGACCGTCGGAGCGTGGGGCACCCAGGTCACCATGGGTCCCTCGGTGGTGGCCGTCCGACAGAACCTCAGCCTGCTGGTGGACAACGGGGCCCCCGTGCCCGGGCTCAACGCCAACGACACCACGGTCTGGGGCGCCACCCTCGGCAACCAGGTCTACGTGTGGCGCTCCGGGATCGGCGTGACCGCCGACGGCGCGCTCGTCTACGTCGGCGGACCGGGCCTCAACATCACCTCGCTGGCCAACCTGCTGGTGCGGGCGGGGGCGGTCCGGGCGATGGAGCTCGACATCAACACCGACTGGGTGAACTACTTCACCTTCGCACCCGGCGCCGGTCAACCCGCAGCCCCGTCGAACGGTGCGCCCCTGTTGAGCGACATGGTGCGGCCGGTCAGCCGCTACTTCGGTCCCACCAACCGCGACTTCGTGACGATGTCCGTTCGTCGCAACCCCCTCACGTCGCTGGGCGCCACCTCGCCGGCCGCCAACGGGACTTCCGCTCCGACCGGCAGGCCGAGGCCCAGCGCCGTGGCGAAACAGGTGAGACACCACTCCTGACCCGGGCGCGGCACGGAGGAGACGGCGGCAGCGGCACGAACAAGCGCCGGGACGGACGGCGGCAGCGGCACGAACAAGCGCCGGGACGGACGGAGGCGAACGGCGCGAACAAGCGCCGGGACGGACGGAGGCGAACGGCGACAGGCGACGGTGCACAACGGCAGCGTGACGACGGTGGGGGAGTGCGGAGAGTGCCCGTTCACCCGGTCGAGGGACCGGTCACCGGTGCGACCGACCCGGCCGGACCGGCTACCCGAGGAGTGGCGGGGACTGCGTGGGGGACGACCGGCGGACGCGACCAACCGGTGGTGACGGTGCGTCCCGCCAGCCCCACCGCCAGACCCACCACCACGCTCAGCATCACCAGTGTCCGGCGCTTCGTCGCCCCGCGCACGACCGGTCGTCTCGCCCCCGCGTCACGGGAGTCGGCTGCGGCCAGCCGGGTGGCCCGGAGCAGGTGCGACACCACATGGACGGCCACGAAGGCGAACCAGGCGACGAAGGTGAGCTGATGGATCCGGAACAGCGTGCGCGACTGCGGACCCGCCAGCCAGAGCGCGATGCCCGATCCCATCAGGAGCACCGTGGAGATCATCAGCAACGGACCGAGGACACGGAGGAGCGGGTGGGGTGGTCCCGCCCGTCGGAACCGGGGGTCCCCCAGGTAGTACCGGCCGAACCGCCACAGGGTCGATCCGATCTTGACCAGCAATGGTGGGACCAGCACCAACCCGATCACGATGTGCCACGACAGGAGCCGGGCGATGAACGGGATGGTGGCTCCCTCCGCGAACAGGAGGACGATGAGCACCAGTCCGGTGGTGCCGGTGAGGCGGGCATTGGCTTCCACTGCCGGGTCCCGACCCCCGGGGGGCTCCCAAACGCCGACGATCCGGGCCGCCTCGGAGACGATCGACGGCGCCCCTGGTCCGGGCACCGGGATCGAGGCCAGCCCGGCAGTGGTCCGCCCTGCCTCGGAAGTGGTCCGACCCGGATCCGAAGGGCTCCGTGCCGGTGCCGAGTGGACCGGACGGGCCCCGGGGGAGGGCTCTCCGGGCTGCCGGACGGGCCGGGGCCGCACGGACTCGTCGGTTCCGAGCCGGGCGGACATGGCCGACAACGCGTCCATCGCCGTCCGCTGCCGGTCGATCGAGTGGCGGGCCGAGCGGGTCGGCCGCCGCGACACGGCCACCGCCCCGGCGAGCAGCGCCACGAGCACGACCCCGACGACGACCACGGTCACGTCGGGCCCCGGTGTTCCCGAACGGCCCGACCCTCAGCCGAACACGTGGACAAGATCGATGACCACGAGAGCGAGCACCATCCCGCCGACCACCGCGTAGAGCGCGCTGAACGCCCAGCGTTGGTGGTGGTTCGCCAACCAGAAACGGCGGATGCCCTTGTAGTCGAAGACGAGCGCCAGCAACCCGACCGGGATGCCGATGGCCGGTCCCACGCTGCTCGCCGCCCCGACCGCGGGGAGGACGATCGGCAACACGATGTAGCTCAGGAGGCAACGGAGCGCCGACAGGAAGATCGACGTGCTGAAGATCCGGTGGGTCTCAGACTCGTCGATCGGGCGCTGGCGGTCCGGGATCCGGAGGAGACGGTGCATGAACGCATCCGCCCCCGACACCGGCGCCGCCGCCACATCGACCGGGGATCCGGCGGAGGCGAGCGCTGACCGTTCCATCGCCCCATCGTAGGCCCGCCGGAAGCACGGGACCAGTCACCCCGCCGGTGGGATCGGCGGAGGGGCGGGCCGTGCACCCGTCCCGGCGTGCCGCCCCGGAGGCTCCGACGCGGTACGCTCGGAGCGAGGATCCCCACCGGAGGTTCGGTCCTCCCCGATGAACCCAGAACGACGGCGATGACCTCACTCGACACTGCGACGACCGCCGGTTCAACGGTTCGGGAAGAGGGCCGGGCCGATCGCACGGACTGGGTATCGGCCATTCCGTTCTTCGCGGTGCATCTCGCGCCCCTGGCGGCGTTCTTCGTGACGGTCACCTGGGAAGACTGGGTGCTGTGCGCGGTCCTGTACGTGGTCCGCATGTTCTTCATCACCGCCGGGTACCACCGGTACTTCTCCCATCGCAGTTTCCGGATGAACCGGACGTTCCAGTTCCTGATGGCGTTCGGCGGAACGACGGCCGTCCAGAAGGGACCGTTGTGGTGGGCCGGTCATCACCGGATCCATCATCGGTTCACCGATCTGGACGGCGACGTCCACTCGCCGCGGGACGGACTGTGGTGGAGCCACGTGGGCTGGATCCTCTCGACCAAGTACAAGGCAACCGATCCGGACGACATCCGCGACTTCGCCCGGTACCCCGAGCTCCGGTTCCTCGATAGGTTCTCGTGGATCGGGCCGTGGTTGCTCGCCCTGGGTTGTCTCGCCGTCGGGGGGTGGGGAGGTCTCGTCATCGGGTTCTTCCTCTCCACGGTCCTGCTCTGGCACGGGACCTTCTTGGTGAACTCGATGGCCCACATCGTCGGCAAGCGCCGGTACGCGACCCCCGACACCAGCCGGAATTCGTTCTTCGTCGCCCTCGTCACCGGCGGCGAGGGCTGGCACAACAACCACCACTACCTGCCGTCGTCGGTCCGCCAGGGCTTCCGGTGGTGGGAGATCGACCCGACCTGGTACACCTTGCGCGCACTGGCCGTGCTCCATGTGGTCCGCGATCTCAAGAGCCCTCCCGTCCGCCTCATCGACCAGGCCCGGGTGCGGGACGGGGCGTTCGACATCGGCATGTTCCGGTCCTACTGGGAACGCGCCGCGAAGCTCACCGGCAACCGCCCGGGTGTCCCCGGACCGCAGCCGCAGGCCGGCGACGCACCACCGGAAGGAGGCGCCGGTGGTCTCCTCCGCCCGGAGCCCTCGATCCCCGACCGTGCTCCCGGCGAGGCCGGCGACCCCGCAGTCGGTGTGTCGGACGGTGTGTCGGTCCTCCAGGCACTGATCACCCGGGCAATGGAGTCGGCCGACCAACTGGCCCGTGCGACCCGGAGGACGAAGCCCCCACCCTCCGTCGAACCTGCCGGAAGCCTCCCCCCGCCGTCCTGATGACGGACCGGATAGCGTCGGGGGAATCGGTGGCGCGAGCCGCGCTTCCCGCCGTGGGACCGGGGACGGTCTGGATCATCGACCTCGACGGCGTGGTCTGGCTCTCCGGGACACCGATCGGGGACGCCTCCGGTGCCGTGGCCCGGTTACGGGGCACCGGGACCACCGTCGCGTTCGCCACGAACAACTCGGCGCCGACGGTCGCCGACCTGATCGACCGCCTGCGGGCCGTCGGGATCCCCGCCGAGCCACGCGACCTGGTCACCTCGGCGCAGGCTGCGGCGTCCCTCCTCCGGCCCGGCTCGCGAGTGCGCGTCCTGGCCGAGGCCGGGGTGGTCGAGGCTCTCGGACAGCGGGGCGTGACCATCGCCGCCGACGGTCCGGTCGACGCCGCGGTCGTCGGCTGGAGCCGTCACTTCGACTTCGACCTGCTCGCCCGCATCGCCGAGGCCGCCCGCCGGTCCGGGCGGCTCATCGGGACCAACGAGGACCCGACCCACCCGACCCCCGGGGGGTTGACTCCGGGGACCGGCGCGCTGCTGGCCGCGGTGGCCACGGCATCCGGCGTGATCCCGGAGGTGGCAGGCAAGCCGCATGCAGCCATGGCCCGGGTCGTCCGGGACCGCTTCGCGCTCAGGAGCACCGATGCGGTGGTGGTCGGCGACCAGCCCGGGACCGACGGACGGCTGGCCCAACGGCTCGGCGTTCCCTTCGCCCTGGTCCACTCCGGGGTCACGCCGCCCGAGGCTGAGATCACCGACGTGCCCGTCGCCATCCGGTCGGAGCACCTGTTCGAGCTGGTCGACCGTGCCGTGGGAGCCGGCCCCGGTGTGGCCGGCGGCGGGCCGGGACGGATGCCGTCCGACTCCTCGCACCGCTTCGCTTGAAAGTGCTTGCTCCCAGCTAGCACACCAGGTAGCATGGGATGTATGACCAAAGAATCGGCCTATCAACGGTATCTCGACGCCGGGCTGGCATTCACGCAGATGACCCGGGCCCGAGCGGAGGAGCTGGTGAAGGACCTCGCCTCGGGCGGCGACCTCCAGCGCCAGGAGGCGCAGGCCAAGGTGGAGGAACTGGTCGAGCGTGGTCGCCAGAGCAGCGAGGCCCTGCTCGCCGTGGTGCGCGAGGAAGTCGTCACCCAGCTGCGCTCGATGGGGATCGGAAGCGTGGAGGACCTCGCCACCCAGGTTGCCACCGTGCTCGGTCGTTCCGCTGCGACCGTCAAGCAGGCGGCGAAGAAGGCTCCGGCGAAGGCGAAGGCGGCCAGGGCAACGACGGCCAAGAAGGCCCCGGCCAAGAAGGCCCCGGCCAAGAAGGCTCCGGCCAAGAAGGCCCCGGCCAAGAAGGCCCCGGCCAAGAAGGCCCCGGCGAAGAAGGCCGCGACCTCGGGGTCCGAGGGCTGACACCGTCGGGCCGGATGCGGCTCGACCGCGCGCTGGTCGAGCGGGGACTGGCGGACAGCAGGAACAGTGCCGTCGCCCTGATCGAGGGCGGGCGCGTCCTCGTGTCGGGCTCGGTGGCACACAAGCCGGCCCGGATGGTCGCATCGGGCGAGCCGGTCCTGGTGTCGGGTCCGCCCGCTCGGTTCGTCGGACGGGGTGGGGACAAGCTCGCTGCCGCCCTGGAGCGGTTCTCCCTCCGGGTGGCAGGGTTGACCGCCCTCGACGCCGGTGCGTCGACCGGCGGGTTCACCGACTGCCTCCTCCAGGCCGGTGCGGCGAAGGTCATCGCCGTCGACGTGGGGCACTCGCAGCTCCACCACCGTCTGACACAAGACCGACGGGTGGTCAACGTCGAACGCCACGACATCCGGGACGTCACGCTCGCCACCGTCGGCGGCTCTCCGGTGGACCTGGTGACGGCCGATCTCTCGTTCATCTCACTGACGCGAGCGGTCCCGGTCCTCACCGGTCCGGTCGTCGGACCGGGGGCGACGATCGTTGCGCTGGTGAAGCCCCAGTTCGAGGCGGGCCGTGTCGAGGCCTCGCGTGGGCGCGGGGTGATCAGGGACCCCGTGATCCACCGCAGCGCCGTGGCCGCGGTCGCCGGCGCGCTCGAGGGTGCCGGAGCCGCCATGATGGGGGTCATGCCGTCCCCGATCACCGGTCACGCGGGCAACGTCGAATTTCTTCTGTATGCCGTCGCCCATCCCGACGACCGGCCTGCCCGTCGGCTCGCCGGCGACACCCTCCGGGCCGCCATCGACGACGCGGTCGACGAGTCGCTCCAAGCCGGCCTCGGTCGATAGCCTCCCGTGACCCTGATCGCGTTCTACCCCCATCCGGACCGGCCCGAGGCAGCGGCGCTCGCCGAGCAGGCGGTGGCCTGGCTGGAGGCCGCCGGCCACCGCTCCATCTCCGCCGTACGACCGGACGGTTCGGTGTCGGTCGACGGGGCGGACCTGCTGGTCAGCCTCGGAGGCGACGGCACCCTCCTCCGCGCGGTGGAGTCCGCATCGCAGGCGGAGATCCCCGTCCTCGGCGTCAACTTCGGGCGGTTGGGCTACCTGACCCAGGTGGAACCGTCCGGTCTCCGTGCGGCACTGGACCGGTTCCTCGCCGGGGACTGCGTCATCGAGGAGCGGATGACGCTGCAGGTGTCGGTGGTGGGGGCCGACCGGGTGCGCCGCAGCGACCACACCGCCCTCAACGAGGCATCGGTGGAGAAGACCGTCCCCGGCCACACGGTGCGGGTGGCCACGTCGATCGACGGGAACCCGTTCGTGACGTACGCCGCCGACGGGCTGCTGGTGTCGACGCCGACCGGCTCCACGGCGTACAACCTGTCGGCCCGCGGACCGGTGCTCTCCCCGCAGCTGCGGGCGATCGTGGTGACGCCGGTGTCGCCCCACATGCTCTTCGACCGGCCCCTGGTGCTGGAGCCGACCGAGCGGCTCGAGCTGGAGGTCCTCGAACCCCGCCCCGCCGTGCTCGTGGTCGACGGAGCCACGGTGGGCATGCTCGAACCCGGCGACACCGTCCTGTGCGGCGAAGGGGACCACCCTGCGCGGTTCGTGACCTTCGGTCGACGTGACTTCCACGCCATCCTGCGGGCGAAGTTCCACCTCGCCGACCGCTGAGGCCATGGTCGATTCCCGCAGAGCCACTCCGGACAGCGCCGATCGGCCCGAGCCGACGGCCCGGTACCAGCTCGACGAGCTCCGGGTCCGGAACCTGGGGGTGATCGACGACGTGACCCTGACCTTCGGTCCGGGGATGACCGTGTTGACCGGCGAGACCGGCGCGGGCAAGACGCTGGTCGTCGAGGCGTTGGGCCTACTGCTGGGCCGGAAGGCCGATCCTTCCGTGGTCCGGGCGGGCGAGCGCGAGGCGTTGGTGGAGGCCAGGTTCGTCGGTTCCGTTGCGGCGGCGCCGGACCGCCTCGGGGGAGCGCCGGGGCCGGACGGTGACTCCGAGATCGTCCTCAGCCGGTCCATCGTCAGCGGTGGCCGCTCCCGGGCCTGGATCAACGGGCGCATGGCCCCCCTGGAGGAGCTCGCCACCCTCGGGGACACCCTCGTCGAGCTCCATGGGCAGCGCCTCCACCGGTCCCTGGTCCATGCCGCCGCCCAGCGACGGGCGCTCGACGACTATGGGGGCGTCGACCGCACCGAGCTCGATGCGGCCCGGGTCGACCTCGACCGGTTGATCGCCGAAGCCCGTTCCCTCGGAGGAGACGCCGCGCAGCGGGCACGGGAGGAGGATCTCCTCCGGTACCAGCTCGCGGAGATCGACGGTGCCGGCATCGAGGACCCGGGAGAGGACACGCGCCTCGAGGAGGAGGAGGACCGGTTGGCGGCCGCCTCCTCCCACCGGCATGCCGCCGCCGCAGCCCTCCGGCACCTCGACGGTACGGACCCGTCCGGCGCGATGGACCTGTTGGCCGCAGCGGCAGGCGAGCTCGCCGGACGGCCGCCGCTCGGCCGCCTGGAAGAGCGGGTCAAGGCGGTGATGGCGGACCTCTCCGACCTGGCGATGGAGCTGCGCGGGGTCGTCGACACCTGGGAGGACGACCCCGAACGCCTCGAAGCGGTCCGGCGCCGGCGCCAGCTGCTCCATGAACTACAACGCAAGTACGGGGAGGACCTCTCGGCGGTCACCGCCTTCGCCGAGGAGCTGCGGGGCCGGTTGGCCGCCCTGGTCGACCAGGAGGCGCGGTCGGCACGCCTAGAAGGCGACATCGCCGTGGCCCGCGCCCGACTGGAGTCCGCCCAGCGGGCGGTCGCCGCCGCGCGCCGCAACGCGGCCCCCGCCCTGGCCGCGGAGATCGAGGCGACGCTACGGGGCCTGGCCATGGGCTCGGCCCGCTTCGACGTCACCGTCGAAGGCGGGGGCGCCGGCGACCAGGTCACGTTCTGGTTGGGAGCCAACCCCGGCGAGCCCGCGCTCCCGCTGGCGAAGGCGGCGTCGGGCGGCGAGTTGGCCCGGACCATGCTGGCGGTGCGGCTCGCCCTGACCGCGACGGCAGGCGTCCTCGTCTTCGACGAAGTCGACGCCGGGGTCGGCGGTGAGGCCGCCACTGCGGTGGGCGCGGCCCTGGCAACCCTCGGGCGACGCGCGCAGGTGCTGGTGGTCACCCACCTCGCCCAGGTCGCCGCCCAGGCGGACCAGCAGTGGACGGTACGCAAGACGGAAGGCGACGGGCGGACCCGATCGGTGGTCGAGCAGGTCGTCGGAGAGGACCGTGTGGTCGAGCTCAGCCGGATGCTCTCGGGGAGCCCGGACAGCCGGTCCGCCCGCGAGCACGCCCGCGAGCTGCTCGGCGGCGGCGGACCCGCCTCCGGTGGGGCACCGCGACCGCGGGCCCGCCAGCCGTGAGGAGGATGACCGCGGAGACCCGGGGAGCGGGGGCCATCCGGTATCCTCGGCGGGTGCGAATCGATCCGGCCTGCGTGACGAGCGGACCGGCGGCGGTCCGGTTCCTCCCGCCGGTCCCCGGGGTGATGCCGGAGCCGCCCGCCCGACCGGGTGGTGCAGGCGGGTGACGGGGATGTCCCCCGACGTCGGACGGACGAGGTTCATCTTCTTCACCGGCGGCGTCTCGTCCTCGTTGGGGAAGGGCCTGACCGCGTCCTCCCTGGGCCGCCTGCTCAAGTGCCGTGGCCTCCGGGTCACCATGTGCAAGCTCGACCCGTACATCAACGTCGACCCGGGGACGATGAACCCGTTCGAGCACGGTGAGGTCTTCGTGACCGAGGACGGCGGCGAGACCGACCTCGACCTCGGCCACTACGAGCGATTCATCGACGAGAACCTCCACAAGGACTCGAACGCCACCACGGGACGGATCTACTCGGCGGTGATCGCCAAGGAGCGCAGGGGCGACTACCTCGGGAAGACCGTCCAGGTCATCCCCCACGTCACGGACGAGATCAAAGAGAGGATCCGGCGGCTGGGATCCGACGACGTCGACGTCGTCATCGTGGAGATCGGCGGGACGGTCGGCGACATCGAGATCGTCCCGTTCCTCGAGGCCATCCGCCAGTTCCGGCGGGACGTCGGCAGGGAGAACGTCTGTTACGTCCACCTCACCCTGGTCCCCTACCTCGGTCCGACGGGCGAGCAGAAGACGAAGCCGACCCAGCACTCCGTCACCGAGCTCCGCAGCCGGGGCATCCAGCCCGACGTGATCGTCTGCCGGTCGGACCGCATGATCTCCGAGGACCTGAAGCGGAAGATCTCGTTGCTGTGCGACGTGCCCATCGAAGCGGTCGTCTCGGCCGTCGACGCAGCCAACATCTACCAGATCCCCCTGGTCATCCACGAGGAAGGCATGGACCGCTACGTGCTCGACCTCCTCGGGTACGACGAGGACGCCCACCCGATCGACCTGAGCCGATGGGAGCGGCTGGTCGAACAGGTGGACGCGGCGACGACGCCGGTGCGCATCGGGATCATCGGCAAGTACGTCGACCTCCCCGACGCCTATCTCTCGGTGGTCGAGGCGCTCCGTCACGCCGGGTTCCACCACGGGGCGAAGGTCGACATCGACTGGATCCAGGCGGCGACGGTGCCCGACCTCCTCGAACGTGAGGGGCTGCGCGGGTACGACGGACTGGTGATCCCGGGCGGCTTCGGCGAACGCGGGGTGGAGGGGAAGATCGCCGCCGCCGGCCACGCCCGCACCCACGACATCCCCCTCCTCGGCCTGTGCCTCGGTCTCCAGGTCATGGTCATCGACGCCGCCCGCTCCCTGGCCGGCCTCGAGGGGGCCAACTCCCGCGAGTTCGACCCGGCCACGCCCTACCCGGTGGTCGACCTGATGGACGACCAGAACGACGTGGTGGACAAGGGCGGGACCATGCGTCTCGGCTCCTACGGAGCCCGGCTCGAGGCCGGCTCCCAGGTGGCCAGGGCCTACGGCGCCGAGATCGTGTCCGAGCGCCACCGCCACCGCTACGAAGTCAATCCCCGCTACCGGGCGCGCCTCGAAGAGGGCGGCCTGGTGTGCTCCGGCACGTCCCCCGACGGCCGGTTGGTCGAGTTCATCGAGCTCCCCGGCCATCCCTTCTGGATCGGCACGCAGGCGCACCCGGAGTTCAAGAGCCGCCCCGACCAGCCCCACCCGCTCTTCCGCGAGCTGATCGGTGCTTCGCTCGCCCGCGCCGAGGGGCGCGACCCTCACCTGATCGACCTGGCGTGACCGGGCCGGGTGGGACGGGCGACGGTACCGGGGGCCCGCTCCCCGAGTTCCGGTGGACCGGGGAGTCCGAGCTCCACCGGGGATGGGCCATCTCCCTGCGCCGGGCCCGGTTCGTCGACCCCGACGGGGTCGCGTTCGAACGCGATGTGGTCCGCCACCCCGGGGCGGTGGCGGTCGTCCCGGTCACCGCGTCGGGGTCCTTCCTCCTGGTGCACCAGTACCGGCCGGCGGTGGACCGTTGGCTGCTGGAGATCCCGGCCGGCACCCGTGACGTGGCGGACGAGCCGGTCGAGGTGACCGCGGCACGCGAGCTGGCGGAGGAGGTCGGCTGCGCAGCGGACCGGCTCACGCCGCTCGGCACCTGCCTCAACACGCCCGGGTTCTGCGACGAACGCACGGTCCTCTACGCGGCCGAAGGGCTGCGCGAGGTCGGCAACGACCGCCAAGGGGTGGAGGAGCGGTTCTTGTCGGTCGTGGAGGTCCCGCAGGACCGGTTCGCACAGATGGTCGACGACGGCGACATCGAGGACGCCATCACCATCCTGGCGGTCCTGCGGTTCCTCGGACGGACCGGCACGGAGCGCTGAGCCGTGGGAACCCCCCGCCGGGCGGGAGCGGGGGAGAGGACCACGCTCTCCCGCGGGGCGGAGGAGTACCTCTCGTGGTTGGCGGTGGAGCGGGGACGCTCGCGGAACACGCTCGTCTCCTACCGGCGGGACCTCCACCACTGGGAGGTGTGGGCGGGAGAGCACGGCGTCGACCCCGGGGCACCCGTCGTGGGCGACGTCGAGACCTACCTGGAGGCGCGGCGCTCGGACGGGGCGGGACCCGCCTCCCTGGCGCGGACCGTCAGTACGCTCCGGGGCCTCTACCGGTTCCTCGTCGACGAGGGGAAGCTCGCCGAGGACCCGACCCGTTCCCTCCGCTCGCCGCGCCTGCCGAGCCGCCTTCCCAAGGCGCTCGACGAGGCACAGGTGCTGGCGCTCCTCGGATCGGCCACGGGAGACGATCCCGTCGACCTCCGGGACCGCGCCCTCCTCGAGGTCCTCTACGGCACGGGGGCGCGGATCTCCGAGGTCGTGGGTCTCTCCCTGCTCGACGTCCAAGGCGACGACGGTCTGGTCCGCGTGCTCGGCAAGGGGTCCAAGGAGCGGCTGGTCCCACTCGGCGGGATGGCGCAGCTCGCCGTCGCCCGCTGGCTCTCGGATCGGGGTCGGCCGTGCCTGGTGCCCGACCGGTGGGCCCGCCGCACCGATGCGGACGCGCTCTTCCTCAACCAGCGCGGGGGCCGCCTGTCCCGGCAGGGCGCCTGGGCCGTCCTCAAACGGCGGGCGGTCCCGATCGGGCTGGGACCGGTGGTGAGCCCCCACGTGCTGCGCCACTCGTGCGCGAGCCACATGCTCGACCACGGGGCGGACATCCGGATCGTCCAGGAGCTGCTCGGCCACGTGTCCATCACCACCACCCAGGTGTACACCAAGCTCAACGCCGGGCGGCTCCGGGCCGCGTACGACCTTGCCCACCCGCGAGCCCGTACCTAGCGGACGGTCCGGGTAGGATCGTCCCCGTGCCCGGTGAAGCCCCGACCATCGCCTACCGCCACCTGCTCGAGGAGGAACGCGCCCGGCTCCTCGCCGAACTGGCCGAGCTCGGGTTCGCCGACGGTGGGAGCGGCCTCGCCTACGACCCGAACTTCGCCGACTCGAGCCAGGTGACGGCGGAACGGGGCGAAGCCGAGGTGCTCGCCGTCCAGCTCCAGGAGTCGATGGCCGAGGTCGCCCACGCCCTGGCAAAGCTGGACGACGGGACCTACGGGACCTGCGAGGTGTGCGGACGGCCGATCGACCCGGTGCGGCTCGAGGCGATGCCCGCCACCCGGTTCTGCATCGACCACGCCAGCCGGCACTGAGCGGCACAACTCGGTGGCCTACGGCGGGTACGGGGGCACCGGTCCGGGCGGTCGGCGGGCGCTGCGCGCCAACGAGCGCACGGCGATCATCGTGGCCGTGGGCGCGGTGCTCGTGGGCATCCTCCTGGCCACCCACCGCATCAGCCGGTTCGAGATCATCTACTTCCTCGTGCTGGTGCCGTCGATCATCCTGCACGAGATCTCGCACGGCGCGGTCGCCCTCCTGTTCGGGGACGACACCGCCAAGCGGCAGGGGCGGCTCAACCTGAACCCGCTTCGGCACGTCGACCCGATCGGCACCCTCCTGGTCCCGGCCGTGCTCTCGCTCTCGGGGCTCGGCGCCTACGGGTGGGCGAAGCCGGTGCCGGTCAACACCAGCCGGCTCCGGAGCCCGCGCAACCACACGGTCCTCGTGGCCCTGGTCGGGCCACTCACCAACCTCGTCCTCGCCGGCCTGTTCGGTCTGGCGTTCGCGCTGACCACACCGCTCGGGGTCCGCCAGATCGTGCACCAGTACGGCCTGGTGAGCATCGGCGGCGTGTCGTTCCCGCCGACGCTGCTCGGTCAGATCCTCTTCATCGGGGGCATCGCCAACCTGGTCCTCGCCGCCTTCAACCTGATCCCCTGCCCGCCGCTCGACGGGGCGGCGGTCCTCGAGCGGTTCATCCCGGTCCGCCACCTTCCCGAGTACTACCGGCTCCAACCGGCGCTGATGTTCCTGCCGTTCGTGCTGATCCTCCTGTTCCGCAACGAATGGAGCCAACTGATCGTCCACCTCGTCACCTGGTGGTCCGGCCTGCTGGTATGACGGAGGACACGCCCGCCGCCCCCCCCGCCCGGGTGTCAGCCGCCGACCCGACCGACACCGACCCGACCGACACCGACCGACCCCACGCCGGCCGCCCGGGCCGGCCGTCGGCGGCCACCGCCTGGGTCCGGAGCCACCCCGGCCTGGTGGCGCTGGCCCTCCTCCCACCTATCCTGTTCGGGGCCCCGGCCCTCGCCCACCGCTTCTTCCTCGACGGCGACAACCTCATCCAGAACTACCCGTTGCGCATCCTGGTGGGGCGCGACCTCGCCCACGGACACCTTCCACTCTGGAACCCCTACCTCTACAGCGGCACGCCGCTGCTCGCCGGCTTCAACGCCGGCGCCGCCTACCCGCTCAACTGGCTGTACGCCGTCGTGCCGTCCACCGCGGCCTGGACGTTCAACCTCGCCCTGGCCTACGACGCCGCCCTGATCGGCACGTACCTCATGCTGCGCCGGTTCGGGACCTCCTCGACCGCGGCCACCTTCGGCGCGGCGGCCTTCACCTTCGGCGGGTTCATGAGCGGGCAGATCGTCCACATCGACATCATCGGGAGCGCGGCGTGGGTCCCCTGGATGCTGCTGGCCGTCCACGCCCTCACCGAACCGCCGGAACGGACGGTATCGTTCGTCGCCGCCGCCACCGGGCCGTGGGCGCTGCTGCTGGCGGTCGCCCTGGGGCTCTCCATCCTGTCGGCCGGAGTGGAGGCCTTCATCGACGGCGGGATCCTGGTGGTCGCCTACGCCGGCTACCGGACGGTCAGCGGCATGCGAAGCCTCCGGTCGCCACCGGGTGCACCGTGGGCGTATGGAACAGCCGCCTCCCTGGCACTGGGCCTGACGGGGGGGATCGCGCTGGGAGCGGCACAGTGGCTCCCCGGGCTCGCCTTCGTGGGCCAGTCCCAGCGGAACGGGTCCGGGTACTCCTTCTTCGGCACCGGATCGCTCCCCGTGCGCACGGTCAGCCTGCTCGTGTCGCCCTTCCTCCTCGGGACGAACCAGAACCGGCCGGCGTACTACGTCGGGCAGTACAACTTCCCCGAGGTGACCAGCTACGTGGGCGCTCTGGCCCTCGTCGCCGCCTGCACCCTCCTGGCGGCCCGCTGGCGGCGCGGACCCGAGGGGCGGTCGCTCCGGTTCTGGTTCGCCGTGCTCGGCGGGGGGATGCTGGCCGCCCTCGGCACGCAGACACCGTTCGGCTTCGTCCTGTACGTGATCCCGGGGGTCAACGCCCAACGGCTCCTCAACCGCAACCTCCTCCTGGTCGACCTGGCCCTGGCGGTGCTGCTGGCCTGGTTCGTGCACGCGCTCCTGGAGCGCCGGGGCGCACGGGAGGAAGCCGGTGGGCCGCGGCGGTGGTGGGCACCGGGTCGGCGCAGGGAGACCGTCCTGACCTGCCTTCCCCTGGGCCTGGCCGTCGTCGCCACCGTCCTGCTCTGGCTGCTCGGAGCCCGGTTCCAACAGGCGCTCGGCGCCCAGTTCGCCGCGCCGGCGGCCACCATCCACCGGCTCGGCGTGGTCGTGACCATCGGGACCGTGATCACCGCCATCGCCACCTGGCTCGTCCTCGACGAGCGCCGCATCCCGACCCCCGTCCTACGGCGCCTGCTGGCCGGCACCATGGCGGTCGACCTGGGCTTCTTCACCCTGTTCGTCCTGCACCCGCCCGTGGGTCTCACCCGGGCGCACGCCCGGACCCCCGCCGCCGCCCGTCTGGCCGCCGTCACCGGCAACGGGCGCTTCGCCATCTACGACCCCGACCAGTTCGAGGACTCCCAGCTCCTGGCCCTGGGCCAGACCGACCTCAACGTGATCCGGGGGCTCCCGAGCGCGCAGGGGTACGCGGCGCTGGTGGGTGCCGGCTACTACGCCGCGACCGGTGCCCACTACCAGGAGGACCTCGATCCGTCGACCCTGGCGGGGACCACCTGGGACCGTCTCGACACGCGGGTGCTGCTGTCCCTCCCCGGGTACTTCGTGACGCCGGTCCCCGGCCGGTCCCCGGCCGTCACCGCCACCCCCTTCCCGGGGGCTTCGGAGCCGTACACCGGGCACCCGACGCCGGTGGTGCGCTCGGTCACCCTCCGGCACGGGCAGTCGCGGACGTGGTACTTCGGCGGAGTGCTCGCCACCACGGGAGGTACCGTCCCCGTGGCCGGCGGGCGCACCGGGGCCGCCCGCCTGGGACTCGTGACCCCCACCGGCGGCGTCCGATGGCTGACCAGCTCCGAGACGTCCCTCCCTGCCCCCGGACGCGGGCGGGGGAGGAGCACCGTGCGGTTCCACCTTCCCACGTCTGTCCCCGCCGCAGGCCTGGTGGTGTCGGATCCCTCCTCTGCGTCGGCCGCGGTCACCGTCGGGGTGCCCACCGTGGTGACCGTCGGCGACGGAGAGGTCCGGCTGGACGGTCGTCTGCAGTACGCGGTGACCCCGCCCCACTGGGTGTTCGAGGGGACGATCGGATCGTTCGGCGTCTTCTCCAACACGCGGGCGCGCGGCTGGGCGTGGGCAGCTCCCCTCGTCCGGGGCCCCCTCCCTCCGCGGACGTCGGTGACGGCCTCGCCGGCGGCCCCCGACGGCACCCAACGGATCCTCGTCCGCGCCGGGGGCCCGGTCCGCCTGGTGCGGAGCATGGCCTGGAGCACCGGCTGGCAGGCCACGGTCGCTCCGGTCACGGGCGATCCGGCCCGGGAGGGCGCGCCGACGTCCCTGGCCGTGCGTGCGGACGGCGTCGTCCAGAGCGTGGCGCTCCCGTCGGCGGGGACGTTCGTCGTCACGTTCACCTACCGCGACGGACGCGCCGTCGACGGGATCGCCGTCTCCGCAGCCGGCGCCGTCGTCCTGGCGGCCTGGTTCCTCCTCGCCTGGCGCCGTCGGCTCACCCGGCGGCGTCAGCCGGGAGGGAGCAGCCCGATGGCGTCCGCCGCCCGCCGGTAGGTCTCCGCCGCCACCGCGTGCGCTTTCTCCGCGCCGATCGCCAGGAGCGCGGTGACCGCGCCGGGGTCGCCGACCAGCTCGCTGCGGCGCTGGCGGACCGGCCGCAGGAGCTCGACGAGCGCCTCCGCCAGGTCCTTCTTCAGGTCCCCGTACCGGAGGTACCCGTCGGCCACCAGGTCGGGCGTCCGGTCCGTCGCCACCGCCAGGAGCTCGAGGAGGTTGGCGAGACCGGGCTTGGCCACCGGGTCGTAGCGGAGGTCACCGTCGCTGTCGGTCACCGCGCGGCGCACCTTGCGGGAGAGGTCTTCAGGGGTGTCGAAGAGGAGCACCGTCCCGAGCGGGGAGCTCACCGACTTGGACATCTTCCGCTCGGGCTGTTGGAGGTCCATCACCCGGGCCCCGACGGTGGGGACCGACGCCTCGGGCACCACGAACGTGGCCCCGTAGCGGCTGTTGAACCGCTCGGCCAGCTGGCGGGTGAGCTCGATGTGCTGGCGCTGGTCGTCCCCGACCGGCACCCGGTCTGCGTCGTAGAGGAGGATGTCGGCAGCCTGGAGGACCGGATAGGTGAACAGGCCCGCCCGGACGGAGTCACGTCCGGCGGACTTGTCCTTGAAGGCCACCATCCGCCCGAGCTCGCCCATGGTGGCGGTGCACTCCAGCAACCAGGTGAGCCGAGGGTGCTCGGGGACGTGGCTCTGGACGAACAGGGTGCATCGTTCCGGGTCGAGCCCGGCGGCCAACAGGTCGACGGCGGTCTGATGGGTGCGGGACCGGAGCTCGGCCGGGTCGATGTCGAGGGTGAGGGCATGGAGGTCGACCACGCAGTAGACGGCGTCGTGGACGTACTGGTCCGCCACCCAGTTCCGGATCGCCCCGAGGTAGTTGCCGAGATGGAGGTCGCCGGAGGGTTGGATGCCGGAGAGGACGGTGGCCATGGGCGGCCATCGTAGAACGGTCCCGGACCGCCGCCGCCACCCCCCGGTGGCACCGACGGGGTCCGGAACCCGGTAGCGTCGCGGCGTGGCTGCCACCATCACCCTCCCCGTCTTCGCCGGTCCGATCGAAGCCCTGCTCCAGTCGGTCAACGGCAACCAGATCGACCTCTACGACGTCCCGTTGGCGGACGTGGTCGACGCCTTCCTGCGGCAGATCGCGGCCTGGGACGAGGTCGACCTCGGCACGCTGAGCGAGTTCCTGGTGGTGGCGGCGGTGCTGGTGGAGCTCAAGTCGCGGAGGCTGCTCCCCGGGCCGGACGACGTCGAACCGGACGAGGAGCTGGTGGGCTGGGAGGAACGCGACCTCCTCCTGGCACGCCTCCTCGAATGCCAGGCCTACGCGGCGGCCGCTGACCGCTTCGCGCGGCTCATCGAGCACGCCGCTCTGTCCGTCCCGCGCTCGGCCGGCCTGGACGACGACTTCGTCGTGCAGGCCCCCGATCTCCTCGCCGGGGTCACCCCGTCCCTGCTCGCCGACGCCTACCGCAGGGCGACGGCCGATCGGCCGGTCCCGACGGTCGATCTCTACCACGTGACCGTCGACGCGGTCACCGTCTCCGAGGCGGTGTCGGAGCTCCAGGCGCGGCTGCCCACGGAAGGCCGGGTGACGTTCCGGTCCCTGACCGGGCACCTCACGACCCGCATCGAGGTGATCGTGCGGTTCCTGGCGGTCCTCGAACTGTGCAAGCAGGGGCGGGTCGCCCTCGACCAGGGGAGGACCTTCGGCGAGCTCGGCGTGCGCTGGCTGGCAGGGGCGGACGCGGACGGCGGGTCCTACGACGAGTACGAGGGCTGACCGGTGACGCTCTCCTCCGAAGCCCGCGCCGTCGAGGCGGTGCTGATCGCGGCCGTCGAACCGGTCGCTCCCGGCCTGCTCTCGGAGCTCCTCGAGGTCCCGGCGGAGCGGATCGTCGAGTGTTGCGACGAGCTCGCCGACGCCTGCCGGCAGGGGAACCGCGGGTTCGAGGTGGTCCGGGTGGCCGGGGGATACCGGATCCAGACCCACCCCGACCTGGCACCCTACGTCGAGCGCTTCGCCAACGTGGGCGTCTCGGCCCGGCTCTCCGCAGCTGCGCTGGAGACGCTGGCCATCGTCGCCTACCGGCAACCGGTGTCACGCTCCCAGATCGCGGCCCTCCGGGGAGTCAACGTGGACGGGGTGGTCCGGCTGCTCGAGCACCGTGGGTACATCGTGGCGGCAGGCAGGGCGGACGGCCCCGGGCAGGCCGTGCTCTACGCCACCACGGACGCCTTTCTCGAGCGCCTCGGCCTCGACTGCCTCGAGGACCTTCCCCCGGTGGCCGAGCTCCTTCCCGGACCGGAGGCGGTCGCCGAGCTCGAGGACCAGCTCCGGCCGGGCTCCGGGCTGTGACGACGACCTCCCCGAGTGACTGAGCCGACGGTCCCCCCGGGGTCGGACGGTACCCCGCTGCCCGGCGGGGAACGCCTCCAGAAGGTGCTGGCCCGTCTCGGCCTCGGGTCGCGGCGCGCCTGCGAGGAGCTCATCACCGCCGGTCGGGTCACCGTGAACGGCACGCTCCCCGTCCTCGGACGCCGGATCGATCCGGCGGTGGACGAAGTGGCCCTCGACGGTGTCCCCCTGCCGGTCGTCCCCGGCCTGGTCCACTACCTGGTCAACAAGCCGGTCGGTGTGGTCAGCACCGCCGAGGACACCCACGGGCGCCCGATCGTCGTGTCCCTGGTCCCCGACACCCCCCGGGTGTTCCCGGTCGGACGGCTGGACCGCGACAGCGAAGGCCTGCTGGTGCTCACCAACGACGGCGCCCTGGCCCACCGGCTCGCCCACCCCTCGTTCGGGGTGCCGAAGGAGTACCTGGTCGAGGTGGACGGGACCCCGTCGGCGGGAGCGGTCCGCAGGCTGCGGGAGGGTGTGGCGCTCGAGGACGGCCCGACGGCGCCGGCCAAGGTGGCCGTGGTGGCACCGGGCCTCCTGCGGATCGTCATCCACGAGGGGCGGAACCGGCAGGTGCGCCGCATGTGCGACGCCGTCGGGCACCCGGTGCGCCGTCTGGTCCGCACCCGCATCGGTCCGGTCAGCGACACCGCGCTCGCTCCCGGGACCTGGCGCCGGCTGTCCATCGACGAGGTTCGGGCCCTGTCGGCGGCGGCGGCGCCCAGACCGGACTCCCCGCGCCCACGCCTCCCTCCGGAGGCCGATGAGTAACATGCCAGGCTGATGCCGTCATCCATCCGCGCCGTCCGTGGCGCCACCACGGTCGAAGCCGATCGCCCCGATCTGATCACCGAGCGGGTCGTGGAGCTCCTGGAGACCATCCTCGCTCGCAACGGCCTGACCGAGGAGGAGATCATCTCCATCCTGTTCACCGCCACCGAGGACATCGTGTCGATCTTCCCGGCGACGGCGGCCCGCTCCATCGGGCTCGGAGCCGTGCCCCTGATCTGCGCGCGTGAGCTCTCGATCGTCGGGTCCGTGCCGCGGTGCATCCGGGTGATGCTGCATGTGGAGTCGGACCGGGACCGTAGGGAGATCCACCACGTCTACCTCGAAGGCGCAAAAGGACTCCGTGACGACCTCCCGGCCTGATCCCGCCCCCCCGGGGGCGGGCCCGCTACCGTCCCGTCCGGTGGTCCCCGGGAGGGCCATGCTCTTCGGTACCGGCCTGATCGGCGGCTCGGTAGGCATGGCCCTGCGCCAACGGGGCTGGTGGGTCACCGGGTGCGACACCGGGCCCGGCGTGGCGGCCCGGGCCGCCCGGCTCGGCGCGCTGTCGGAAGAAGGGGTCGACCCGCAGGCCGACCTGGTGGTCGTGGCGACCCCGGTCCACGAGACGGCGCGGGTCGCCGACGCCTTCCTGTCCCGGACCGACCGCAAGGACACCGTGGTGGTCACCGACGTCGGGAGCGTCAAAGGTCCGCTGGTGGCGACGATCGACCATCCCTGGTTCGTCGGGGGCCATCCGATGGCGGGGTCGGAGCAGGTCGGGGTGGACGGGGCGCGACCCGACCTGTTCGTCGGTGCGACCTGGGTCCTCACCCCCACGACGCAGACCGACCCCTCGGCGTTCACCCGGCTGCGGAGCATCCTGGCGGACCTGGGGGCGACCGTGGTCGCCCTCACCCCGCAGGGGCACGACGAGATGGTGGCGGTGGTCTCCCATGTGCCCCATCTGACCGCGGCGACGTTGATGGACCTGGCCGCCGGACGGGGCGAGGAACAGGCCGCGCTGCTGCAGCTGGCGGCCGGCGGCTTCCGGGACATGACCCGGGTGGCCGCCGGGCAGCCCGACATCTGGCCCGACATCTGCGACGACAACGCGGCGGCGATCGTGGAGACGCTCGACCTGCTGATCGGGGCACTCGGCACCATGCGGGCCTGCGTCGCCGAGCACGACCACGCCTCCCTGCTCGCCATCCTCCAGCGGGCGGCCGACGCCCGGCGGTCGCTTCCCGGTCGGCTTCCCCGTCCCGACGACCTCGCCGAGGTACGAGTTCCGGTGCCGGACCGCGAGGGAGTCCTGGCCGAGATCACGACGCTGGCCGCGGAGCTTCGGGTCAACATCCTCGACCTCGAGATCGCCCACTCGGTCGAAGGCGACCGCGGCGTCGCGGTGATCGTGGTCGACGGGCATCAGGCGTCCACGCTGGTGGAGGCCCTGGGGGAGAGGGGTTACCCGTCGACCCGCGCCCTGATCGGGTCCACCCGATGAGCGGTGCCGGGACGGGCGGGGTGGCGCACGTCGCCGCCGGAGGCGCGCTGCGCGGGTCCGTCCGGGTGCCGGGCGACAAGTCCATCTCCCACCGGGCGCTCCTGCTCTCCGCGCTTGCCGAGGGACCGTCGGTGCTGACCGGGCTGTCCACGGGGGACGACGTGCGCCGGACACTCGACGCGATCAGGCAGCTCGGGATCGACGTCGACACGGACCACGGCGTGACAACCGTCCACGGTGGCCGTGCACGGCTCCGCCGCCCCGACCGTCCCCTCGACCTCGGGAACTCGGGAACGGGGATGCGGCTGCTGCTCGGACTGCTGGCCACCATGGCGTTCGAGGTGGTGCTGACCGGGGACGCATCGCTGCGGACCCGCCCGATGGACCGCGTCGCCGAACCACTCGAACGCATGGGGGCACGGGTCGTTGGCAGCGGACCCCGGCGGAACCCACCGGTCACCGTCTCCGGGGGGCAGCTGCGCGGCATCGAGTACACCCCGCCGATGGCGAGCGCGCAGGTCAAGTCGGCCGTCCTCCTCGCCGGCCTGGACGCCTCGGGGGAGACCGTGGTGCACGAACCGGTCCGGACCCGGGCGCACACCGAGGAGATGCTGGAGGCGATGGGGGCGGACCTCGCCGTCACCGTCGACTCCCGCGGGCGCACGGTGCGGATCCGACGGAGCACGCTCCGCCCCACCGCGGTGGCGGTGCCCGGCGACCCTTCCCAGGCCGCCTTCTGGCTGGTCGCCGCGGCGCTCGTCGACGGCAGCGCCGTCACGGCGGACGGCCTCACCCTGGCGGACGAACGGACCGGGTACCTTGCCGTGCTCCGTCGCATGGGAGCGGACATCGAGATCGACGAGGGTGCCGGGGGACAGGGGTCGGTCACCGTCCGCACCTCGACGCTGCGCGCCACCACGGTCCGGGCCGAGGAGATCCCCTCGCTCGACGAGGTACCGGTCCTCGCTGTCGCCGCCGCCTGTGCGGAAGGAGAGACCCGGTTCTGCGACGTCGGTGAGCTCCGCCTCAAGGAGTCCGACCGCCTGGCCGGCACGGCCACCCTCGTCACCGCCCTCGGTGGGGAAGCCCGGATCGACGGGGACGACCTGGTCGTCGTCGGGGTACCCGCCTTGCAGGGCGGGGGCACCGTCGACGCCGCCGGTGACCACCGGATCGCCATGGCCGCCGCCGTCGGCGCCGCCGCCGCCCGCCGGGGGATCGTCACCGTCACCGGTTGGGACACGGTCGCCACCAGCTATCCGGGCTTCCTCGAGGAGTTGGCCCGCCTGCGGGGAGCCGGGTGATGCCGGTGGCCGGACGCGGGGGAACGGGCCCGGAACGGGGGGAGGAGGCCAGCGCGGCGGGTGGCCCCGTCGAACCCCCGACCGGCCCTCGCGGACCCGTTCGCCGGCACCCCGTCATCGCCATCGACGGCCCGGCAGGCGCAGGCAAATCGACGGTGGCCAGGGCGCTGGCGGCGCGCCTGCGGATCGACCGGTTGGACACCGGGGCGATGTACCGGGCGGTGACCTGGGCCGCCCTGCGGGACCGGATCGACCTCGGCGATCCGGCGGCGCTGGCCCGGTTGGCGGGAACGCTGGCCATCTCCGTCGGCCCGGTCGTCCGGGTGGACGGGGAGGACGTCACCGACGCCATCCGGAGCGGGGCCGTCAACGCGGCCGTGTCGGCCGTGGCCGCGACGCCCGAGGTCCGCTCCGTCCTGGTGGACCGGCAACGGCGCTGGGTCCACGAGCACCACGGCGGCATCCTCGAGGGACGCGACATCGGCACGGTGGTACTGCCCGACGCGGACCTGAAGCTCTACCTGACCGCCTCCCCGGAGGAGCGGGCCCGCCGACGGAGCGACGAGGGAGCTGCGGCCGTAGCTCGTCGCGACCGCCTCGACAGCACCCGGGCGGCGTCCCCACTGTCCGCGGCCACCGACGCCCGGATCGTGGACACCACCGGACGGACCGTCCCGTCCATCGTCGAGGAGGTCGTGGCATGGCTGGATCCGAAGTGACCACCGGGGCGGGACCCGGTTTCGCAGAAGACCCGGGCGACGAGCCGGCGGTCGACACCGCGTTCACCCGTCTCTACCGGTTCCTGCGCTGGTTGGTCCACGTGCTCAACCGTCTCCTGTTCCGGACCACGGTCGAGGGCAGGGCCCTGGTCCCCGAGCACGGCCCGGTCGTGATCGCCCCGGTCCACCGCTCGTTCATCGACTTCTTCCTCGTCTCGGAGGTGACCGACCGGAAGCTCCACTACATGGCGAAGGACAGCCTGTGGAAGAACGAGCGATTCGGCCGCTTCCTCCGATCGGTGGGTGCGTTCCCGGTCCAACGCGGCTCGGCCGATCGCGAGTCCCTCCGCCGGGCCCAGCGGGTGCTCGAAGCCGGTGAGGTGCTGGTCCTCTTCCCGGAGGGCGAGCGACGGTCCGGACCGGTGGTCGAACAGCTCCACGAGGGGGTCGCCTTCCTCGCCGCCCGCACCGGTGCCACGGTGGTGCCCGTCGGAGTGGGAGGCTCCGCCTCGGTGATGCCGAAAGGCACCCGGATCCCCCGACCCCGGCACGTCCACCTGGTGGTCGGGGAGCCCCTGGAGGCGCCGGTCGCCGGGCCGTCGGGACGGGTTCCCCGGAGCCGGATGCACGCCGCGACCGCGACGCTGCAGTCGGCGCTCCAGGCCTGCTACGACCGTTCGGTGACCGTCACCGGTCGGTACTGACGCCGGGCCCGAGCCTCCCGGGAGGCAGGCGGCGCCCCCGCCGGGACTCAGCGCGCGGGCCGTCCGAACGAGGATCGGAGGACCGTCTCGACGATCACCCGTGCGTACTGGGCGCCGAAGAAGAGGTTGCCGCCCTTCTTGGAGGCACCCGATGCCCGGGGATGCCACTGTGTCGGCGCCTCGCCGATGCGCCACCCGCGTCTGGCCGCGGTGATGACCACTTCGGCCGTCTGGTACTGGTCCTGGCGGAGGAACGGCAGGATGTCGGCGAGTACCTGCACCCGGAAGGCCCGGTAGCCGTTGGAGGTGTCCGTGAGGTGGGTGCCGAGGAGGCGGTTCAACGCCGTCGCGTAGAGGTGCACCCCGAGTCGCCGGAACCGGTCCGTCGTATAGTCGACCCCCAGGCGGCGGGAGGCGATCACGAAATCGGCCCGGTCCGCGAGCAGCGGTTCGAGGATCGCCGCCATCTCGGCCGGATCGTTCTGCCCGTCCGCGTCGAGGGTGACCACGTACTCGGCGCCGTGCTCGATCGCCAGCTCGTAGCCGAGCCGGAGCGCCGCACCCTGCCCCAGGTTGACCGGGAGGATGCAGGTCGCCACCCCCGATCCGACGGCGACCCGGTCGGTACCGTCGTCACCACCGTCGACGACCACCAGGCCGGTGACACGCAGGCCCGCCACCTCGTCCGGAAGGCCCGCCAGGACGCCTCCGAGGTTGCGCTCCTCCTCGTAGGCGGCGATCAGCGCCACCACCGGCCCGAGCGCGAGATCGGGGTACCGGGCACGGAACCCGGATCTCGCGGTGTCCAGGGCCAGGTTCCGGAGCGCGACGATCCGGCGGCGCTGGCGATTGTCGGCCCGGGTGAACCAGTGGTGCCGTTGCGTAGGGCTCACCGTCGGTGTCGACGGATCGGTGGTGACCGGCCGGACGGGTGGGACCGCCCCCGGAGCCGCCTCTGGTGCCGTCACAGGCCGTGCGGGTGTGCGAACACGTCCCGGAGCCGGGACTCGAAGTGGGCCAGGGGCTCGGTCGGGTACCCCGGATCGAAGCTGACCTGGTCCCACTCGTCCGCGAACTGCTCGGCGAGCGGGTACCAGGGCTCCGCCCGGTACTGCTCCCGGGCGTCCGGGTCCAGATGGAAATGTCGGTAGTAGTGACGACCCTGGAAGTCCTGATGGGCGAGGATGACCGCCGTGACCTCCGGACGCACGTAGGGGCGGAGGATCTCCGCGGCGATCCGGGGATGGTTGGGCACCGAGACCGCCTTGCCGATGTCGTGGCAGAGCGAGGCCACCACCAGCTCGGTGTCGGCACCGTCCCGTTCCGCCCTCGTGGCCGTCTGGAGGCAGTGGGTGAGCTGGTCGACCGCAAATCCGTCCACCACGTCGTCGAGGGACGTCAGCATGGCCAGCACCCGCTCCGCCACCCTCGGTTGGTTGCCCGCAGTCTCCGTGCCGATCACCGCCCAGTCCTCGGCGGTCGACGCATCCATACGGGTGAACGAAGTCGTGGTCATCCGGTCATTCTCGCGCCTGACGTGCCGTCAGGCGAACCACCCGCCCCACGTCTCCGCTCCCTCC
>JAJYYG010000101.1 GCA_021801235.1 Actinomycetes bacterium
CCCCCGCTCCGACAGGGTCGCCGCCCGGCGGATGTCGTCCCGGTAGTAGGAGTTGCCCCCGTCGATGATGGTGTCGCCCCGCTCCATCTGGTCGGCCAGGGCGGTGATGGTCGAGGCGGTGATGTCCCCGGCCGGGACCATCACCCATGCGGCCCGGGGCGGGCGCAGCGCGGCGACGAACTCCTCCAGGGACCCCGCCCCCGTCGCCCCTTCGGCCACGAGGCCCTCCACGGCCGCAGGGGTCACGTCGTAGGCGACGACCTCGTGGCCGTCACGCATGAGGCGCCGGGCAAGGTTCGCTCCCATCCTCCCGAGTCCGACGATCCCGAGCTGCATCGGCTGGCTGGTGGCCATGGTTCTCTCCTCGTGTTGGGTGCTTGGTGGTCCTGCGGGGCACCGGTCGGAGCCGGAGGCGTCCGTCACCGGGTGGTTCAGTCGTTCGCGGCCGGGTCGGAGCCGGTGGCCGGATCCGGCGGCGGGGCGACCGGCCGGTAGGTGGCAGCCAGGAGGCCGGCGGCACTGACCACGCCCAGGCCTGCGGCGAACAGGCCGGCACGCAGCCCGCGGCGGTGGCGGCCCAAGGCGTGGTCGAGGGAGTACCGGCCGCTCCCCAGCGTGGCGAGGGCGACCGAGGCGACACCCACCAGCGCGGTGTACTCCCAGCCCCCCTTGAAGACGAAGAACCCCTTGCCGCGATGGTCCGTCGCCGCCGCGGTCGCCATCAGACCCACCGCGGCGGCACACGGCAGCGGGCTCGCCAGGCCGAGCGTGATCGCCGTTCCCGCTCCCAGCTCGGTCGCGGCCGCCAGGCGGGCGTGCAACCACGCCGGCTGGAGGCCGAGCGCGTCGAACCAGCCGGTCGTCCCGTCGAACCCACCCGGGCCGAAGGCCTTGTTGGCCCCATGGGCGACCAGCATGGGACCGATTCCCAGCCGGAGCGCGAGAGACGCTATGTCGACATCACCGGAAGCCACGTGGCCCACCTCCTGTCCCAGACGACTCTAGGCCGGGTGCCGGGATCCCACCCACCGGCCCGGGCCCTCCCCGAGGTCCGTGGCGCACGTGGCGCCTTGACAAACGCGGTCCCCAGGCCTTAGCTGCGGGGGGGTGAACGCCGGAGCCGGGGTTCGCGAGCCATTCCGAACGGAGGGGACCATGTCCGACGCAGTCATGACCATCGGTGGGGAGCCGGTCCCGGTCGCCGGGACGTTCGGGGTGCGGAACCCGGCGACCGGCGAGGTGTTCGCCGAGGCGCCCGAGTGCAGCCGCGCCCAGCTCGACGCGGCGTTCGACGCCGCCGCCAAGGCGTTCTCCTCCTGGCGGTCCGACGAAGCGTTGCGCCGCCAGACCCTGCTCCGCATGGCGGACGTCCTGATGGCATCGGCCGGCGAGATCGCTCCCGTGCTGACCGCCGAGCAGGGAAAGCCGCTGGGCGACGCCTCGATGGAGGTGTTCGCCGCTGCCCTGTGGTGCCAGTACTTCGCCAACCTCGAGACCCCGCCCCAGACCATCCAGGACGACACCGATGCCCTGGTCCAGGTGTACCGCCGCCCCCTGGGCGTGGTCGCCGCCATCACGCCCTGGAACTTCCCGCTCACCCTGGCCTTCTGGAAGATCGCTCCGGCCTTGCTGGCGGGCAACACGCTGGTGGTGAAGCCGTCGCCGTTCACCCCCCTGTCCACCCTCAAGACGGTCGAGCTCCTCGGCGAGGTGCTCCCGCCGGGCGTCGTCAACGCGGTGAGCGGAGGGGATGAGCTCGGGGCGTGGATGACCGGTCACCCGATCCCCCGGAAGGTGAGCTTCACCGGTTCGATCGAGACGGGGAAGAAGGTGGCGCTCTCGGCCGCTCCCGACCTGAAACGGGTGACCCTCGAGCTCGGGGGGAACGACCCGGCGATCGTCCTCGACGACGCGGACCCCGCCCTGGTGGCCCGGGCCATCTTCGCCGGCGCCTTCAACAACAACGGGCAGGTGTGCTCGGCGGTCAAGCGGGTCTACGTCCCCGAGGCGCTCTACGGCGACGTGGTGGACGCCCTCGCCTCGCACGCCTCTGCCGCCGCCGTCGGTGACGGCACCGATCCGGCGACGAAGCTGGGCCCGATCAACAACGCCCCCCAGTACGAGCGCGTCAAGGAGCTGGTCGCCGACGCCATCGCAGGCGGGGCTCGGGCGGTGACCGGTGGGCACCCCATGGACCGCCCCGGGTACTTCTTCGAGCCGACGATCCTGGCGGACGTTTCCGACGGCACCCGGATCGTCGACGAGGAGCAGTTCGGCCCGGCACTCCCGGTGATCTCCTACCGGGACGTCGACGACGCCCTGGACCGGGCGAACGGCACCCACTTCGGCCTGTCGGGATCGGTGTGGAGCGCCGACCCCGACCGGGCGGCCGAGATCGCCGGCCGGCTCGAGTGTGGGACCGCCTGGGTCAACACCCACCTTGCGCTCGGTCCCCAGCAACCGTTCGGCGGTTGCAAGTGGAGCGGCATCGGGGTGGAGAACGGGCCGTGGGGGCTCTCCGAGTTCACCGAGGTGCAGGCGCTCTACCGCTCCCGGACCGCGGACGGCCTCAACATCTCCACGGCCGGCCTGGTCTCCTGACCGGCACGCGTCACCCGGCCCCCGACCGTCCGGGCGACCGGGGCGCCGGTGGCGAGCGGTAACGCGACCCGGCGGGCGCCGGCCCGCCCCGGAAGCCGCCCGGCTGTGCGGTCGGCCGCCGCACCGGCCGTGCGGTCGGCCCTGGTCGCCGCAGCACCGGTGGCAGTGGTACTGGTCGCCCAGCTGACGCTCTTCCCCGCCCCGCTCGGGGTGTGGCTCCAAGGTGCCGTGCTGGGTCTCCCCGGCGCCCTCATGGCGGTGGGACTGGCGCTCGTGTACCGGCTCAACCGGATCGTCAACTTCGCCCAGGGAGACCTCGGGAGCGCGCCGGCAGTGCTCGCCTACGGGTTGATCGCCTTGTCCGGCGTCGACTACTTCCTCGGTCTCCTCACCGGGCTCGCCGCCGTGATCCTCCTCACCGTCGGCATCGAGGTGACGATCGTCCGGCGGTTCGTGCGGGCTCCCCGGCTCATCCTGACGGTGGCCACCATCGGGCTCTCGCAGGCCCTGGTGGTCGTCGCCCTGCTCATCCCGCGCCTGTGGGGGAACGTGCCGATCGGCACCGCCTCGATCGGGTTCCCGTGGCATGTCCGGGTCTCCCTCTCCCCGGTCGTGTTCGACGCCGACTCCTTCGTGGCGCTGGTGGTGGTCCCCCTGGTGCTCGGAACGGTCGCCGTGTGGTCGAAGCGCACCGAGGTCGGGATCGCGGCCCGGGCCACCGGCGACCGGCGGGACCTGGCGGCCATGGTCGGGATCCCGGTGAACCGGCTCCAGACGATCACCTGGGTGGTGGCCGGCACGCTCTCGTTCCTCGGGATCTTCTTGAAGGCGGCGATCGTCGGCCTCCCCCTCGACCCGACCTTCAGCCTGGTCGCCCTGGTCTCCGCCCTGGCCGCCCTCGCGCTCGGCGGGTTCACCCACCTCGTCCGGGTCGCCGTCGCCGCGGTGGCGGTGGGCATCCTCGAACAGGGGGTCGCCTGGGACGACCCGGCGCGACCCACCCTGGTGCTGGCGGTGCTCGCCGCCGTGGTGGTGATCGGGTTGGTACTGGCCCGTGCCGGATCGGCCGACCGGGGCCGGGGAGAAGACGCCGACTGGAGCCTGATCTCGGGCGTCCGCCCGCTCTCCCCGGCGCTGGCCCGCCTGCCCGAGGTCCGAAGTGCCCGGGTGCTCGCCCTCGTCGCGGGGGCCGCCGCACTGGCCACCGTGCCGCTCTGGGCCGGACCGGGCGTGCTGCTCGAGCTGTCCACCCTGGCGGTGCTGGCCATGGTGGGGTGCTCGGTGGTGGTGCTGACCGGGTGGTCGGGTCAGGTGAGCCTGGGTCAGATGTCGTTCGCAGCCGTCGGCGCGGTCGTCGGCGCAGTCACGCTCGTCGACGGCCGGTGGGACCTCTCCCTCGCGCTCCCGGCCGCCGGCCTGGCGGCGGGCCTGGCTGCGGTGGCGGTCGGGCTGCCCACCCTGAGGCGGGGCGGCATCTTCGTGGCGGTGACCACCCTGGCCTTCGCCCTCGCCGCCTCCGGCTATCTCCTCGACCGCGCCGAGTTCGGATGGATCCCCGCCGGCCAGCTCACGGGGGTGGCCCTGTTCGGCATGCGCATCGGGTCGGAGCGCAGCGTCTTCTTCCTCTGCGTCGGCGTCACGGCCCTGACCCTGGTGGCGATGGACGGGCTCCGGTCGAGCCGGATCGGCCGGGTCTGGCGGGCCGCCGGCGCCAACGGGCGGGCCGCGTCCGGGTACGGCATCAGCCCGGCACGGGCCATCCTGGGCAGCTTCGCCGTGTCCGGCTTCCTCGCGGGGGTGGCCGGATGCCTCCTCGTCGTGGTGAACCAGCAGTACGTGGAGACGCCCTACGACGTGACCCAGAGCCTCGCGGTCTTCACCGCTACCGTCGTCGGCGGGCTCGGCTCGGCCACCGGAGCGGTGGTCGGCGCCCTCCTGGTCGAAGGCAGCAGCGTGTTCCTGCCCCCGAGCTGGCAGCTGTTCCCTTTGGCCGCCGGCGTCCTGATCGTCCTGGTGGCGTTCCCCGGCGGCGTCGCCGGGCTCCTGTTCCGCGGTCGGGACCGGCTCGCCGGCCTCGCAGACCGGCGGCGGGGACCCGCGTCGGCGGGCACCGCCCCCGGGACCGGGCGGACCGGTTCCGCGGCACCGTCCACCCCCGACGCGGGAGCCGGCCAGGCGCCGGTGGTGGCACCGTCGTGACCGGGCGCCCCGGACCGGCGGCGGCTGACGGGGACGGCGACCGCCACCGGTGGCGCCGGAACCTCGGGGGAGGCGCGCCGCTCCTCCCGCTCGGCGTGCTGGCCGGGCTCCAGCTGTTCGACCAGGCCGTCCAGAGCGCGTTCAGCGTGCTCATCCCGAACGTGCGGGACGCGTTCCACCTCTCCGACAGCGGCATCCTGCTGGTGGTCTCGATCGGCGGCGGCGCCGCCCTGGCCTGCACCATTCCCGTGGCGTGGTTGGCGGATCGCCGCCCGAGGCTCCCGATCGCCCTGGTCGGTGCCACCCTCGGCGCCTGCTTCGCAGTCGGGCTCGGCCTCGCCTGGTCGGCGGTGCTGGTGACGGTGATGCTGGCCGGGGTGAGCATGGGCCAGGCGGTCATCTTCCCCACCCACAACTCATTGGTCGCCGACTCCTATCCGGTACCCGTCCGGCCCAAGGTGTTCTCGGTGCTGTTCGGCGGGGTGTCGGCCGGCACCATGGTCGGGTTGCTCGGCGGGGCGGGGTTGGCCCGGGTGTTCGGGTGGCGTGCCCCCTTCTTCGTGCTCGCCGTTCCGATCCTCGTGCTGGTGGCCGTCGGGCTGACCTTGCACGAGCCGACACGGGGTCGCCACGAACTGGAGGCGTTCGCCGTCGGGGATCCGACGCGGGACGCCCCGGCCGCCACGGGCGACGCGGCCGCCGACCAGGGACCGGGGCCCGGGTGGGCGGACTCCGGAGCGGACCGGCCGCCCTCGTTCGGAGAGGCGTGGCGGCTGGTGTGGACGATCGGGGTGCTGCGCCGCATCTTCCTCGCCCTGCCGTTCCTGGCCGCCTCGTTGATCGGCTTCGCCTCGCTCGCCTCGCTCCAGTACCAGCAGACGTTCCATCTGGGCGTCCTCCAGCGGGGCCTGGTCATCGCCCCGGTGCAGCTGTTCGCCCTGGCCGGTGTGGCCATCGGTGCCACCGTCGCCGCCCGCCTGGCCGCCCGGCGCCAGGGGCTGGTGTTCACGCTGATCGGCGTCTCCGCCCTCGCCGCCTCGGGGTTCGCCGCGCTGTTCGCGCTGGCTCCCGACGTGGTCTGGGCGTTCGTCGGCAACGCCGGCATCGTGGCGTCGCTCGCCATCGTCGGCCCCGGGGTGTTGTCCGCCCTGTCCCTGGCGATCCCCGCCCGGGTCCGGTCGCTCGGGTTCTCCTTCGGGGCCATCTTCGTCCTCCCCGGCCTGCTCGTCGTCCCGATCATCGGAGCGGTGGGGGACGCGGTCGGCCTCCGGTACGGGTTGCTCGTCCTGGTCCCGGTCTTCGTGGTCGGCGGCGTCATCGTGGCCAGCGCCGGTCCGCTCATCGATCGCGACATCCACAACGTCTGGACGTCGATGCGGGCCGTGGCCGAGATGCGCGAAGCACGGGTCCGGGGCGAGGTCCCCCTGCTCTCGGTGCGGGAGCTGGTGGTCGGCTACGACGGGGTCGTCGTGCTGGACGGAGTGGATCTCCAAGTGGCCGAAGGCGAGATCGTGGCGCTCCTCGGCACCAACGGTGCCGGGAAGTCGACCCTGCTGCGGGCCATCGGGGGCGTTACCGAAGCCAGCGGGGGGGCGGTGGTCTTCGACGGTCGGGACATCACCCACGCGCCGCCGGACGAGATCGCCCGCCACGGGATCGCCCAGGTCCCCGGGGGGGAGGCGGTCTTCCCCGGGCTGACCGTGGAGGAGAACCTCCGGGCGGCAGCGTGGCGTCACCGGGAACCGGGTGGCCGGCGTCGCCGGGATCGGGGCGCCTCACCCTCCCCCGTCGAGGTGGCCCTGGCCGGCCTCGGACCCCTCGCGGCGCGGCGGGCGGACCGGGCCGGCGACCTGTCGGGGGGCCAGCAGCAGCAGCTCGCGCTGGCGCTGGCGTTGCTGGCCGAGCCCACGCTGCTCCTGATCGACGAGCTGTCGCTCGGGCTCGCACCCGTGGTGGTCGCCCAGCTGCTCGAGTCGGTGCGCAGCCTCCGCGAGGCGGGCACGTCGGTCCTGTTGGTGGAGCAGTCCGTCAACGTCGCGCTCTCGGTGGCCGACCGGGTCTACGTGATGGACAGCGGCGCCGTCCGCTTCTCCGGCACCGCCGACGAGGTGCGTGCCCGTCCGGAGCTCCTGCAGTCGATCTACCTCGCCCATGCCGCCGCCGGTCTGCCCCACGACCGTGGCGGACGGGTCGCCGGGCCCGACGTCCGGCCCCTCGCGCTCGACGTCCGTGGTGTGTCGGTCACCTTCGGAGGGATCGCAGCGCTGGACGACGTGGGCGTGGAGGCGGTGGAGGGGACCGTCGTCGGCGTCATCGGTCCGAACGGAGCGGGCAAGACGACCCTGTTCGACGTGATCTCCGGCTTCGTGCGGCCCGGCAGCGGACGGATCGCCGTCGGGGGCCGGGACGTGACGTCGCTCGCCGCCCCTGCACGGGCACGGGCGGGCCTCGGACGCTCCTTCCAGGATTCTCGGCTCTTCGGCGAGATGACCATACGCGACACCCTGGCGGTGGCCCTCGAACGGTTCGTCGATGTCCGCGACCCGTTCAACGCCGCCCTCCGCCTCCCGGCGCGGCAGCGGACCGAGGCGGCGATCGCCCGGCAGGTCGACGAGTTGGTCGACCTGTTCGGCCTCGGGATGTTCGCCGACTCGTTCGTGAGCGAGCTGTCGACGGGCTCGCGGCGCCTGGTCGACCTGGCCGGTGTCGTGGCCCACCAGCCGTCGCTGGTACTGCTCGACGAACCGACCTCCGGCATCGCCCAACGGGAGGTCGAGGCGATGGGCGAGCTCCTCCGGCGTGTCCAGACCCAGCTCGGCGCCACCCTGGTGGTAGTCGAGCACGACATCGGCTTCATCGCCGCACTGGCCGATACCCTGGTGGCGATGGACCAGGGCAGGGTGCTCGCCGCCGGGCGACCCGACGAGGTGCTCGAGCGTCCGGACGTAGTGGAGGCGTTCCTCGGATCCGGACCCGGACGGCAGCGGACCGGCGGGTGGGCGGTACCGGCGGGTGCCGGTCCAGCCGGTACCCGGGAGGTCGGAGGGTGACGCGCTCACCGGTCGGCCCCGGAGGCGCTCCGGAGGTTCGGCCCTGGCCCGCGATGGGGCCGGTCCGGCGGTTCGGGCCGGTCGCCCTGGTGGTGGTGGCCCTGGTGGCGGCCGGCACCGTGGCCACCCTCCGCTCGGCTCCGCCGGCCGGCGGGCCGGTCGGCGGTTCCCCGCCCGGGGCGTCCGGACCGCCACTGCCGATGACCTACCAGCAGGCCGCGTCCGAGGGGCGCCAGCGGGACGAGAACTGGGGTAGCGGGTGCGACACGCGCACCGGCCGGCTCAAGGTGCCGACCATCTACGCGCCGCCGTGCGTCCCGGTCTCCAGCGGGTCCAACGGGGGCGCCACCTCGTCGGGGGTCACCGGCTCGACCGTCACCGTCGCCTACTACCTGCCACCCCCGGGTGGCCTCACCTCGGCGCTCCCCGGTGCCACCGACCCCCCGGCGGTCACCCTGGCGATCGCCCAGGCCTTCGTCGGCATGCTCAACCGGATCGTGCCCCTCTGGGGCCGCCGGGTGGTGCTCGTCCCCTTCGACGGAACCGGCGGGAGCACCGATGCCGTCGCCGCCCGGGCGGACGCCGTCACGGTCGCCCAGGGCCTGCACGCGTTCGCCTCGATCGGCGGGCCGGCCCAGACCACCGCCTACCAGGACGAGCTGGCGCGCCAGCACGTCCTCTGCATCGGCTGCGGCCTGGGCGCCACGTACGCCGACGAGCAGCAGGACGCCCCGTACCTCTGGGGGGTGCTCCCGACGCCGGACACCCTGCTCACCGAAGCCTTCGACTTCATCGTCGGACAGCTGGTCGGCAAGGACGCCATCTACGCCGGCGAGGCGTCGATGCGCACGCGCACGCGCAGGTTCGCCGTCGTGTACTACGAACAGGATCCACCGGCGTACGGGGCGCTCGGCACCTCGCTCACCAAGAAGTTCGCTCCCCTCGGCCTACGGTCCGTCGACACCGAGAGCTACCTGCTCGACCTGCCGGAGCTCCCCTCCGAGGCGGCGACCATCGCCGCCCACCTCAAGCGGTCCGGGGCGACCACGGTCGTCTTCGCCGGCGATCCGCTGATGCCCATCTACCTCACCAGGGCGGCCGCCGCCATCGGCTACTTCCCCGAGTGGATCGTGACCGGCACCGTCTTCACCGACACCTCCACTCTGGCCCGCTACTACGACCAGCGCGAGTGGAGCCATGCGTTCGGGATCTCGAGCCTTCCGGTACCGCTCCCCCCGTCCGAGACCGAGGCACAGACCCTGTTCCGGTGGTACTACGGCACCGCTCCGCCGGGCAAGACCGCCAGCACCGTCCTCCCGCCGATCCAACTGCTCTTCGACGGCCTCGAGCTGGCCGGGCCGGATCTCTCGCCGGCGAGGTTCCGGGACGGCATGTTCGACCTCCCCCCGGCCGGGGGCGGGCCGACCGCACCGCTGATCGCCTACGGGAACCACGGCGCCGAGCCGAGGCCCAGCTACTCGAGCCCGGCCGACTACACCGTCCTGTGGTGGGACCCCACGGCCAAGGGCCCGGACGAGGAGGGGGTGGAGGGCACCGGGCTCTACCGCTATGCGGACGGCGGCAAGCGCTACTCGTCCACGGTGATCCCACGGGGAACCATCGGCCTCCATCAGACGGCGGGGTCGGTGACCTCCTACTCCACGCCGCCGACGACCGACCGAGCCCCCTCCGAGCCCGCCTGGCCCGGCTCTCCCGCGGCGCGGGCCCCGGGGACCTGACGAGCCCGACCCGTACGGGGCCGGATTTCGTTCGATAGTCTAACTGTGTGAGCTTCGAAGCAGATAGACCACAGGTGGGCCGCGGCCTGGGCAGGACCGCGGCGTGGCTCGCCAAGCAGGTGGAGATCGGACTGGCCGACGCCGACCTCTCCGTGCCCCAGTACCGGGTGCTCGGACTGCTCGACGAGCACTCCGCCGTGTCGTCCGACCTGGCGGAGCGGCTGGCCGTCCGGCCCCCGAGCGTCACCGCCATCGTGGACGGACTGGTCGCCCGGTCGTTGGTCGAGCGACGGACCGTCGAGTCCGACCGGCGTCGCGTCGACCACGTGCTGACCGCTGAGGGGAGCCGTCTCCTCGCCGCCGCCGACGAGGCGGTCGAGGCCCGGCTGGGCCGGATCGCCGACTGCCTCGACGATCCCTCCGACGCCCGGTCGGCGGTGGACGGGCTCCTCGCCTGGCGACGGGCGCTCGGGGCGTACCGGCTCACGCTCCGTGCCGGGGCCGGGGCCGGGGCCGGTGCCGACCCGG
>JAJYYG010000080.1 GCA_021801235.1 Actinomycetes bacterium
GTCCCTCTCTCCCGGATCGCCTCGGCACTCGCAGCCGTTCTCGACCGGGCGTGGTATGAGCGGCACCGCATCGCCACCATCAAGGAGCGCGATCGGGGACCCGCGTACCAGTGGACGACGGACTCCGCCACCGTGTGCAACGGCTGCTTCCACTGTGACGCCATGCTCCGGGACGACCCCATCCAGCAGGCCTTCGAGGATGCGATCGGACCGGAGCGCCACTACGACCCCTATGTGTTCGCCTCGGTCGACGTCCCCGTGGCGGTCCTGCAGGCCGCGGGGGTGGGGATCGGGGACTTCCCGGTCCCGGGTCAGCCGGGCTCCGTGCCGAGGACGGAGACGAACGCCACCATCTCCCCGGGATAGCCGCCGAGGTTGTGGGTCAGCGCCAGCGTGCGGTCGGTGTCGATCTGGCGCTCCGGGGTCGCCTCACCCCGGAGCTGCAACCAGGCCTCGAAGACCATCCGGAGGCCGGACGCCCCGACCGGGTGTCCGAAGCTCTTCAAGCCGCCGTCGGGATTGACGGGCAACGCACCCGACCGGTCGTACGTCCCGGCGAGGACCTCCTTCCATGCGGTGCCCCGGGCTGCGAACCCGAGGTCCTCCATCAGGACGAGCTCGGTGGGGGTGAAGCAGTCGTGGACCTCGGCCATCGCCAGCTGGCGCAACGGGTCGGTGATCCCCGCCTGCCGGTAGGCGTCCTCGGCGGCGATGGCGCACTCGGGGAACCAGGTGTAGTCGTACTCGGGATCGATGAGCCCGGAGCCGCTGCCGGCCGCGAAGGAGAGCGCCTTGATGTACAGCGGCCTGTCCGTGTAGCGGAGGGCGTCCTCGGCCCGGACCACGATGGCCGCCGCCGCCCCGTCTGCCACCCCCGCGCAGTCGAAGACGCCGAGGCGTCCCGCGACGCGGGGCGACGCGCAGATGGTCTCCTTGGAGACCTCCTTGCGGAACTGTGCCCGGGGGTTGCGTGCGCCGTTCTGGTGGTTCTTCCACGAGATCCGGGCCAGGACGTCGGCAAGCTCGTCCTCGTCCACGCCGTACTTCTTCGCGTAGGCCGGGGCGACCATCGAGAACATCGCGGCGGCGGTCAACGTCCGTGCCGTCCCGTCCCCGGGGATGGGGAAGGCGTTCAACCCCTGGTAGCCGGAGTCCTTGACCTTCTCGGCACCGACCGCCATCGCGACGTCGTAGGCACCGGAGGCCACCGCGTAGGCTGCCGCCCGCAGCGCCTCCGACCCGGTCGTGCAGTAGTTCTCCACCCGGGTGACCGGCTTCCCCTGGAGCTGCAGCGGGCGCGCCAGCGTGATGCCGCTCATGCCCGACTGCGCCGTGCCGAACCAGTAGGCGTCGACGTCGTCCTTGCCCACCCTCGCCGAGTCGAACGTCTCCCGGGAGGCGTCCACGATCAGGTCGTCGAGGCTCTTGTCCCAGTGCTCGGCGAACCGGGTGCACCCCATGCCGACGATCGCCACCCGGTCCTTGATCCCGTGGGATGCCATCACCCTGCTCCTTCTGCCGTGCCTGCTCGTGCCGTGCCTGCTTGTGCCGTGCCTGCTCGTGCCACCCCCGTGCCGGTGCCCGGTCGGTGCGCCGCCGCGCTCCCCTGGTCCCTCATCGGGGGTGCCGGGACGGGCGGATCGGCTTCGCCTTCCAGAAGTAGTCGTGGATCCCCTCCGCGGTGGACAGACGGCGGAACGTCATCGACACCCGGTCACCGATCGCCACCGTCTCGGGGTCGACATCGGTGAGCTCGAGCGGGAACCGCCCGCCGCCGTCGAAGTCGAGCACGGCGAAGACGATCGGCGGGCTCAGGGAGTACGACAGGTGGTCGATCGTGTAGGTGGCGATGGTCGCCGGCGTCTCGGCCCTGGAGACGGCCTCCATGTCGTCGAACGCGCCGCCCCGCATCGACACGCGGGCCGGGGGGAGGTGGACGGCCCCGGAGGTCCGGTCCTGCGACCCGACGAAGGCGTACTTCCATTCCTCGTTGCGCCATGCGGCGGAGGAGGAGACCCGCGCCGGCTCCGGCCGCCGGGGCGGCTCCGGTGTCACCATCCCCTTCCAGGTCAAAAAGCGCGCGTAGCTCAGGTCGGCAGCCCCGGCGACCTGGTCGGCGACCGGATCCGCCGGGGTCCAACCGTCCCTGGCCGCAGTCAGCCGGAAGAGCAGGGCATCGGCACCGTCCGCCAGCGACACCACCCCCACCAGCTGACCGGGGGCCGCCTCCTCGATCATGGACGCCAGCACCAGGCTCGCGTGGGCGGCGCCGGTCTGACCCACGGTGCCGGTGAGGTCGTCCGCCAGGCAACCCGGTCGCACGTCCAGGTTCCGCCCGACCGACCGGACCGCCCGACCGTGCATGCCGACGACGGCCACCCGGTCGACGTCTCCGGCGTCCAGGCCTGCCTCCTTCAGCGCCGACCTCCAGGCCTGGAGCCCCAGGGGGACGTACCGGGTCTCGCCGAACCGCTCCTCCCACACCCGCGAGCGCTGGTCGCCGACGGTGCGCCAGCGGTCGACGAGCTCGTCCGTGACCGAGGCTCCTCCCAGGTACTCGGCGACGACGCGTGCCTCGGGGGCGTCCGTGCCCACCAGCAATGCAGCGGCCCCGTCTCCGGCGGCGGACTCGTCCGCCGATGTGGGGAGCCCTCCGCGCAGGTCGGCCGAGACCACCAGCGTGGTGCCGGTGCCGCCCAGCGCGGATCGGAGGGCCCCCACCCCCGAGCGGAGACCTCCCCCGAAGTCGTAGGCGGCGACCTCGGGCGGCTGGCGGAGCACGGCGTGGATCGCCGAGGCGTTGGTCTTGTCGAGGTAGGCGGGCGCGGTCGTGGCGAACCACAACGAGTCGCACCCCTCCGTCCCCCCGGTCCGGTCGGCGGCGTCCAAGGGACGGAGGGCGGAGCGGGCCGCCTCTGCCCCCATGGTGGTGGTGTCCTCGTCGTGGGAGGCGACCGATCGGGTGCCTTTGCCGCCCCCACTCCCGAAGAACGCGGTGATGTCCGCCCGCTGCAGGCGACGGTAGGGCACGTACCCGGCGCTGCTGATGATCCCTCGCATCCCTGTGTCGCCCCTTCGTCGGGTGTGATCGTCGCGGTCGATGCCGGCCGTCGCGGATGGTGGCGCCCCGACAGCGGTCATCCTATGATGACCACCGTATCTGACGGTCAGTCAGGAAACCACCGGCGTCCAGGGACGGCGCCGGCCGGTTCGGCACCCGCACGAGGGAGGGCACCATGGACTTCGAGCTCACCCCGGAGCAACAGGCGTTCGTGGCCGAGGTCGAGTCCTTCCTCGACGCCAACGACGACCCGGAGGTCTTCGACGTGTCCCGGGAGAACATGGCGCAGATCGTCGACACCCCGGCCCGGCGCGCGTTCATGGCGAAGCTCGGCGAGCAGGGTTGGCTCGGGATCACCTGGCCCAAGGAGTACGGCGGCTCGGAGGGCGACGGCACCTACGAGTACCTGCTGAACGAGGCGCTCGCCGCCAGGGGCGGCCCCCAGATCGGCAAGGGGGTGGGGATCATCGGCAAGACGATCATCACGCACGGCAGCGAACGGCTGAAGGCGGAGTTCCTCCCGAAGATCCTCCGGAACGAGGTCGAGTTCGCCGTCGGGTACTCGGAGCCGAACGCGGGGTCCGACGCCGCCTCCATGCAGCTGAAGGCGACCCGCGACGGGGACGGGTGGCGGCTCAACGGCCAGAAGACCTGGACGACCTCCGCGCACTTCGCCGACTGGTACTGGGTCGGTGCCCGCACGGACCCCGAGGCGCCCAAGCACCACGGCATCACCCTCTTCCTCGTCCCGATGGACCACCCGGGCATCACGGTCAAGGCGATCTGGACGATGGGGGACGAGCGGACCAACGAGGTCTACCTCGACGACGTGTGGGTGTCCGACGACTACGTCGTCGGCGAGGTGAACCGGGGGTTCCAGTACATCTCCGAGGCCCTCGATCTCGAGCGGTTCACGCTGTTCACCTACTCACCGATCGCCCAACGGCTCGAGCTGCTCACCGAGTACGTGGCCTCCGCCACCCGCGACGGCTCCCCCCTGCAGGACGACGCGGTCGTACGGGCCCGCCTCGCCGGGCTCCACACCGAGGCCGAGGTGGCCCGCATGCTGGGGATCCGCTTCGTCCACAAGGCGGGCGAGGGTGGTGCCCCCCCGACGGCGGAGGCTTCCGAGTACAAGCTGTTCACCACCGAGTTCTCGCGCCGGCTGGCCGACGCGTCGATGGACCTGGCCGGACCCGGGAGCCAGCTGCGGGTCCACACCGAGGACGCACCGATGGCCGGCCGGGCGGAGTCCACCTACCGCTACACGGTGATCGACACCATCGGAGGCGGATCGTCCGAGATCCAGAAGAACATCATCGCCCGGCGGAAGCTCGGCCTGCCGAAGAACTTCTGAACGTGCCGCCCTTCCCGCCGGGACCGCCCGGCCTCCTCTCTGGGGTGACGGTGCTGGACCTCGCCACCGTCGGCCCGGCTGCCCGGTGCACCCGGATCCTGGCCGACTACGGGGCCGCGGTGGTGAAGGTCGGACCGGTGCCCGGACGCGGGGCGGAGCCGATCCGCCCTCCCTCCTACGCCTACAGCGGGTCGCGCTGGCTGTCGCGGCTCGCGATCGACCTCAAGGACCCCGAGGGTCGCGCCGCCTTCCTCGCACTGGCCGCCCGGGCCGACGTGGTGGTCGAGAGCTTCCGACCAGGGGTCGTGGACCGGCTGGGCATCGGTTACGAGGCACTCCGCCGGGCGAACCCCCGGATCATCCTGTGCTCGACCACCGGCTACGGGCAGAGCGGGCCCCGGGCCGGATGGGCCGGCCACGACATCAACTACCTGGCCGTCGGTGGCTACCTGGCCGCCAGCGAGCCCGGCTGCGACGGAGGTCCGCCGATGGCGGGGGCCACCATCGCGGACGCGGCCGGCGGAGGTATGCACGCCGCTCTGGCGGTGATGGCGGCGCTGATCGGCCGGTCCGGCGGCGGTGGCGGTGCCCACCTCGACGTCTCCGTCGCGGACGGGGTGCTGTGGCTCACCTCGCTCTCCGTCGACGAGCACCTGGCCACCGGGGCCACCGTCGGGTTCGGCCACGACCTCATCAGCGGGCGGTACGCCTGCTACGGGACCTACCAGGCGGCGGACGGGGCATGGCTGGCGGTCGGGGCGATCGAGCCCAGGTTCTACGCGGAGCTCTGCCGACGGATCGGATGCCCCCAGTGGGTGGACCACCAGCTCGACGACCGTGTGCAGGCGCAGGTCCGCGAGGACTTCCGGGCCGCCTTCGGGTCGAGGGACCGGGCGGCATGGATCGAGGCGCTGGCCCCCTACGACACCTGTGTGTCCCCGGTGCAGGACGTCGCCGAGGTGGTGGCCGATCCCCAGTACGCGGCCAGGGGCGCGTTCGTGCGGGTGATGGCCCCCGGGGGGGACGGGACGGCCGGCGGGGACGGGAGCCCCGGGTTCCGTCAGGTCGGGCCGCTGCTGGCCGGGATGCGGCCCCCGGAGGAGCCGGTCGCCCTCCGGGACCCCTCGGTGTCCGACGCTGCCGGGCTCCTTGCCGAGGCCGGCCTGGCCGACGGGGAGATCGCGGCCCTCGAGCGTCGGGGTGTGGTGGCGTGAGCGCCATCGGCCCCGGCGACATCGCCGGGATGATCGGCGTCCCCCAGTACGTGGAGGAGGGGAGCTTCCCGGTGGAGCGCGGCTACGTGTGGACCACCTGCTCCTCGGTCGAGAACGGCAACCCGCTCTTCTGGGACGACGAGGTCGCCGCCCAGGTGACCGGGGGCCCGGTGGCCCCGCCGACGATGATCTCGGTGTGGTTCCGGCCCCACCACTGGGCTCCGGGACGCTCCGAGGCCGCCCTGCCCCTGCAGATCCACTTCGACCTCAAGGAGGGGTTGGACCTGCCGGAGGCGGTGATGAGTGACAACACGATCGTCTTCCACGAGCCGGTGCGGCCGGGCGACCGGCTCACGACCAGCCAGGTCCTCCGGTCGGTGAGCGAGCCGAAGACCACCCGCCTCGGCCGCGGACGGTTCTGGGTCATCGACGTGGAGTACCGGAACCAGCGCGGCGAGCTGGCAGCCGTCGAGAGCTACACCGGCTTCGGCTACCGGCGGGACGGCGGGGCGTCGTGAGCACCCCGGTCCGCCCGGTCCTGCTGCTGGCGGACGTCGGTGTCGGGGACGCGCTTCCCGAGCTCGCCTATCCGGTCACCGCCACCACCGTCGTGCTGGGGGCGCTCGCGGCCCGGGACTGGCGGCCCATGCACCACGACAAGGACTTCGCCGTCGAGCGGAACGGGACACGCGACATCTTCCTGAACACGCCCAACCAGGCGGCCTGGTTCGAGCGCTTCGTCACCGACTGGACCGGTCCCTTCGGCCGCCTCCGGCGGATGACGTTCCGGATGCTCGGCTCCGTCTTCCCGGGCGACACCATGGTCCTGGCGGGCACGGTCACCGGGACGGGGGTCGACGAGACCGGCTGTGGTTGGGCGGCGCTCGACATCGTCCTGGCGGTGGGGGACGAGACCAAGACGACCTGCGCCGCGGTGGTCGCCCTTCCGGTGGCCGAGGACGACAACCCGTGGGGACGGCGGGGCGACCGGTGGACCCCGTGAGCCGGCACCGGGGCACCCGCATCCGGCCGGGTCCGTGTCCCGTCCCCACACCGGGAGCCCACCGGGGACGACGGGCGAACGAAGCCAAGGAGACCTGACCATGCTGGACCTCAATTTCTCCGCCGAGCAGGAGATGCTGCGCGACACGGTGCGGGGGGTGTGCGCCAGCACCTGCCCGCTCGACGTGGTGCGGACGCTCGAGGACGACCCGACCGGGTACTCGATCGACCTCTGGAAGCAGCTCGCCCATCTCGACCTGATCGGGTTGCAGCTCCCCGAGGAGTACGGAGGTTCGGGCATGACGGCGTTGGAGGGGGTCGTCCTCTACGAGGAGCTGGGCCGTTCCCTCGCCCCTTCGCCCCACTTCGTGAGCTCGGTGCTGTGCGGCGGCGCCCTGGCGCGGGCGGGCGGCGGGGACCTGAAGAGCCGGTGGATCCCCCGGATGGTCACCGGCGAGGCGATCCTGACCCCGGCCTGGCTGGAGCCGGAGAACGGGTTCGGGCCCCGGGGTGTGCAGCTTCGAGCGCGGCCGGACGGGGACGGCTTCACCCTGACCGGCGTCAAGCGGCACGTGGGTTTCGCCGCCGCCGCCACCCGACTGGTCGTGCTGGCACGCACCGGCGACGGGACGAGGGACGTCGACCTGTTCGTCGTCGACCCGGGGGGGCCCGGCGTGTCCCTCGCCCAGCAGCGGACCATCGGCTCGGATGCGCAGTACCAGGTGGTGCTCGACGGGGTCCGGGTGTCCGACGCCGACCGGATCGGACCGGCCGGCTCGGGCTGGGAGACCTGGGACGCGGTGCTGCACGAGGCGAGCATCCTGGCTGCGGCCCAGGCGGTCGGAGGCTCGCGCTACGCCCTCGAGATCACCGTCCAGTACGCGAAGGACCGCCAGCAGTTCGACAAGCCGCTCGGGGCGTTCCAGGCGTTGGCCCACTACCTGGCGGACGACGCCACCGCGGTCGACGGCGCCGAGGTGCTGGTCCACGAGGCGGCCTGGGCAAGCGCCGGGGGGAGGTCGATCACCAAGCTGGCGCCGATGGCCAAGCTCTTCGCCTGCCGGACGTTCCGGGACGTGACGGCGGACGCCCAGCAGATCTTCGGGGGGATCGGGTTCACCGTCGACTTCGACATCCAGCTCTACTTCCGGCGGGCGAAGCAGCTGCAGCTGTCGTGGCGGGACGATCGGACCCTCGAGGAGCTGATCGCCTCGGCGGTGCTCGACGGGAGCTGACGCCCGGCGATCGAGGCGCCATTCACCCCCCGGGGTGCCGTGATGCGCTACGTTCGGCTCTCGGATCGCTGAGTCCCGCGTCCGTTCACCGAAGGGGGAGAGCAATGGCAGCAGAGACAGCAACCGCCGCGGCCGGCAACGCCGGGGGGGCGAGCGGCTCCGGACGCGGGGGCCTGATGGGCTTCCTCTTCGTCCACGAGACGGACGAGTACCCCACCACGGGGAAGCGGACCGGTTATCTGCTCCTGGCGGTGCTCGCCACCATCATCCTCTACTACACGTACTACACGCAGACCGGGGTGACCCCCAACATCCTGCGCTACTACCACATGACCTTTGCCTTCTACGTCGGCATCGTCATCGTGTCCAACCTGATCGGGGCGTTCGCCTCCCTCCCGGCCAGCATGACCGACCGCCTAGGGCGCTCCAACGTGGTCATCTACGGCCTCCTCATCGTGGGGCTCATCGTGGCCGTCTGGATCCCCAACGCCGGGTCCGAGTGGAGCTTCGCCACCGCCGTCTCGGCGCTCGGCCTGGTGGAGGGCGCCATCCTGGTGGCGACCCCGGCCCTGGTGCGGGACTTCAGCCCGCAGCTCGGGACCATGGGGCGGGCCTCGGCCATGGGCTTCTGGACCATCGGCCCGGTGGCCGGCAGCCTGATCACCAGCATCGTGGCCACCCACACCCTCGCCCACTTCGTGGACTGGCAGAGCCAGTTCATCATCTCGGGCGTGACCTCGCTGGTCGTGTTCGTGATCTGCCTGTTTCTGATGAAGGACCTCTCCTCCCGGCTGCGGGACCAGCTGATGGTCTCCGCCCAGGACCAGCTCCTGGTGGAGGCCAAGGCCCGCGGCGTCTCCGAGGAGGCGGTGCTGGCGGCCACCGAGAAGCCCTGGTCGCAGATCCTCAAGTGGGACCTGGTCGGCTCGGCCGCCGGCATCGCCATCTTCCTGCTCGTCTACTACGCGGCGGCCGGGTTCTTCACCATCTTCTACTCGACCACCTTCAAGAACGCCGACGGGTCGTACTTCTCGGTGACCCAGGCCAACGGGCTCAACGTCTGGTTCTGGGGGGCGGACGCCCTGGCGCTGATCGTGCTGGGAGTGCTGTCGGACCGGCTCCGGGTACGCAAGCCGTTCATGCTGATCGGCTCCTTCGGCGCCATCGCCATGTTGATCGTCTTCCTCCTCCAGGCCAACCACATCCACACCGGCTACTACACGCTGGCGACCATCGAGGTATTCCTGGCGATCTTCCTCTCCATGGTGTTCGCCCCCTGGATGGCTTCCTACACCGAGACGGTCGAGGCGAAGAACCCGGCGCTGGTCGGCACCGGGCTCGCCCTGTGGGGCTGGGTGCTGCGGGTGGTGGTGGGCATTTCGTTCATCTTCCTCCCCATCGTCATCAACAGCGTGAACCCGGTGGTCGACAACCAGCCGTACGCCACGGCGGCGATCCAGCAGTTCCTCGCCCAGCACCCGGCGTCCGTGGCGTTCGCCCAGGAGCACGCCGCCTTCCTCGGGGTGCTGAACGAGCCGGCCAACAAGCCGGTGGTGGCCGCGCTGGCGGCGGACCCGTCGGGCGCCAACATCGCCGCGGCGGAGAAGGCGCTCGGAGCGGCCACCTTCGGCGAGCTGGTCAAGTACCAGACCCAGCTCAAGACGCTGGTGGTTCCCTACGAGACCCAGCTCAACTACCTGGCGGCCCACGCCACCCAGCTGACCGCCCTGCAGAACGCGGTGGCGAAGTCGCCCAAGCAGTGGCAGAACTGGTTCTGGGTCTGCGTCGGCGGGATGGTCCTGTTCATCCCCACGATCTTCCTGGCCAAGGGCCGCTGGAGCCCGAAGAAGGCCAAGGAGGACGAGGACGAGCACGACCGCGAGGTGGCCAGGGAGCTGGCCCAGCTCACCGGCGCCGGGGTGTGATGACCGGATCCGTCGCCATCGCCGCCGGCAGCGCATGCCGCGGCGGTGGCGTGCGGGTCCGGGGGACCGCCGCCCCCCGGATCGGGCGGTGACGGCGGCCGGTCCGCAGGAGCCGGCAGGGGAGGCGGGCTTCGCCGTCATCGACGTGGAGACCACCGGCTTCTCGCCCGGGCG
>JAJYYG010000060.1 GCA_021801235.1 Actinomycetes bacterium
GGGGGAGCGGAGGTCCTCTTCGAGCACGGCGCGGGCCGACGCGTCGAGCCCGGCTCCGGCATCGGCGAGGACGTCGGCGATGTAGGCGGCGGTCACCCGGTCGGGGTCGATGCGGCTGACCCGGAGGTTCCCCGAACCACTCCCGTCCCCGGTATCGAGGACGGCGTCGAGATGCGCGGCGGGATCGGTGGTGGTCAGGTCGACTTCGTGGCCACGGCCGGCCAGTTCGACGGCGATGGCCGCCGCCAGGGTCGTCTTGCCCACCCCGCCCTTGCCCATGGTGAGCACGAGGCCCCGACCACGCCCCGCTACCTGGTCGACGAGAGCACCCAGGGGGATGGTGTCGGCCACCGGAACGGCCCCCTCTGGCGTCAGGGCCGGAGGGGTACCGGTCACCAGGGCACGCAGCCCGGGGATCCCGACCGGGCTCCAGGCCACAAGGGGCACCTCGTCCCGGGCCAGTTCGGCAAGTCCAGCGGGCAGCGCCGCCAGCGCCTGGGCGCCGCGCTCGGCCAGGGAGACGGCCAGCGGGTCCTCGGCATCGGCGGCCCGGAACACGCCGTTGATCACCAGTCGTTGGTTGACGATGCCCAGGGCGGCCAGCTCACCGGCGGCGCGGGCCGCCTCGTCGAGGGCGATGGGGTCCGGGCGGGACACCAAGACGAGCACCGTGCGGGTCCCGTCGGCCAGGGTGTCGACCGCGGCCCCGTAGCGGTCCTGCTGGTTGGACAGGCCCGAGAGCGGCCCGATGCACGAGGTCCCGAGGGTGTTGGTGTCGATGAAGTCGGTCCACGCCTCGGGCAGGGACAGCAGGCGCAGGGTATGGCCGGTCGGTGCCGTGTCGAAGATCACGTGGTCGTAGACCTCGGTGGCGGCCGGATCGGCCAGCAAGGCTGTGAACTCGTCGAAGGCGGCGATCTCGACGGTGCAGGCCCCGGACAACTGCTCTTCGATGCTGGCGACCGCCGAGTCGGGGAGCACGCCGCGGTAGGGGCCAACGACCCGCTCCCGATAGGCGGCGGCTGCCGCCATCGGGTCGATGTTCAACGCCTCCAGCCTCGGCACACCGGGGACCTGGCGCGGCGTCGAGGCGAGCGCCAGACCGAGCACCTCGTCCAGGTTGGAGGCCGGGTCGGTCGACACCAGCAACACCCGTTCGCCCCGGTCGGCCAGGGCGATGGCGGTGGCCGAGGCGGTGGATGTTTTGCCCACCCCGCCCTTACCGGTGAAGAACAAGAAGCGTGGCGGTCTATGGAGCAGCCCTTCGAGCATGGCGGCCACCTCAGCAGCAACCGGACGTGCCGGATGCCGTCGCGGTCACGGGTGCCTCGGTTGCCGCTTCGGTGCCTCCGCAGCAGCCGGACGCCGCAGAGGCCTCGGTGGTCGGATCGGCTCCGGACGCGGCATCCGTTCCGCCACAGCAGCCGACGTCCGCGGTTTCGGCGGCCACGGCCACGGCGACCGGATCGCTGCGGTGCAAGGATTCGACGCTTGTGTCGAGCAGCTTGGCGGCAAGGTCGAGCATCGAGCGGGCAGGAGCCTCCTTGACCGCCTGGGCCACCCGCACCGCCTGGGCCATGACCTCGGATCCGACGCCGAGTTTGCGGGCCTCGTTGTCGTGGAACTTGAAGCACGACTCGCAGTTCGCCCCCACCGCGGCAGCGAGTGCCACCAGTTCGGTGGTCCCGGCGTCGAGGAAGGTGGGCGCGGCAGGCGTCGTGCCGGTCAGCGACCACCCGGCGAGCTCGCCGCGGGTCGGGAAGCGGCCCGAGGAACGCAGCTCCCCGTCGACCACCACGGCCGGCAACGCCTCTTCCCCACGCTCGGCGAGCAACCGGCGGACCAGGTCGCTCTCCGCGAACGCCTTCGGCTCCTGGGAGAGATTGTGCCGCTCGACCGACGCACCCCGGTCCGCCAGCCACGACAGATCGGACGCGAAGGTGGCCAACGCCGGGTCGACGCTCGGACCGCACACGCCGGTCGAACAGCACATGGGCGGATCGAATACCTCAACCGTGGACATCGGGGCCTCCTCAAAGGTGATCGCTAATCGTCGAACAACGATAAGTATACCCACGAGGATGCCGGCTGCAAGCGGTCAACGGGCGCGGTCAACGGGCGGGGTCGCTCCGACCGTTGGCCAGGCGCCCGTTCAGAGCGAGGTGACGGCGTACCGCAACGCGGCCAGCCCTGCCCGATCCACGCAGTAGGAGGTGCGGGGCCCCTCGATCTCCCCCTGGATCAGCCCGGCCTGGCGAAGGATGCGCAGGTGCTCGGAGATCGTCGACTGGGCGAGTGGGAGCTCGGCCACCAGGTCCCCGGTCACGCACGCCTGGCGCTCGGCCAGGAGTCGGAGAATCTTCACCCGTGCCGGGTGCCCGAGGGCCTTGGCCATGGAGGCCAGCCTCTCGTCGTCGATCGCCGCCGTGGCAGGCTCCGCCCCGGCGGGATCACCCGTGACACAGCACGGATCGAGCGCTGTGCCGAGCGGTGCGGTCAACTGTGCCATCTCCCCGATCCTACCTGGGACGGGCGACCGCGCCCTTGGTTGTCAGTCACCGTCCCCGTCGGAAGCGGGGGCCCTTGCCGGAAGCGGGGTCGCGGCCAACGAGGACGCGAGGGACTCCGACCGTATCGTTGGGAGTCGGGCGACCACCGGCGATTACCACACCGGGATCGTGTTCGCCTCGCCCCGCCGCTACCGCCGAGGCGGCAACCCGTCTCCGGTCAGCGTGACCGCCGAGCGCGAGCATGCGACTGTCGACAGCGTGGGCGGACCGGGCGCCCGACGTTCGCCCGGCGCCATCCCAGTTCCCGGCGCCGCCACCGGGTGCCGTTCGAACCCAGATTCCCCGCGTGGGAACCACGGGTGTGTCGGACGACCAACGGAGAGTCGGGGGTGGCTCGTTGCGTCGGCGCGCCGGCTCTGCATCAGGAGTCCCGCTGGTACCTGCTGGCAACGTACTCGTCGACCCAGGCTCGCGTACTCCGCCATTGACCGTCCGGTCCCTTCTGCGCCTTGAGTCGGCCCCGCTCGATGGCGGCGCGCAGCATGGTCACACTCTGGGTTTTCGTGGCGAGCGACACGATCGGGACCAGCCGGTGGGGCCCGGCCACCGCGGGGACGACGAAGCGGTAGAGGTTGTCGGTCACCGCCCGGGCGATCAGCTCCCCGAGTGGCGCGGCATCACCACCGTCGGCTCGCGCCAGTGCGCGGAGATAGCGGTTGCGGTCGCGCGTGTAGATGACGGCGGGGGGATAGCCGAGGCGGATCAGGAGGAGGTTCAAGAGGAGCCGCCCGGTCCGGCCGTTGCCGTCAAGGAACGGATGGGTCCTCTCGAAGCGCGCGTGGGCCACGGCGATCGCCTCGACCGGATTGTTCGAGGTGGCGATCGTGGCGAGCGAGTCGACCCAGTCGGCCATGGTCGCGGGTACCTCGACCCACGACGGTGGGACCATCCCACCGGGGAAGGGCTGGATATCGTGCCGTCGGAAGCTCCCCGGCTTCTCCTCGGGGGTCGCGTTGGGGTGGGGGGAGACACCCCACACCGGTCCGAGGGCCAGCTCGTGGACGTGGCGGACCTCGGTCATCATGAGCGGCGCCCGTGAGGTCCAGTCGCCGGGCTCGAGGGCCTGGCCGTAGACCCACTTCGCCGCATCGGCGTAACCGGTCACCTCCATGTACTCCCGGAGCTCCTTGTTCCCGACGGCCCGTCCCTCGGCCAGGAGCGCCTCGACCTGGGCGAGGACAAGGGTATTGCCCTCCAGGGCAGTGGAGTGATGGGCCTCCTGGTACCAGATCGAGGTCCAGATGCCTTCGGCCTCGGTCGGCGACGGGAGGCGACCCAAGCGCTCCCGGAGATCGACGATGGCGTCTTCGAGGCGCCTGTAGACGAGCTGGCGAGGCGGTCGCCCCCGCAGTGGTTTGTGGGGTTCCACGGAAATGAATGGTAACACTACAAATATTCTCAAATTGTTGCGTCCCACTTAATTGCGCTGCATCTCGACACCATGGTGTTGAGGCCTCGTTGCGACACCGGCCAAGCGCTGCACTGTCAGTGCGGAACGCCCGGCCGCTGGGACCTCGAACTTCGGACCTGACCCGGCCCGCGCCGAACCGTCCGCTCGCAGACCGCAGGGATGCGTTTCGCCGGGTGGTACACGGTGCGCAGCCAACCGTCTTCCCGACGCCGCCGCGGTTCCCGGCGCCGCCACCGGGTGTCGTTCGAACCCAGATCCCCCGCGTGGCGCCCACGGGCATTCCGGGCGATCCGGGCGATCCGGGAGTGCCCCGGCCCCGCCTTGACCGCCCTGCCCTCAACTTGTCCCGATCCGCCTGCTCAATGACGGTGAGCCGGCCTGTAGGCGGGATTCTGTCCACCCTCCAGGGAGGGTGGGGTGGCCATCCATCTCAGCGGTCCACCTGGGGGTGGTGCATCCGGAGATGCGCCGGACGGGCCGCCCGTGCCCCCTGTTCGACCTTGCTCCGGGTGGGGTTTGCCGAGCCGCCCGGGTCGCCCCGGGCGCTGGTGCGCTCTTACCGCACCGTTTCACCCTTACCTGTGCGGCGCCCGGAGGCGCCGCCATCGGCGGTCTGTTCTCTGTGGCACTTTCCTGCAGGTCGCCCCGACTGGCCGTTAGCCAGCACCCTGCCCTGTGGAGTCCCGACCTTCCTCGACCTGCGCCGGCTGGGGGGTGACCCCGACCGGCACCGACCGCGGCCACCCGGCCGGCTCACCGTCGCCTCCCATGCTCCCACAGCCGGCGAAGGCACTCGACCGTGGAGGCCCGGGTGGTGCAGCCGGTGCAGCCGGTGCGACCGGTGCGACCGGTGCGACCGGTGCTGCCCGGCCCCGGCTCGGTGCCGCCCGGCCCCGGTCGGTGTCGCCGATCCGGATAGTGCCGCCGATCCGGACGGTGCCGCCGGGCTCCGCCACGGCAACAGGGCGATCGCCGCGGTCGCAGCCGGGCTCTAGTCTGACCCCGTGGCGCCCACCCGGTCCCCTGACACCGACCGCACCGCGGTCGACCGTCCCGCACTGTCGGTCACCGAGTTCTACAGCCGGGTCGACCGGGCCCTTCGGGCTGCCTTCGCCGACGAGCTTTGGATCTCCGGGGAGATCCGCTCGCTCAAGGTTCTCCCCAAGGGGCACTGCTTCATCGATCTCGTCGATCCGACCAACGCCCAGGACAGCGGGGCGCCCACCCTCAACGTCAAGTGCTGGTCCGGTCAGTGGAGGCGGGTCCGGACCACCCTCGACCAGCTGGGCATCGCGTTGGAGGCCGGCATGGTGGTCCGGGTCCGGGGCGAGGTCCAGTTCTACAAGGCCCGCGGGTCGGTCGACTTCATCCTCGCCGAGCTCGACACCGACGCGCTGATGGGCAAAGTGGCGGCGGAGCGGGCGCGTCTGGTCAAAGCCCTCCTCGACGAAGGGCTCTTCGACCGCAATCGTCGGCTGTCCGTGCCCCACCCGCCCCTCCGGGTCGGCCTGGTGGCCAGCCCGGGTACCGAGGGCTACCGCGACTTCCTCGGCCGCCTCGAGGCGTCGGGAATGGCCTTCGACGTCCGGGTGGTCCCCACCCAGGTCCAGGGCCGCGAGGCCCCGGCCCTGATCGCCGCCGCCATCGCCGCCCTCCAACCGGTCGGGTGTGACGTCCTGGTCGTGGTCAGGGGCGGTGGCTCCAAGTCCGATCTCGCCACCTTCGACACCGAACCGGTGGCCCGGGCCATCGCCACGTCGGACATTCCGGTGTGGACCGGCATCGGCCATACGGGCGACCAGTCGGTCGCCGACGAGCTGGCCAACCGGGCCTTCATCACGCCGACCGAGTGCGGCCAAGAGCTGGCCCGCAGGGCGTCGGCCTCCTGGGAGTCCGCCGCCGCCGCGGGGTTGACGGTCGCCCGCCTGGGGGTGGCGCTCCTCGACCGGTCCGCCGAACGGACGGTTCGGAGCCGGGCCCGGCTGACGGGCGGTGCCCGCATGCAGGTGGGTCGCCACCGAGACGGTCTGGTCCACCGGGGGCGCTCGCTGCGGGCGGTCGGGATGCGCCAGGTGGAGCTCCACGCGCACCGCCTGGCCGGTCAGGGGGCCCAGGCGGTGCGGGGCGCGGCGCGGGTGCTCGACGAGTCGGAACGCCAGATGGCCCGTCGGGCCTCCCAACTGGCAGCGCTGCCGGCCCGGCGTCTCGACACCGAGGACCTGAAGACGGCGCAGTGGCGGCGGCTGCTCAGCGCCTATGACGCCCGGCGGCAGCTCGAGCGGGGCTACTCCGTGACGGTCGGCCCGGACGGCGCCGTGGTGCGCTCGATCGCAGGGCTCGCCGTGGGCACCGCCCTGGTGACCCGCTTGGCGGACGGCGAGGTGCACTCCGTGGTGGACGCGACGCCGACCCCGGGGCCGGGCACCCCACCCGTGGCCGCCCATGCCGGTCCGGCGGGGACCGTGGGCGGGCCGGGACGTGGCCACCCATTGTGAAGACTGACAACGGACGAGAGGGAAGGATCGACGAATGAGCACCAAGGGGAGCGCGGGCGGACGGGCAGCCGGGCCAGACACTCCGGTGGAGGGGCTGGGCTACACCGAGGCGGCTGAGGAGCTCGACGGCATCATCGAGGAGTTCGAAGCCGGGGCGGTTGACATCGACCGCCTGGTCGAACGGCTCGAACGGGCGACGTCGATCGTCGACGAGCTCGACCGTAGGCTCCGACGCACCCGGATGCAGGTCGAGGAGCTGGTTCCTCGGCTCGACGCCATCGGTAGTGCCGGCACCGGCCTTCAAGCCGACGGCTCATCGGACCCGGCGAACGGCGACGGTGGGGCCGAGAGCCGATCGGACGACGGCCTGGACGACGGCCTGGACGACGCATCCGGTGACGACGCCTCCCGGGGCGAGGGATCCGGCCACGGCCCTGGTGGCTCGGAGCCCGCCGGACTGTTCTGAGCGGGCACCCACCGCCCCGTCCCCGGTCGGGCCCGGCGTCCGTCACTGGATGTTCCGCTCCCGGCCCTCCCAGTACGGAGCCCGCAGCTCCCGCTTGAGGATCTTCCCGGTCGGGTTGCGCGGAAGCGACTCGACGAACTCGATCGAGGTCGGGCACTTGTAGTGGGCGAGCCGCCCACGGGTGGCCTCGATGATCTCGTCGGCGAGTCGCCGGTCGTCCCCTGGGGCGTCGGGTGCCCGGACGACGATCGCCTTCACCGTCTCCCCCCAGCGCTCGTCAGGGACGCCGATGACGGCGGCGTCGGCCACGGCCGGGTGGGCGAGGAGGGCGTTCTCGACCTCCGCCGGATAGATGTTCTCTCCGCCGGAGACGATCATGTCCTTCAGGCGGTCGTGCAGGAAGAGGTATCCCTCCTCGTCCACCCACCCGGCGTCCCCGGTCCGGAACCAGCCGTCCTCGGAGAGGACCGACGCGGTTGCCTCCGGCTTGTTCCAGTAGCCGAGCATGTTCTGGTCGGACCGGGTCCAGATCTCGCCGACGGTGCCCACGGGGAGCGGCTGGCCGGTCTCGGTGTCGGCGATCCGCACCTCCACGTGCGCGAACGGCCGGCCGGCCGACGTGAGCAGGTGCGCTCGCGGCCCGTCCGGATCGTGGTCCTCCGGGAGGAGCGAGGTGATCGCTCCGGTCGTCTCGGTGAGCCCGTAGACCTGGGCGAAGTCACACCCCAGTGCCTTCAGCGACCGGACCAGCACGTCCTCGCTGATCGGGGAGGCACCGTAGAAGATCGTGCGGAGCGAGCTGACGTCGGTGTTCGGGAGCTCGGGGACGGCCAGCATGAACAGCAGCACCGCCGGCACCACGAAGGTCTCGGTGATGCGGTGCCGCTCGATGAGCGCCAGCATGGCTCCGGGGTCGACGTCGCGTACGATGACCGAGCGACCGCCGCGGGACATGCCGGCCAGCGCCCATCCCACCCCGCCGATGTGGAACAGCGGCATCGCCACCATCGACACGGTGTCGGCGCCGATGTGGAAGACGTGCTCGGCCTCGGTCAGGATCGACGAGAAGTTGCGCCCGGTGAGCATCGCCCCCTTCGGCAAGCCGGTGGTGCCCGACGTGTAGAGCTGGATGACCACGTCGTCGGGGCCGGGGACGAACCCCGGGTCCTGGGCGTCTTCGCCCGCCCCCAGCCACGTGTCGAGACGGTCGAGCCGCACCCACTCGCGCACGCAGGGGGTGTCGGACGAGACGGTGTCCGCCACGTCTGCGTACTCGGCGCCCACGAACACGACGCCGGTCCCGGCGTCCTCGAGGACGACGGCCGTCTCGGCGGCGGAGAGCCGCCAGTTGACGGGAACGGCCACCGCACCGAGGAGCGCGCATCCGAAGAGGATCTCGAAGAACTCGATGCTGTTCTTGTCGAGGATCCCGACCCGGTCGCCCGGTCCGATCCCCTTGGACGCCAGTGCCCGGGCGGTGTGTCGGGCAACCCGGTAGACGGCCCCCCAGTTCAGCGTCCGGTCGCCTTCGATCAGCATGGGGGCGTCGGGCTGCTCCGCCGCCCAGATCCGGAGCATTGCTGCCGGGGTGAGCAGGCGGTCGGTCGTGTCGGCGTCGGTTGGCGGTGCGGTCATCGGTCCCCCCTGGACGGTTTGGATCGAACGCGACTCTATGCGCCGGCACGCGGCACGCGGCACCCGGCGCCTCGCCGGCACGCGGCACCCGGCGCCTCGCCGGCACCCGGCACCCGGCGCCTTGACGACACGCGGTACGGCGCCTCGCCGGCACGCCGCACGCCCTACGGTGCACGGTGCACAATGGTGCGGTGGTGAACCGGAGCGCGGACGTGGCGCACATGGCCCTGACCGCGGTCGGGGTGGACCAGCCGGGGATCGTGGCGGCCCTCACCGGCGCCCTGGAGGAGCTGGGGTGCAACCTCGAGGACTCCACCATGAGCATCCTGCGGGGCCATTTCGCCGTGCTGCTGGTGATCGAGGTGCCGGCCGGCGTCGGCGCCGAGGCGGTGGAGTCTGCACTGGCGTCGGTGGCCACCGCGCTCGACCTGGTGGTCTCGGTCCGCCCGATGCGGGACGTGCACCCCGACCCCGATCGCGGACCGGCCGATCCGGCACGGAGCGGGGAGGTCTACGCCTTCTCGATCCACGGTGCCGACCATCCCGGCATCGTCCACCGGGCCGCCCGGGTGCTGGCCGAGGCGGGCGGGAACGTCCTCGACCTGTCGACCCGACTGGTCGGGTCGTCCGACCGACCCGTCTACGTCCTGCACCTGACGGTGGGCTTTCCACCCGGTTCGGACGCCGGTGCCGCCGCCGACGCGGTCCGCGACGCGCTGGCGGAGCTCGGGGTCCAGTCCCATGCCCATCCGGTCGAGATCGACGTCCTGTAGCGCCGTCCGGCGGACCCCCGACCACGATGCCCGTCCGTCCCGTGCTCACGCTTCCCGCGCCCGTCCTGGTCGCACCCGCCCAGCCGGTGGGGGTGGTCGACCGGCGGGCCCGGGAGCTGGCCGCCGACCTGGTCGACACCATGCGGGTGTCCCCGGGGTGCGTGGGCCTTGCCGCGCCCCAGATCGGGGTCGGGCTCCGGGCGTTCGTCGTCGACGTGACCGGGCACCGCAAGGCGCGGAGCTGCCACGGGGTGTTCGTGCTGTTCGACCCGGTCGTGGAACGCGCGTCCGACCCCTCCGCCGCGCGCGAAGGCTGCATGAGCGTGCCCGACCTCACCGGCGACGTGGTGCGCGCGTCCCGGGTGGTCGTCTCGGGCCTCGATCCCGACGGGGAGCGCCGGACCTTCGAGGTGGACGCCTTCGAGGCCCGTGCCGTCCTGCACGAGGTCGACCATCTCGACGGCCTGCTCTTCCTCGACCGGGTGGCGGGTCCGCACGCCGTCTTCCCCCGTAAGGTGTACCGGTGACCGAGACGACCCGGACGGGACCGAACGCCGCATCCAGGCTCTACTTCCGCCAGTTGCTCGCCGGCCGGGACTTCTCGGTGGG
>JAJYYG010000089.1 GCA_021801235.1 Actinomycetes bacterium
GGCGGCTGACGCGGGGCTCCAGGCGGGGGACGTCATCACCGCCATCGACGGCGTTCCGGCCACCGATCCGAACCAGCTGGCCGCCATCACGCTCACCAAGCGGCCGGGTGACGTGGTCCGGCTCTCCTATGAACGGGGCAAGCGCAGTGCGGAAGCTTCGGTCACCCTGGGGGCGAAGCCGTAGCGACCGGCGGGGAACCACGGGCTCCCCCGCCGTCCAGGCCGGTTCGACCGCCCCGGGAGGCCGGGATTAGCCTCGGGGCCATGCCAGCCAAGACCCCCGTCCACGTCACCGTCACCGGAGCCGCCGGCCAGATCGGCTACTCCCTGCTGTTCCGGATCGCCTCCGGTCAGCTGCTCGGTCCCGACCAGCCCGTCGTGCTGCGTCTCCTCGAGATCGAGCCGGGCATGAAGGCCCTCGAAGGGGTGGTCATGGAGATCGACGACGGCGCGTTCCCCCTGGTCAGCGACATCGTGGCCACCACCGACCTGGACACGGCCTTCGACGGCTGTTCGTGGGCCCTCCTCGTCGGCTCCGTTCCCCGCAAGGCCGGGATGGAGCGGGGCGACCTGCTGACGGTCAACGGCGGCATCTTCGGTCCGCAGGGCCGGGCCATCGCCGCCAATGCGGCCTCCGACGTGCGCATCCTGGTCGTCGGCAACCCGTGCAACACCAACTGCCTCATCGCCCGGTCCAACGCTCCGGAAGTTCCCGCCGACCGCTGGTTCGCCATGACCCGCCTCGACCAGAACCGGGCGCAGACCCAGCTCGCGAAGCGGGCGGCCGCGCCGGTCTCCTCGGTCACCAACCTGGCCATCTGGGGCAACCACTCGGCCACCCAGTTCCCCGACTTCGCCAACGCGCGCATCGACGGCACGCCGGTGCCCGAGGTGATCGCCGACACCGAGTGGCTTCAGGGGGAGTTCATCACCACGGTGCAGAAGCGCGGCGCCGCCATCATCGAGGCCCGAGGGCTCTCCTCAGCCGCCTCCGCGGCGAGCGCCGCCATCGACTCGGTGGTGAGCATCCGGACCCCCACGCCGGAGGGCGACTGGACGTCGGTCGCCGTGGTCTCCAACGGCGAGTACGGGATTCCGGAAGGGCTCCAGTTCGGCTTCCCGGTGCGCACCGACGGACAGCCGGGCGGCTGGCAGGTGGTCGAGGGGCTCAGCCACGATGCCTTCGCCACCGAGCGCATCCGCATCACCACCGAGGAGTTGGAGGGCGAGCGGGCGGAGGTCGCCGACCTGCTGCCGTAGGGCTCGAATGCCCATACGGCTCGGCAGGCCGACGGACGCAGGACGGGCGGGGACTCGTCCTCCACGACGGTGCCGACGTCGACACGATCCGCACGTGACGGGAAGCCGGTCGGGTGGGTCGATCCCCGGGGATCGAGCGACGAACCCGAATGGGCGACCGGTCTCCGCGTCCCTGTCGTCGTCACGAGGCCGTCGGCGTGGCAGTCGGCGTGGCACTCCTGCCGGTCCAATCGCCGGATGGTCGCTTCTGCCCGCTCGGGCCAGCCTGGATGTGGCCGCCACTCGACGGCAGACGGCCGATCCCAGGTCGACGGCGGCTCCTGGCGGCTCCGGGTGGGATCCGTCAGGATCCGGTACGACGCCATCCGCCGCAACGGCGCGGGCCAGGTCGGGTCGGTCAGGTGGCGGCCATCCCCACGACCGGCGCGTTCAGTGCGGTGCCTCCCATCGAGCCCTGGAAGCCTGCATCGCCAAAGGCAAAGATCCCGCCGTCGGACGCCGCCAGCCAGTAGCCACCCCCGTCGGGAGTGAGTGCCATGTCCACAATCGGCTTCTCCAGGTTGTGTCCACCCATTGACCCGTAGAATTGGGCGCTTCCACCCGTGAATACGCCGCCATCGAAGCTGGCCACCCAACAGCTGGTCCCCGAGCTGTCGGCTGCCGCGGCCACGGCGATGTACACAGCCGAATAAGGTCCTCCTTCCGGTCCGGCCCGGCACGTGTCGCCGTCGCCGAACACGTACCCGCCCATCCCGCTCCGGTCGGCGAGCGTGTAACCCCGGCCGTCGGGGCTCGACACCAGGCCGATGATCGGCCAGGGCGGCCCGGTGGTTCCGCTCTGCGGGTTCCGGTCCCGCCAGCTCCCGTAGAAGCCGGCGTCCCCGAAGGCGAACACCCCGCCGTCCGCCGCCACCTCCCAGTAGCCGTGTCCGTCGGGCGTGGCGGTGATGCCGACGATCGGGGTACGGAGCGTCAGCGTGGCGGCCGAGCCGTAGAACGCTGCGTCGCCGAAGGCGAACACACCTCCGTCGGAGGCGACGAGCCAGTACCCCTTTCCGTCGGGGGTGGCGGCCATCCCGACGACGGGCGCGTCCAGGTGGGTCCCGCCCATCGACCCATGGAAGGTCGCGTCGCCGAAGCTGAAGATGCCGCCGTCCGCCGCCACCTCCCAGTAGCCCGTGGCAGTCTGGGCGGCTCCGGCGGGCAAGGCCGGAGCCGACGGAAGAGCGACCAGGGTCCCGAGAGCGAAAAGTCCGCCTGCAAGTCCCGTGCTGACCCGCTGGGCCAATGCAAGACGCCGCACGACGGCCGCCTCCGATCGATCGGTTCGCCACATCTTGCCCGATCGCAGGAGCCCATGCGGACGGAGGAGTGTTCGTCGGCGTGCTGCGGTACCGGTCGCCCCCGGAACCCGGTCAGCGGGGCCAGCAGTGTCCGCGGGCAGGAGTGTCCGCGGGTGTCGTGACCAGAGCCCGCCGGTGGCCGGCGGACGGAGCCCGCCGGCGCACGGAACGATCGACGGGGCCGGCACGCATGGGGCTCAGGGTGACTCCTCGGTCCCACTGTGGCCGGCCACCAGCTCGATCCGGTTGCCGAACGGGTCATCGACGTAGAACTGCGGCCGGCCGGGGACCGGCTCCGTCCGCGCGGTGGGGTGGCCGGCGTCTTCGAGGACCCGCAGCAGGCTGCCCAGGTCGTCGACCACCAGGGCGGGGTGGGCCTTGCGGGCCGGCCGGAACTCCTCTTCGACGCCGAGGTGGAGCGTCACGTCGCCGTTCTCGAACCAGCAACCGCCCCGGGCCTCGAGCTCGGGGGGCTTGGGTACCCGGGTCAGCCCGAACAGTCCCGCATAGAAGGCCTCCGCCTCCGCGACGGCTGCCGGGCCGGGCGGCATGGCCAGTTGCACGTGGTCGACGGCCACCAGGCGGTAGGGGCGGGCCGGTTTCACAGGAGCCTCCCCGTCCCGTCGCGCCCTCCGAGGGCGTCCCCCGTCACCGCCCGCGCCGGCGCCGCTTCCCGGGCCGTCAGCCCACCACCGGCACGGATGACAGCGCCTGTGCGAAACGCTCGTCGGTGATCTCCTCGTCGGCCATGCGGCCGTTGAGGTAGGCGTCGTACGCGGCCAGGTCGAAGTGCCCGTGGCCGCAGAGCGCGGTGAGGATCACCTTCTCCTCGCCGCTCTCCTTGCAGGCCAGCGCCTCGCGGATGGCGGCGGCGATGGCATGGGTGGGCTCGGGTGCCGGCAGGATGCCCTCGGTCCGGGTGAACTGCACCGCGGCGGCGAAGCATTCGAGCTGCGGGATGGAGATGGCCTCCATCATCCCCAGCTCGTAGAGGTGGGAGATGAGCGGGGCCATGCCGTGGTAGCGGAGCCCACCGGCGTGGATCGGGTCGGGGATGAAGTCGTGCCCGAGGGTGTGCATCTTCATCAGCGGGGTCATCCCCGCGGTGTCCCCGAAGTCGTAGGCGTAGACGCCCTTGGTGAGCGACGGGCACGAGGCGGGCTCCACCGCCCGGATCACCGGGTCCATCCTCCCGGCCAGCTTCTCCCGGAGGAACGGGAAGGACAGGCCGCCGAAGTTGGACCCGCCACCGGTGCAGCCGACCAGGAGATCGGGGGCCGTCTCGCCGGCCTTGGCCAGCTGCAACAGCGCCTCCTCCCCGATGATCGTCTGGTGGAGGAGGACGTGGTTGAGCACGCTCCCGAGCGCATACCGCGTCTCGGGATCGGGGGCGGCCACCTCCACCGCCTCGGAGATGGCGATGCCGAGCGAGCCGGGGTGGTCGGGCCGCTCGGCGAGCTGGGCCCGGCCGGACGCGGTCAGGTCGCTGGGCGAGCGGTGGACCTTGCCCCCGAAGGCCTCCATCATCAGCCGGCGGTAGGGCTTCTGGTCGTAGGAGGCGCCCACCTGCCAGATGTCGCAGTCGAGGCCGTAGAGCGCGCAGGCGAAGGCGAGGGCGGTGCCCCACTGCCCGGCTCCCGTCTCGGTGGTCAGCCGCTTCACCCCCGCCTTGGCGTTGTAGTACGCCTGGGGGACGGCCGTGTTCGGCTTGTGGGACCCGGCGGGGGAGACGCCCTCGTACTTGTAGTAGATCCGCGCCGGCGTGCCGAGGGCCTGCTCGAGCCGGTGGGCCCGGAACAGGGGGGAGGGTCGCCACTGCCGGTAGACGTCGAGCACGGCTCCGGGGATGTCGATGAAACGGTCGGTGCTCACCTCCTGGAGGATGAGGTCCATCGGGAAGAGCGGGGCGAAGTCGTCCGGACCGGCCGGCTCGAGGGTCCCCGGGTGCAGGGCGGGCGGGGGAGGCGACGGCAGGTCGGCCAGGATGTTGTACCACGACGTCGGCATCTCGCTCTCGTCGAGGGTGATCTTGTGCGTGCGGACGGTCTCGTCGATGGACATACGGTCCCCTCTCGTGTCCCGATCAACCTAGCGCCACCCGCCCGACGGCGCCGGTCCCGGCGCGCCTCTGAGCGCCCGGGTGTCGCGCCGGAGCGGGTGGTCGGCGGGCACCTCGACCAGATGGATGCGGAGGCCGTCCGGGTCGTCGACCCAGGCCTCGACCAGTCCCCACGGCTCGACCTGTGGCCGGCGGGCGACCGGCACCCTCACGGCGGAGAGCTCGTCGACCGCGGCGTGGACGTCGCGGACCTGCAGCCACAGGGCGAGGCCAGGAGCGTTCACGGAAGGCCGGGCTCCCGCCGGACCGCCCCCGGTGACCTCCAGGAGCCCGCCACCGGCGAAGAACACCACCCCGCGGTGGTCGCCGGCCCCGAACTCCCTGGCGACCGCCAACCCGAGCTGATCTCGGTAGAAGGCCAACGACCGGTCGAGGTCCGAGGGATGGATGATGGTCCGGGCGCTCAGGATCTCCACGGGTACCACGCTGCCAGGCCGCATGGGGCCCGGTCCACCCGGACCACCCGGACGGTGCCCGTCAGTACGTGGTGGCCGCCGCCAGATCCTGCACGTGCGGCCGGGCCGCAGCCAGCATCTGCTGGCTCGCCACCAGGACCGACAGGTCGCCACGCACCCGGATGCGGCCCGCGGTCAGCGCCTCGGCCGGCGACAGCGCACCGGCGGACATCGCGGCGGCGTCCTCGTAGGAGAGGGCGACGGACACGTCGGCGGACGGCTCCGGGTCTCCCGCCCCCGCCAGGGTGAGATGGAGCGACCCGTCGGAGACGGCGAGGAGGAGGGTCAGGTCGCCGTCGGGAGTCCCGCGGACCTGCTGGGCCACGGTGAAGGTGCCGTCGAGCGCACCCAGTCCGGCGTCGTCGCCGGGACCCGGGACACGCACGCCGTCCAGGGCGGCGTCGAACGCGACCACCCACTCGGGGCTCAGGAAGCGCGGCATCGACCCACCACCCGGCTTTCGCCCGCCCGCCGCCAAGCTCCTACCCGGCCTGTCGTTCCGGCGACCCGTACCCCCGGGAGAGCGGTCCCTCGGCGAGGGGCGGCCCCTCGCGCTCGCTCACGGGGCGCTCCGCCCATCCGGCGGCTCACTCGGTCGCTTGCGACGCGGATGCCGTCTCGGCGTCCGGGTCGAAGGTCCCCCCGTCGTAGGGGGCGTCCTCATCCCCGTCCACCCCCGGGATCCCCTGGACGGGGACGGGCGGTTGGACCGCCGCCGGACCGGTGGCCGGTGCCGTCGCCGCCGCCTCTGCCGCGGTGCCCTTGGTCCGCCGGCGGATCTTCCGGCCGAGCCAGGCGATCGGGTCGTAGGAGGCGTCGACCACCCGCTCCTTCAGCGGGATGATGGCGTTGTCGGTGATCTTGATGTGCTCAGGGCAGACCTCGGTGCAGCACTTGGTGATGTTGCACTTGCCGAGGCCCTGCTCCTCCCGGAGGATGGCGCGTCGGTCGGTGGTGTCGAGGGGGTGCATCTCGAGCTCGGCGGAGCGGGCGAAGAACCGGGGCCCGGCGAAGGCCGTCTTGTTCTCCTCGTGGTCACGGATGACGTGGCACACGTTCTGGCACAGGTAGCACTCGATGCACTTGCGGAACTCCTGGCTCCGCTCCACGTCGATCTGGGCCATCCGGTAGCCGCCGGCCTCGACCTCGTCTTCGGTCTTCGCCCGCGGATGGAACGGCGGGATCCGCTTGGCCACCTCGTAGTTGTAGGACACGTCCGTGACCAGGTCGCGCAGGATCGGGAAGCCGCGCATCGGCGCGACCACCACGTCCTCGTCCGGAGGAAGCTCGCTCATCCGCGTCATGCACATGAGGGCCGGCTTCCCGTTGATCTCCGCCGAGCACGAGCCGCATTTGCCGGCCTTGCAGTTCCAGCGGCAGGCGAGGTCCGGCGCCTGGGTCGCCTGTACCCGGTGGACGACGTCGAGGACGACCTCGCCCTCGACCGCGGGGAGCACGTACTCCACGAAGCCTCCGCCGGAGGCGTCGCCGCGCCAAAGCACCATGGTGACCTGGGCGCCGTCCTCGGACACGGCAGCGCCGCCGTCGGACACGGCAGCGCCGCCGTCGGACACGGATTCGTCGGCCATCAGTGCGCCTCCTCCAGCTCCATGAGCGATTTCAGCTCGTCCGGCATCTCCGGGATCGGCTCGGGCGTGACGGTGATCGTCCGGATCGACGGGGTGCCTCCGGCACCCGCCGTGCCGCCCGTGCCCTCCGGGATCCGTTGCACGAAGTTCACCGATCCCATCTCGGGGTCCGCCTTCGGGTAGTCGTCCCGGGTGTGCCCGCCGCGGCTCTCCTTGCGGTTGATCGCCCCCTGGGTGACGGCCCTCGACACCGTGAGCATCGAGGGGAGATCGGTCGCCAGGTTCCACCCCGGGTTGTAGAGGCGCCCTCCGCCGATGGAGATGGCGGTGGCCCGCTCCTCCAGTTCCTCGAGCTTTCCGAGGGCCTCTTCGAGCTCCGATCCGGTGCGGATGATCCCGACCAGGCTCTGCATCGTCTCTTGGAGGTCGTGCTGGAGGTCGTAGGGGTTCTCGCCCTCCTCGCGGTCCAGGGGGGCGGTGGCCGCGGCCAGCACCCCGTCGACCTGGCCGGCGTCGACCGCCACCTTCCCGCTGCGTCCCCGCGCGAAGTCCGCCGCCCCCATTCCGGCTCTCCGCCCGAAGACGATCAGATCCGACAGGGAGTTCCCCCCGAGGCGGTTGGCGCCGTGCATGCCTCCGGCCACCTCGCCCGCGGCGAAGAGGCCGGGCACCGTGGTGGCGGCCGTGTCGGCGTCCACCCGCACGCCGCCCATGGCGTAGTGGCAGGTCGGCCCGACCTCCATCGCCTCCGCCGTGATGTCGACGCCGGCGAGCTCCTTGAACTGGTGGTACATGGACGGGAGGCGCCGGCGGATGTCCTCGGGGCTTCGCCGGGTGGCGATGTCGAGGTAGACCCCACCGTGCGGGCTGCCCCGGCCGGCCTTCACCTCGCTGTTGATCGACCGGGCCACCTCGTCACGCGGGAGCAGCTCCGGCGGTCGCTGGCCGGCGGAGTGGTCGTCGTACCAGCGGTCGCCCTCCTCCTCCGTCTTGGCCGTCTCCGCCGCGAACATGGCCGGGATGTAGTCGAACATGAACCGCCGGCCCTCGGAGTTGCGCAGCACGCCCCCATCCCCTCGGACCCCCTCGGTCACCAGGATGCCCCGCACCGACAACGGCCAGACCATCCCGGTCGGGTGGAACTGCACGCACTCCATGTCGATCACGTCGGCCCCCGCCCACAGCGCCATGGCCACGCCGTCCCCCGTGGACTCCCAGGAGTTCGAGGTGTACTTCCAGCTCTTGCCGATGCTGCCGGTGGCCAGCACCACCGCCTTGGCGGTGAAGGTGACGAACTCCCCGGTGGGGCGCCAGTAGCCCACGGCCCCGGAAACGGCCCCGTCGCCGTCGCGCAGGAGGCGGAGGACCTTGACCTCCATGAAGACCTCGATGCCGTCGGCGACCGCCTTCTGCTGCAGGGTGCGGATGAGCTCGAGGCCGGTCCGGTCGCCGATGTGGGCCAGGCGGGCGAAGCGGTGGCCACCGAAGTCGCGCTGGGTGATCAGTCCGTCCTTGGTCCGGTCGAAGAGGGCGCCCCACTCCTCCAGCTCGCGCACCCGGTCGGGCGCCTCTTTGGCGTGGAGCTCGGCCATCCGCCAGTTGTTGAGCATCTTTCCCCCGCGCATGGTGTCGCGGAAGTGGACCTTCCAGTTGTCCTCGGGGTAGACGTTCCCGAGCGCCGCCGCCGCCCCGCCCTCCGCCATCACCGTGTGGGCCTTGCCCAGGAGGGACTTGCAGATCAACGCGGTGCGCAGGCCCTGGGACCGGGCCTCGATGGCCGCTCGGAGGCCGGCCCCTCCGGCACCGATCACGATGACGTCGAAGTCGTGGGTTTCGTACTCAGGCATGGGCGTGTGGGTTCCTCTGGGGATGGCGGCCGTGGGTGTGGGACGTGGCGGTGGGCGGCTAGAAGTGGAAGCCGTAGTCGTGGATCGTTCCGCTCGCCACCAGCCGGACGTAGACGTCGGTGAAGGCGACGAAGAGCAGGCTCATCCAGGCGAACACCATGTGGTGGGCGTTCAGCGGGGTGAGGGTCGACCAGATCTTGTGGCGGATGGGGGCCTTGGAGAACTCCTTGACCCCGCCCCCGCAGAGGTGGCGGCAGGCGTGGCAGCTGAGCGAGTAGAGCCACAGCAGGGTCGCGTTGATGACCAGCACGGCCGTCCCCACGCTGAAGCCGATCCCGATGCCCGGCTGGCGGAAGGCCATGACCGCGTCGATGGTCAGCAGCGTGTTGAACACCAGCCCGGCGTAGAAGAAGTAGCGGTGGACGTTCTGGAAGAACAGCGGGAACTTCGACTCGCCGGAGTAGGTGCCGTGGGCGTCGGCGACCGCACAGGCCGGCGGGGCCCACCAGAACGAGCGGTAGTAGGCCTTGCGGTAGTAGTAGCAGGTCAGGCGGAACCCGAGCGGGAAGATGAGGATCAGCAGGGCGGGCGAGATCGTCCACCACGAGATGACCGTGCCGGGATGGCTTCCGGGGACGCAGCTGGCGGTCAGGCACGGGGAGTAGAAGGGCGAGATCAGGTCGCGGTGCATGGACGCCCCGACGTAGTAGTCCTTGTTGACGAAGGCGGCCCAGGTGGCGTAGCCGACGAAGGCGGCCAGCACGGTGACGGTGACGACGGGCTGGATCCACCAGCGGTCCCGGCGCAGCGTCGGGACCGCTGGTCCGCCCCGCACCCCCCCGAGCACGACCGGGGTCACTGTGGCGTCCTCCAACGTGGTCACGTCGCTCCTCCCTGTGCCGGCTGTCGAACCGGGACGAACCTGCACGGGCCTCGGTGGCCCGGCTGCTGACGGTTGCTCATCTTTCCACCGTTGGGACCACCGTGCGAAACTGCGGTGCCGGGAGGACGGGCCCGACGGGGACCCCACCGCCGGGAGCCCTTCCGCCATCCTGCCGGACCGCCGGCGCGTCGGCGCGCGTAGGCTCCGGAACATGTTGCGTCCTGAAAACTGGACCAGACCTGCGGGTGCAAGTCCCGCCTGGGTAATCGCCGGAGAGCCCAGTAGCAGGCCCCGGTCCGTCGGAGAGATCTGCCGGGCTGAGCGGGGTGTCAAAAGC
>JAJYYG010000150.1 GCA_021801235.1 Actinomycetes bacterium
CGCTTCCCCGGTGGTCAGCCACCCGCCTCCGTAGCCGCCGAGGAGCACGCCCTGGACCCGGCGCTCCTCGTCGGCGGCGAGCGCCAGCGTGTCCCGCAGTCTCACGCCGAGCGGCACCTCGAGGATCCGCGGCTCGCTCCAGCGGCCGGTGACGGTCACCAGGGTCGTCCCCGGAGACTCCGGGGTCCCCAGGGACCGGAACCAGGCGGCGCCGAAGCGTGCGACCAGCGCCACATGGGCGAGGGACTCGACGTTGTGGACCAGGGTCGGCCGCCCGTCGACACCCCGTTCCCGGACGGGGACGGCCCCGGTGAACGTGGGGATCCCGGGTCGCCTCCCGTTGACCGTGGCCACCACCGCCGACTCCTGGCCGGCGATGAAGCGGTCGGGTGCGACGACGATCTCCGGCGGGACCGGATCGTCCACGGCATCCCGGCGCTCGCCGACGGCCCGCTCCATCGGTCCCACCGCCGTGGAGGGGAGGTGCAGGACGACCTGGGACGCGCCGACGGCCCGGGCGGCGACCATGGCACCGTCGAGCACGAGATGGGGGAGCTGGTGGAGGAGCAGGCGGTCCTTCGCGCTGGCCGGTTCCCCCTCCGCCCCGTTGGCCACCACCACCGGGCGCCGCAGGATCGACCGGTGCACGGCCCGCCATTTGGCGCCGACCGGGAACCATGCGCCGCCGCGACCGCGGAGACCGCTGCGGACCACCTCGTCCACGACGGACGGTCCGGGCGAAGGCGGGAGGGGCCCCCACTGCCGGAGGTGGTCGGCGAGGGAGACGGTCCCCCCGCCCGCGCCGAGGCCGGCCAGCAGGCGCGGGACCTGGTCCGCTCCCGGGGGAGGGCTGGTGTGGCGCGGAGGCGAGTGCACGGTCGACCGTCCGCTCACGACCCCTCCACCCCCGAGGAGCCGGTGACCGGTGCGGGCGATCCGACGGCGGTGCCCGAGACGGTCCCGGTGGACTGGTCGATGGTCAATTGCAGGGTGAGCTGATACGGGTCCGCCTGTCCGATCGAGGCGGTGATCGACCCGCCGTCCAGTCCGGTCACGGTCCCGGGGGTGCCGCCGATGGTCACCGTTCCCGAGGAAAGGGCGAGGCCCTCTCCGGCGGCCGTGCCCGTCAGGGTCACGGTCAGCGGGGTCGCCGCCGCGTCCTGCAGGGCCAGGGTAAGCACGACCTGCACGTTTCCCGCGGCGTCCGGTCCCGTCTCGGACTCGGTACCGCTCACCGCCACGTCGAACGGGACGGCGGGCACGCCGGTGCCGGTCGCGGCCCCGCTCGACGGAGCTGTGGTCCCCGCATGGGGAGTGAGCTGGGAGAGCAGTGCGCTCGAGGTCCCCGACCGGTGGGACCAGTCGGGCCGCAGCGGCCCGAGGGCGGCGAAGGCCACCGCCGCCACGGTGACGGCGGTGGCCCCCAGCAGGGCGGCGGTCCGTTGCCCGGGTGTGAAGATCCTGCCCGTGGTGAACCGCCAGACGAGGGAGGCCAGGACGGCCGCACCGCACAGGGCCTCCAGGGCCAGGACGGCCGGGAGGGGGGTGTCGGTGCCGGACCCCAGGGCATGGAAGAGGGCGATCGGCCAGCACAGGTACGCCAGCCAGTGGACGAACCGCCACGACTGGTAGCCGATCCGGTGCCGGAGCGCGCTGGTGACGAGCACGGCGAGCAGCAGGTCGAACGCCACGGCGCCGAGGCCGACCCAGAGCGGGCGGTAGGGGCTGCGGAACGGGACCACGGCGTCGAGCAGCGTGATCGGGACGTACCCGTCCCCGACCGTGGTGACGACATGGACCCCCACCAGCACGATGCACAGCAGGGAGAGGTTGCGGTGCAGGGTCTGGGAGAGGAAGCGCGGCCACCGCTCGGCGGTCCAACCGACCGAGGCGATCACGCCGAGGACCACGGTGGCGGTGAGCAGCACGAGGGCCACCAGACCGGTCGCCCGGGTCAGGTACCACAGGGCGGTCGACCCGTGGGCGACCGCGGTGACGGCGGACGTCAACGGTGCGGCAAGCACCGCCGCGGTCATCCTTGCCTGCCCGACGGCCAGTCGCCGACCGAGGCGGTGCGCCCGTCGACCCGGACCAGCCTGGCCGGGAGCCCCCGTGCGGCCAGCCACCCCGGTGCGGGCTCGCCCATCACCATCGAGGCGGTCGAGGCGGTGTTGGCGTCGACGCACGAGCCGGCGGCGACGGTGACGGTCCGCCAGGGCCCACCCACGGGGAGCCCGGTCCGCGGATCGATCAGGTGGTGGACGGGGTGTCGGCCGAGCAGCCAGTGGCGGGAGCCGACGCCGGACGTGGCCAGCCCGCCCGGGCCGATCGTCACCGTTTCCGGAGGATCCTCGGCGTCGCAGACGTCGGCGACTCCGACCACGAAGCGGACGTCCGCCGGGCCGTCCACCGCCATGTCCCCGCCCAGCGAGACCAGCACGCCGCTCCCGGTCCGGGCGAACACGGTGCGCGCCACCCGGTCGGCGGTCAGCGCTTTGGCGGTGGCACCGAGGTCGAGGGTGGTTGCCGCTCCGACGCGCACGGTGGAGCGCTCCTCGTCGAGCTCGACGGATCGCCATCCCGGGACGGGAAGGGGCGACGGCAGGTGCCCGGCCACGCCGGGGGAGACCTCGGCGAAGTCACGGTCGTAACCGATCCGGCAGAGCGCGTCACCGACCGTGGGGTCGACGGCCCCTCCGGTCAGCGCCGCGGCGCGGCACGCCACCGCCAGGGTGTCGAAGAGGTCGGTCGACACCGGTACGGGCGCGCCGGTGCGGGCGTCGTTCACCCGGTTGAGCTCCGAGTCCGGCCGGAACCGGTTGGCGATCCGGTCCATCCGGTCCAGCTCCGCGTGGAGGATCGAGGCCGCGGCCACCGTGGCTCCGGGGTCCGAGACGACGAGCTCGACACGGGTCGACCAGGCGGTGGTGCGGTAGCGGGTGGTCCGCTCCTCCAGGGATGCGGCGGCCATGGAGGTCAACTGGCGCCGCTGACCACCGGCGCCGGGCTCTGAGCGGGGGCGGGGGTCGTGGCCGGCGGGGAGAGGGTGCCGGAGGAGCCGGCCGCGGTCCCGCCGGTGCCCGTTCCCGCGGGAGCCCCGGTCGAGGGGACGGTCTGGGAGGACGGGGTCCCGGTCGTGGCCGACGTGTGGCCCGGGATGGCGTGGCTGAGGTACAGGGCGCCCCCGGCCACCGCCGCCGCGCTGGCCACCGCCACCGTCCGGGTCAGGGTGCGTGCCCGGTCGAGTGCCTCGTCCCGGCGCCGGTGCGACCGGGCATCGCTGCGGAGGATCGATCCGGTCGGTCGGGGCGGTACCACCATGGGACCGATCGTACGGAAGGTTCCTGAAGGGACAGTGAAGAGCGGATAAGAAAACCGTGAACAGCCCGGGTCGGCCTCACGGCCTCACGGCCTCACGCTCCGGGTCCTGCGGAGTGCCGACGCCGTGACCGGCATCCGCCGAAGGATGCCCGGGGGCGTGCCGCCAGGTCACCCGGAGCCGGGCCCCGCCGAGCGGGGAGCGGTCGATCGTCCAGGACCCTCCCGTGGTCCGCACCACCGCGTCGGCGATCGCCAGCCCGAGGCCGGTTCCCCCCGGAGCGTCCCCCACCCGGTGGAACCGGTCGAAGACCTGCTCACGGTGCTCCTCGGGGATCCCCGGCCCGGAGTCGTCCACGGTCAGCGAGACGCGGGTCCCGTGACGGGCCACGGTGACCCGGACCGCTCCCCCGTGCCCGGCGTACCGGCAGGCGTTGTCGACCAGCACGCTGATCAGGCGGTCCATCGACTCCGGCGACGAGCGGACGAGCCGCTGCGGTTCCCCTGCGGCGACGAAGGTGAGGGCGACCGACTCCGCTTCGGCGACCGCCTGGAACCGGTCCACGCAGGCCGAGGCGACGGGCGTCAGGTCGACGGCGACGGCCGCGTCGTCGAGCGCGGAGGGGTCCCCGTCGGCCCTGGCCAGCCACAGCAGGTCGGTCACGATCGAGCGGAGGCGGCGGCCCTCCTCGTCGATGCGCAGGAGCGTTCCCCGGTAGCTGGCGGGATCGCGGGGCCGGCTGAGCGCGAGGTCCACCTCGGCCTCGATGACGCTGAGCGGGGTCCGGAGCTCGTGGGACGCATCGGCGGTGAACTCCGCCTGGCGCCTACGGATCTGCTCGATGGGAGCGGACGCCCGGAGCCCGACGACGAGCGAGCCGGCGAAGGTCACGATCAGCAGGAGGGTCCCGAGGAGCACCTCGGCGATGAGGACCTCCGTGCTGACCCGACCGATCTCTCCGACGCTCTGGCCGGCGACCAGCCAGCCCCCGCCGTGCGCGAGCGAGTCGAAGCGGAAGGTGGTGCCCGCCACGGCGAGATTGGTCGGCACGCCCGTCCACTGGTGGACCGGGAGGCTGGGTGCACCGACGCTCAACGCCGTGACCCGCCCGCTGTGGTCCACCTGCCAGAGGAACGACGGCGCGTCGTCCAGGTCGCCTCCTCCGTGGAACTCGATCACCGGGGCCGGCGCGGTCCCCACCGTGGATCCCGGCTCCACCGCTCCCGGTTCCACGGCGTCCCCCGGGGTCGATCGGCTCGCCTCGATCAGCGCGGCCGACAGCCGTTGGTCGACGGTCCGGGTCAACCGGTGGACCACGACGACGTTGAAGACGAACGCGGTGACGACCGCCACCACCGCCACGACCGCGGTGGCGGTGGCCGCCACCCTGACCGCGTGGAGGAAGCGGGTGCGACGGCTAGCCACCCGGCACCATCCGGTAGCCCGCCCCCCGGACGGTCTCGATCCGGGCGTCGGCGGCAGCGAGCTTGGACCGCAGCCTGGCCACGTGGACGTCGATGGTGTTGGAACCGACCGCGTCGGCCTCGTCGTCCCAGACCTGGACGGCGATGACCGATCGGGTCACCACGGCCGGCGACCGCCGCATCAGCAGCTCCACCAGCCCGGACTCGATGGTGGTCAGGGTGATGGTCGTGCCGTCCAGGGTCAGCAGGCGGGTCGACGGATCGAAGAGCAGGTCACCGCAGCGGAGGAGGGGGTCGACGGTCAGCGCCGGCCGCCGTTGCAGGGCGCCGATGCGGGCGACCAGCTCGGCGAACGAGAACGGCTTGACCAGATAGTCGTCGGCACCCCGGTTGAGCCCCGTGACCCGGTCCTCGGTGGCGTCGCGGGCGGTGAGCATCAGGACCGGGGTGCGGTCCCCGCGCTGCCGCATCTGTTCGACCACCTCGAGTCCCGTCCGGTGCGGCATCCGCCAGTCCAGCACGGCCACTTCGTAGTCGTAGGACCGGAGGTGCCTGAGCGCCGCCTCGCCGTCGACCACGGCGTCGACCACGTACCCGTGCTCCCGCAGGCCCCGGGCCAGCACCGACCGGAGCCCCTCGTCATCCTCCGCCACCAGCACCCTCATACGGACTCGCTCCCGGTTCTCTCACCCAGAAGGGTAGGGCCCCCCGGTGGCGAGCCAGTGACCGACCAGGGGCACGGTGACCAGTGCCAGCACGAGGCCGACCACCAGGCTGGTCGACACCAGCCAGACTCGGGCCCGGGCGCCCCGCACGTCGTCTCGGGTCCGCCGGACCAGGTCCGCCGGGGCGAGGGAGGTGGTCTCGACGATGTGGCCGAGGACATGGATGGCCATCACCCCGAACCAGAGGACGAAGCTGGCCTTGTGGACGAAGTACACGTCCCTGCGCAGGGAGGTGGGGACCAGCAGGAGGGCGACGCCCGATCCGATGAGCAGACCGGTGAGGAGGACCAGCACCGGACCGAGCAGGCGCAGCAGCGGCGCGGGCGGGCCCTTGCGGCGATAGGCGGGGGCGCCGCGGTAGTAACGGGTGAACCGCCATCCGGTGCTCCCGATCTTGACGAGGACGGGAGGCAGCAGCAGCATGCCGATGAAGACGTGCGGCGTCACCAGTTGCCTGATCCTCAGGATGGTGAACCCCTCCGCGGCCAGCAGCACGAGGAGGACGCCCGCTGTCAGGCCGGTCAGGCGGGCATTGCTTTCCACGCCCATCCGGGCGCGTCGGGCCTGCCTGGCGGCGCGGACGGCCAGCCTCCGCTCGTGTTCGGAGAGTTCGGACCGGTCCCACCGGTCGTTCTCGCGCTCCGGTTCGGGCCCGTCCCACCGGTCGGTGCTGCGCTCCGGTTCGGGCTCCTCCCACCGGTCGGTGCCGCGCTCCGGATCGGGCCAGTTCCGGGAGTGCAGGGCGGCCACACCCGCAGCGGCGTTGCGGCCTGTGCCGCGGCTGGGGTCGACAGGGGTCGGTCGGGGAGCGCGCCTGTGCTCGGGAACGCGGTTCTCCATCCTTGTACCTTGCAGCATCAACCTGACGGTTGGATGACATCCCCCAAGCCCTCCGGCCGCACTTGCATCCCACGTACGGTGATCTCGTAGGCACCGAATGCGGGATCCGGGAGATTTGTCCCCGCTGGACGTTGACCCTCCCGTGCCGCGGGGTTACCCTCGACTGTGGGTGCATCGGCCCGCCGGTGCCAGCAACGGGGTTCCTGTCCGGCGGGGTGTTGTGGTGGTCGGCGCGATCTCCTTGGCCGTGCCGGAGCCCCCGTCCCAGCTTGTTCGATGGTCGTCCCCGAAGGAGCGCCCGGCGACCCATGTTCCACCGGTTCCGCCGGCGCCGGTTGCCCCCCTGCCCCTCGTGGTGGCCGGCGCTGGCGGCCCGGCGGCTTGCCGGTCCGGCCCTGCTGCGCGCACCGGTGGCAGTCAGCCGGTGGTGGGGAGCCAGTCCGGCCGGCTTGCCTCGTAGGAGGAGATCTCGTCCTGGCGGCGGAGGGTGAGACCGATGTCGTCCCACCCGTTCACCAGTCGTTCCCTCGTGAACTGGTCGAGAGGGAACGTGGCCTCGATCCCGGCGGCGGGGGCGGCGACCGTGCCCGCCCGCACGTCGACGGTGATCTCGAGGGCCGGATCGGCCACGACGGCATCGAGCAGTGCCCGCCCGGTGGCGGCGTCGACCTGGACGGGGACCAGTCCCGCCTTGGTGCAGTTGTTCCGGAAGATGTCGGCGAACCGGGGCGAGATGACCGCCCGGAAGCCGTAGTCCTGGAGTGCCCAGACCGCATGCTCGCGGGAGGAGCCCGTCCCGAAATTGGGGCCGGCCACCAGCACGGTGGCACCGGCGTACTCCTCCTTGTTCAGGACGAAGTCGCGGTCGTCCCGCCACTCGGCGAACAGACCGGCCCCGAAGCCGGTGCGCTCCACCCGCTTCAGCCAGTCGGACGGGATGATCTGGTCGGTGTCGACGTCGGACCGGTCGAGCGGGACGGCGGTGCCGGTGACCACCTGGACGGCTTCCATCAGAGCAGCTCCCCGGGTGAGGCGACGTGGCCGGCCACCGCAGTGGCCGCGGCGACGGCGGGGGATGCAAGGTGGGTGCGCCCACCCCGCCCCTGGCGTCCCTCGAAATTCCGGTTGGACGTGGACACCGCCCGCTCGCCCTCGGTCAGCTTGTCCGGGTTCATGGCGAGGCACATCGAACAGCCCGGCTCCCGCCACTCGAACCCGGCCGAGATGAAGACCCGGTCGAGCCCCTCGGCCTCCGCCTGGGCCTTGACCCGATGGGAACCGGGGACGACCAGTGCCCGCATCCCGGCATGCACCCGGCGTCCGCGCAGCACGTCGGCCGCGGCCCGGAGGTCCTCGATGCGCCCGTTGGTGCACGACCCGATGAACACGGTGTCGACGGGGATGTCCCGCAACGGCGTGCCGGCGACCAGGCCCATGTAGGCGAGCGCCCGCGCCGCGGCCTCCCGCTCCCCGGGATCGTCGAAGGACCCGGGATCAGGGACCGTGCTGCCGATGCCCGCCACCTGGGCGGGGTTGGTCCCCCAGGTGACATGGGGGACCAGACGTCGGGCGTCGAGCACGACCTCCTTGTCGAAGCGGGCGCCCGGATCGGTCGTGAGGGAGGCCCACGCGGCGACGGCCTCGTCCCAGGCCGCCCCTTTAGGTGCGTGGTCGCGGCCCTCCAGGTAGGAGACGGTCGTGTCGTCCGGAGCCACCATCCCGGCCCGGGCTCCGGCCTCGATCGACATGTTGCAGACGGTCATCCGGCCCTCCATCGAGAGCGCCCGGATGGCGGAACCCCGGTACTCGATGACGTGGCCCATCCCGCCCCCGGTCCCGATGGTGCCGATGACGGCGAGCACCACGTCCTTGGCGGTCACCCCCGAGGGGAGGTCTCCCTCGACGGACACCGACATGGTGGCCGGTCGTCGTTGCGGGAGGGTCTGGGTGGCCAGGACGTGCTCCACCTCGCTGGTCCCGATCCCGAAGGCGAGGGCTCCGAAGGCACCATGGGTCGAGGTGTGGCTGTCGCCGCAGACGATGGTCATGCCGGGCTGGGTGAGCCCCTGCTCGGGCCCGATGATATGGACGATCCCCTGGTTGGCGTCGCCCATCGGGTAGCACGTGATCCCGTACTCCGCGCAGTTGGCCGCCAGCACCTCGAGTTGCCTGGCGGAGACGGGGTCCGCCACCGGCTTGTCGGTGTCGGTCGTCGGCACGTTGTGATCGGCGGTGGCGATGGTGAGGTCGGGTCGGTGGACGGTGCGGCCCGCCAGGCGGAGCCCGTCGAACGCCTGGGGCGAGGTGACCTCGTGGACGAGATGGAGGTCGATGAAGAGCAGGTCGGGCTCGTCCCCGGACCCGGCGTGGACGACGTGGCGGTCCCAGACCTTCTCGGACAGTGTGCGGGGCGGGTCGGTCATCGGCGGCGGTCCCTCAGTTCCCAATCGTGACGATCTCGACCCGCAGGGTACCTCCCGGGGCGGCGTACTCCACCACCTCGCCGGCGGACCTGCCCGCCAGGGCCTGACCCAGGGGGGACCCGGGGGACACCACGGTGAGGTCACCCTGGCGCTCCTCGATGGACCCGAAGAAGAACTGCTGCGTCTCGTCGTCGTCGTCGCCCTCGTAGCGCAAGGTCACCACCGAGCCCGAGGTCACCGTACCGGTCGACGGTGCCTCCCCGTCCACGATCTCAGCGGTGGCGAGCATGGCCTGCAGCTGGCGGATACGCGACTCCATCTTCCCCTGGCTGTCCTTCGCCGCGTGGTAGTCGCCGTTCTCCTTCAGGTCGCCGAGGGCGCGGGCGGCCTCGATGACCGCGGCGATCTCCACCCGGCCCCGGGTGGTGAGGTCTTCGAGCTCGGCCTGCAGCCGCTCGTAGGTCTCGGGCGTCAGCCGGGTCGGCGCGGTGTCGCTCATGGGGGACAAGGCTAACGGCTCCCGCAGGCGGGGCTCACCCGTCCTGCCGCACCGCAGCGTCCCCGGCTGGCGCGCCCGTCGGCACTTCGGCAAGGGTGGAGCACCGGCAGGGGAGGGTGGACGATCGGCCGACCCGGTCCGGTGGACGAGGGCGCAGACGACAGGGGGTAGCGCGATGGCAGACATCCGAGGCAGCTGGGACGACCGCTTCCAGGGGGTGGCGGACACCCTCGCCGCCAGCCTCGACAGCGGCGGCGACGTCGGGGCGTCGGTCGCGGTCCTGGTGGACGGCGAACCGGTGGTCGACATCTGGGGCGGGTTCGCCGACGAGCAGAGGACGGTCCCGTGGCAGTCGGACACCCTCACCAACGTCTGGTCGACCACCAAGACGATGACCTTCCTGTGCGCGCTCATGCTGGCCGACCGGGGACTGCTCGACTTCCACGCCCCGGTCGCCGAGTACTGGCCCGAGTTCG